>NZ_RCOC01000060.1:0-61475 GCF_004307515.1 Pseudomonas sp. Sample_14 | reverse complement strand
GGATCAGTCCCGGAGCGAAGGAACCCGAGCCTGCGAGGGCCGAACGCAGGAGCAAGCCTTTTCGGTTACCTTTTCCGCGTTTGGAAAAGGTGACTCGCCGTAAGGGCGAAACCGCCAGCCGCAACACCCGCAGAAACGGATATACACCCACCCCCCCCAGAGCATGGCCGGCCCAAAGGTCGCCAAGACCAAAGCGCGCTTAAGCCAAATCCGGATCCCGCGAAGAACGCAAGGAATTGCTCTCAAGCTCATACCGCAACTCCCCCACCAACGCCTCGACCGCCCCAGGCGTACGCAGCGAAGCCAGATCCAGCCCGCTGATCACCAGATCCACCTGCCCCGAATCCCGGTGATACAACTTGACCGTCAGCGAATGATCACCATCCACCGAACACTCACAAGCCAGCGGCGCAAAACTGTGCTCGAGCCGAGCGCGCAACTGCGCAAGATTCATCATTGACGTTGTTCCTATGACTGTTTCAAAAGGGGCACGATCGCAAACCCGAAATGGTCTACACCGCACCCCACCAGCCTAAGAACACAACGCCTTGGCCAATACATGAATTTGCACCCTTGTAACTAGTGCATTTGCACCCCTCAACGCTGGCCCTTGGTGCCCCACTCTCCCGAAAACAAACCGCGCTCCCGAGCCCAGACGATCGCCTCGCTGCGGCTATGCACATCGATTTTCGAGTACACAGTGGCAACATGATTGCGCACGGTATTGGGCGCCAGTTTCAACCGCGCGGCGATCTCTTTGTCCGCCAGTCCTTCACAGATCAAGCCCAGCACATCGCGCTCACGGGCCGTCAGGTCAGTGAAAGAGGCACTTGGCAGCTGCGGCGAGTTGATCTTCTTCACGTTGGCCAGCTTTTCGATCAGCGTCCGGCTGAACCACGACGCATCCTTCATCACCTCTTCAATCGCCGCGACCAGCTCAAGTTCAGTGCGCTTGCGCTCGGTCATGTCCATCAGCACCAGCAAATAGCAGGACGTGTCGTGAATGTTCACGGTGTCGGCCGAGACCGCACATTCCAGCAACTCCTCGTCCTTCTTGCGCACCGGCACATCGACCCGATCCACCCGACCGTTCTTCGCCAACGCCGACAATAACCGGGTGCGCGCGCCGTCATCGTGGATGAAGCTCAATTGCGTCACGGTTTTGCCGAGTACGTCATCGCTGTCATAGGCCAGGGTATCGAGGAATGCCTGGTTGACGTCGATGACCTCCTGCTTTTCAGCGGTGCAGATCAGAATCGGCACCGGAGTCAGACGAAAAGCCTTGGCAAAGCGCTCCTCGCTCTGACGCAAGGCCACTTCGACCCGGCGCCGAGGCTCCATGTCGACGAAGGAGAACAGCATGCAATTCTCGTCATTGAGCAGCAACGGCTGACCGGCAACGATCACCTGTTTACTGCCACCGTCGGGAAGGCGCAGTTCCGCCTGCATTTGCGGAATGGTCGCGACATCGCGCAAGCGCTGAACAGCCAGATCGCGCTGATCGGCCTGCTCGAAGATATCGATTTCGTAAGCCGAGGTGCCGATCACCTGATCGCGGGTATAGCCGGTCATTTCCAGAAAGCCCGGGTTGACCTTGATGTAGCGCAAATCGCTGAGACGACAGATCACTGCCGGCGCGGGGTTGGCGTTGAAGGTTTTTTCGAAACGCTGCTCGGCGTTGGCCCAGTCGGTAACGTCGCTCATGATCAGCACCAGCGACTCGGGCTGGCCGACGCGGTCGGTCAGCACCATGCTGCGCACGCTGTGCACCCAGACCCGCTCCGGGTCGTCCACGGACGAGACTTCGATCAGCACATCATTGAACGCCTCGCAGCGGGCGACACGGCTGATCGGGTAGTTGTCCGGCGGCAAAACATGATTGTTGCGATAGCGCAGCGTAAAGCGTTTGGCGTACTCGTCGGCGTTGCTGCCCAGATCACCGATGGTGCTGACACCGTGCATGGTCAGCGCCGCTTCGTTGGCCCAGAGAATGCTTTTGTCGAGTTCCAGCAGAATCACCCCGTCCGACAGCCCGGCGATGATCTGCTGCAACTGGCGACGGTTGGTTTCGGTGGTCAGGACTTCCTGGCTCATTGGATCTCCACACTGTGATGCGGCTAGGTGAAGAGTACGACCGCAGCGGCTCGGGATCGTGCCACGGCCTCAAAATCGCCAGAAATCCCCTGTGGGAGCGAGCCTGCTCGCGAAAGCGCAGTGTCAGATAGGCCATTCGGTGCCTGACCCGGCGCATTCGCGAGCAGGCTCGCTTCCACAGGTTTGCTTGGTGTGTTTACCTTAGGCGGCACGCTCGCTGGCCGCCACCATCGCCGAAGCCGCGAGCATCGCCCTTAGCAACACCGCGCACCCCGCCGCCAGATCATCCGGCGCTGCATTTTCGATTTCGTTATGGCTGATCCCGCCCTCGCATGGCACAAAAATCATTCCCGCCGGGCCTAACTCAGCGAGGAAGATCGCGTCATGCCCGGCGCCACTGACAATGTCCATGTGCGACAGACCCAGCCCTTTCGCGGCGCCGCGCACCGCCTCCACGCAGCCCTTTTCGAAGTACAGCGGCGGGAAGTCGGCGGTCGGGGTCAGTTCATAAGTGAGGCCGTGCTCTTCGCAGGTCGCATCGATGACTTGTTTC
This sequence comes from Pseudomonas sp. Sample_14, assembly GCF_004307515.1. Classification (NCBI taxonomy): domain Bacteria; kingdom Pseudomonadati; phylum Pseudomonadota; class Gammaproteobacteria; order Pseudomonadales; family Pseudomonadaceae; genus Pseudomonas; species Pseudomonas sp. Sample_14. Next base: position 58,828 of record NZ_RCOC01000060.1, on the reverse strand, counting down.
ACTTCGGCAATCATCGAATCCAGCCGCGCTGGCTCCAGATGCCGGAAGTCGAGGGTCATACGCACTTCGCCGGGGATCACGTTGCGCGAGCCGGGATAGGCTTGCAGGCAGCCGACCGTGCCGCAGGCGTGGGGCTGATGACCGAGGGCGGCGCGGTTGACGGCGCCGACGATCACCGAAGCGCCGACCAGGGCATCCTTGCGCAGGTGCATCGGCGTCGGGCCGGCGTGGGCTTCGACGCCGCGCAATTTCAGGTCGAACCACTTCTGCCCGAGCGCGCCGAGTACCACACCGATGGTTTTCTCTTCGTCCTCGAGGATCGGGCCTTGCTCGATGTGCGCTTCGAAATAGGCGCCGACTGCATGCCCGCTGACCTTGCGCGGGCCGGCGTAGCCGATGGCATTCAGCGCTTCGCCGACGGTGACACCGTCGGCGTCGACCTTGGCGAGAGTCTCTTCGAGGGTGAATTTCTCGGCGAAGACCCCGGAGCCCATCATGCACGGGGCGAAGCGTGAGCCCTCTTCGTTGGTCCAGACCACCACTTCCAGCGGCGCTTCGGTTTCCACGCCGAGGTCGTTGAGAGTGCGCAGCACTTCGACGCCGGCGAGCACACCGAAGCAGCCGTCGAACTTGCCACCGGTGGGCTGAGTGTCGATGTGGCTGCCGGTCATCACCGGCGGCAGGTTCGGGTTGCGCCCGGCGCGGCGGGCGAAAATGTTGCCCACGGCATCGACCGTGACGCTGCAACCGGCGTCCTTGCACCACTGCACGAACAGGTCGCGGGCCTGGCGGTCGAGGTCGGTCAGGGCCAGGCGACAGACGCCGCCCTTGACCGTGGCACCAAGTCTGGCCAGTTCCATGAGCGAGGCCCAGAGGCGATCGCGGTTGATGTGCTGATGGGTGGATTGCAGAACGTCTCCGGCTGCGTTCATGGGGATCTCCTCAATGCTGATGCCGATAGTGCCCATGCTCTGCGTGGGCATTCATCCATGGACGCTCTGCGTCCGCTGTTGGGACGCGGAGCGTCCCGGGCTGCGTTCCCACGCAGAGCGTGGGAACGATCATGTGTTACACCGCTGTTTTCACGGCAGAAGGCTGCGCCCGCATCACGCACAACCCGTAATAAATAATCCCGCCCAGCGCCGAGCCGGTGAACCAGCCATAGCTGTAGAACCAGCTGAACGCGTCGCTGCCCAGCGACAGCAAGGTCAGCGCCACCGGAACGCCAAAGGCGAGAAAACCCGCCCGGTTCCACGCCGGATACACGTCATCGCGGTACAGCCCGGCGAGGTCCAGTCGCTGTTTCTTGATCAGGAAATAATCCACCACCATGATCCCGGCGATCGGCCCGAGCAGGCTCGAATAGCCCAGCAGCCAGTTCGAGTACACGGTTTCCAGGCTGATGTCGGAAACGATCAGGCCAAGCTTTTTCAGCAGTTCATGACCCATCAGCACCAGCCCGACCAGACCGGTGAGCAACACCGCTTTGGTGCGGTTGATCACCTTCGGCGCGATGTTCTGGAAGTCATTGGTTGGCGAGACGATATTGGCGGCGGTGTTGGTCGACAGTGTGGCAACGATGATCAGCGCCATGGCCACCGCGACCCACACCGGGCTCTGGATATGGCCGATCAGCGTGACCGGGTCGGACACGGTGACGCCGACCAGTTTCACCGATGCGGCGGTCATCACCACGCCCAGCGCAGCGAAGAGGAACATGGTCAGCGGCAGGCCGAAAATCTGCCCGAGGATCTGATCCTTCTGGCTCTTGGCGTAGCGACTGAAGTCGGGAATGTTCAGCGACAGCGTGGCCCAGAATCCGACCATCGCCGTCAGCCCTGCCGCGAAGTAACTGACCACGCTGGCGCCTTCCGGACGCTTGGGCGGGATCGCCAGCAACTCAGTCATCGACACATTGGGCATCGCCCACACCAGCAGGCCTATGCCCACCGCCACCAGTAACGGCGCCGACAAGGTTTCCAGCCATTTGATCGACTCGGCACCGCGAATCACCACCCACAGATTCAGCGCCCAGAACACCATGAAACCGATCACCTCGCCGGTGCCGCCGAGGGATTTCCAGCCCTCGAACACCGAGCCGAGAAACAGGTGAATCGCCAGTCCGCCGAACATGGTCTGGATGCCGAACCAGCCACACGCCACCAACGCGCGGATCAGGCACGGCACGTTGGAACCGAGAATGCCGAACGACGAGCGCAGCAGCACCGGAAACGGAATGCCGTACTTGGTGCCGGGAAAAGCATTGAGGGTCAGTGGAATCAACACGATGACGTTGGCAAACAGAATCGCCAACAGCGCTTCGCCGACGCTCAAGCCGAAATAAGCGGTGAGCACGCCGCCGAGGGTGTAGGTCGGCACGCAAATCGACATCCCGACCCACAGCGCGGTGATGTGCCATTTGTTCCAGGTGCGTTCGCGCACCTTGGTCGGTGCCATGTCGTGGTTGTAGCGGGGACTGTCGAGGACATCACTGCCCGCTTCGAGCTCATACAAGCCGTCGCGCTCGGTCACTTGTGATCTGGTCTGTTGCATGGCCGCTCCACTGTTCTTCTGATTATTTTTTGCTCATCAGGCGGCTGGCGCATACGACGCCAGCCGGACGATGGCCGGAGGAACTGACAACTTTCATGCACCGGCCATGGTGTCAGCGGCGGGATCAATAAACGTGCCGGGTCTGGCGCTTAACGCTTGGGCGGTGCACTGAACGCTTTGCAACTTTCTGATATTCATCAGTTTTAATTGAATATTCGATGAGTCCGGGAAAACTTGTCTGAACGCTCAGGCTAAACGTCGGGCAAGTTGTCCGAAGTGTCAGGACTCAAACTGGTGCACTGCATTTATTTTTGTCGGTGAACCCGCAACCGCAGTACAACTTCAAGCGGCTGATTTCACATAGGAAATCTTGCTCATATTTCCATCCTGTCAAGTGCGTCAAAATGGTGAACGGCCTCACCATTTTGGTGATTTCCATTATTTATCCTTATTTATCAATAGCTTGAAATATCTATAAGCTTATAAAAAATATTCTTGATCATTCTTGAAATCGCGACTAGTTTCTATTCCTGACAGCGATGACAGGAATACGAACTGCGGCGCTGTACTTCAATAAAACATCTAGAACCGGCACAAGTCGGTCATGCCTGCGAGGAATCCGGAATGTCTCTGTTGATCCGTGGCGCCACCGTTGTTACCCATGATGAAAGTTACCGCGCCGACGTCTATTGCGCTGACGGCGTGATCAAAGCCATTGGTGAAAACCTCGACATTCCCGCCGGCGCCGAAGTGCTCGACGGGAGTGGCCAGTACCTGATGCCCGGCGGCATTGACCCGCACACGCACATGCAGCTGCCGTTCATGGGCACCGTTGCCAGCGAAGATTTCTACAGCGGCACCGCTGCCGGCCTGGCCGGCGGCACTACCTCGATCATCGATTTCGTCATTCCCAATCCGCAGCAATCGCTGATGGACGCGTTTCATCAGTGGCGCGGCTGGGCACAAAAGTCCGCGTCGGACTATGGCTTCCACGTCGCGATCACTTGGTGGAGCGAGCAGGTGCGCGAGGAAATGGCCGAGCTGGTCAGCCACCACGGCATCAACAGCTTCAAGCATTTCATGGCCTACAAGAACGCGATCATGGCCGCCGACGACACTCTGGTGGCGAGTTTCGAGCGCTGCCTGGAACTTGGTGCGGTGCCGACCGTGCACGCGGAAAATGGCGAGCTGGTCTATCACCTGCAACGCAAGCTGATGGCCCAGGGCATTACCGGGCCGGAGGCGCATCCGCTGTCGCGACCTTCGCAGGTCGAAGGTGAAGCCGCGAGCCGGGCGATCCGTATCGCCGAAACCATCGGAGCGCCGTTGTACCTGGTGCACGTTTCCACCAAGGAAGCTCTGGACGAAATCACCTATGCGCGCAGCAAGGGCCAGCCGGTTTACGGCGAGGTGCTGGCCGGGCACTTGCTGCTTGACGACAGCGTCTATCAACACCCGGACTGGCAGACCGCCGCCGGCTACGTGATGAGCCCGCCGTTCCGTCCACGCGGCCATCAGGAGGCGCTGTGGCACGGGCTGCAGAACGGCAATCTGCACACTACCGCCACCGACCATTGCTGCTTCTGCGCCGAGCAGAAAGCCGCCGGCCGCGACGACTTCAGCAAGATTCCCAACGGCACCGCCGGTATCGAAGACCGCATGGCGGTGCTGTGGGATGAAGGCGTCAACTCCGGACGATTGTCGATGCAGGATTTCGTTGCGCTGACCTCCACCAACACAGCGAAGATATTCAATCTCTATCCACGCAAAGGTGCGATCCGCGTGGGCGCCGATGCCGATCTGGTGCTGTGGGATCCGCAAGGCACTCGGACCATTTCCGCCAAGACCCACCATCAGCAGGTGGACTTCAACATCTTCGAAGGCAAGACCGTGCGCGGCGTGCCGAGCCACACCGTCAGCCAGGGCCGCGTGGTCTGGGCCGATGGCGACCTGCGCGCCGAACGCGGCGCCGGACGCTACATCGAACGGCCGGCCTATCCGGCGGTGTTTGATTTGTTGAGCAAGCGGGCGGAGTTGCATAAGCCGACTGCCGTTAAACGCTGACCCCTAGTGATCGTTCCCATGCTCTGCGTGGGAATGCAGCCCGGGACGCTCTGCGTCCCATTGGAACGCAGAGCGTCCCTTGAGGCATTCCCACGCAGAGCGTGGGAACGATCAACCACTGCCCATCAGAGGCAGCACCTCAATTAGCCATGAGGCCATAAACCGTGATCGAGACCCTGAACCACCTCCCCCACCCGCACGAAAGCGCGGCCGCCCTCGCCGGCCATTTCACTGATCTGGCGCCGCCGCTCAATGCCCGGCAGGCGCATCTGGAAGCCTCGCGCTGCCTGTATTGCTACGACGCGCCTTGCGTCAATGCATGCCCCAGCGAAATCGACATCCCGTCATTCATCCGCAACATCCATCAGGACAACGTCCAGGGCGCGGCGCAGAAAATCCTTTCGGCAAACATCCTCGGCGGCAGTTGCGCGCGGGTCTGTCCGACGGAAATCCTCTGCCAGCAAGCCTGCGTGCGCAACAACGCGCAGGAATGCGCGCCCGTGCTGATTGGTCTGCTGCAACGTTACGCCGTGGACAATGCGCATTTCGCTGAACACCCGTTCCAGCGCGCCCCGGCCACGGGCAAACGTATCGCCGTGGTCGGCGCCGGGCCGGCCGGGTTGTCCTGCGCCCATCGCAGCGCGATGCACGGGCATGACGTGGTGATTTTCGAAGCACGGGAAAAGGCCGGCGGGCTCAACGAGTACGGCATCGCCAAGTACAAACTGGTCGATGACTACGCGCAGAAGGAGCTGGACTTTCTCCTGCAGATTGGCGGGATAGAAATCCGCCACGGCCAGAAACTCGGTGCAAATCTTACTCTCAGCGAACTGCATCAGCAGTTTGACGCGGTATTCCTCGGCCTCGGCCTGAATGCCAGCAAGCAACTCGGTCTGGCCCACGAAGACGCGCCGGGCCTGCTCGCCGCCACCGACTACATCCGCGAACTGCGCCAGGCCGATGACCTCACGCAACTGCCCTTGGCCGAACGCTGCATCGTTCTCGGCGCCGGCAACACCGCGATCGACATGGCCGTGCAGATGGCCCGCCTCGGCGCGCGCGACGTCAATCTGGTGTATCGCCGTGGTGCCGCAGACATGGGCGCCACCCACCATGAGCAGGACATCGCCAAAGCCAATCAGGTGCGATTGCTGACCTGGGCCCAGCCGGAGCAAGTGTTGCTCGATGATCAGGGCCGCGTGCGCGGCATGCGTTTCGCCCGCACCGATCTGGTTGAAGGCCGTCTGCAAACCACCGGAGAAACCTTCGAGCTGGCTGCCGATGCGATCTTCAAAGCCATCGGCCAGAGCTTCGATGACAACGCCCTCAGCGATCCGTTGGCGCGCGAACTCAAGCGTCAGGGCGAACGCATCGCGGTCGATGAACACCTGCGCACCAGCGTCCCCGGCGTGTATGCCGGCGGCGACTGCACCAGCCTCGATCAGGACCTTACCGTGCAAGCGGTGCAGCACGGCAAACGCGCCGCCGAGGCGATCAACGCTCAACTGATGCTCAACGTGGAGGCTGCGTAAATGGCCGATCTCTCGATAGTCTTCGCCGGTATCAAAGCGCCCAACCCGTTCTGGCTGGCCTCTGCGCCACCCACCGACAAGGCCTACAACGTGGTCCGCGCCTTCGAAGCGGGCTGGGGTGGCGTGGTCTGGAAAACCCTGGGTGAGGATCCGGCGGCGGTCAACGTTTCCTCGCGTTATTCGGCGCATTACGGCGCCAATCGCGAAGTGCTGGGCATCAACAACATCGAACTGATCACCGACCGCTCGCTGGAAATCAACCTGCGCGAAATCACTCAGGTGAAAAAGGATTGGCCGGATCGCGCGCTGATCGTGTCGCTGATGGTGCCGTGTGTCGAGGAGTCGTGGAAACACATCCTGCCGCTGGTCGAGGCCACTGGCGCCGACGGCATCGAACTGAACTTCGGCTGCCCCCACGGCATGCCCGAACGCGGCATGGGCGCGGCGGTCGGCCAAGTGCCGGAGTATGTCGAGCAGGTGACGCGCTGGTGCAAGACGTACTGCTCGCTGCCGGTGATCGTCAAACTCACCCCGAACATCACCGACATCCGCGTCGCCGCCCGGGCGGCGCATCGTGGTGGCGCCGATGCGGTGTCGCTGATCAACACGATCAACTCGATCACCAGCGTCGACCTGGACCACATGGTCGCCCTGCCCACCGTCGGCAGCAAAAGCACTCACGGCGGTTATTGCGGTTCGGCGGTCAAGCCGATTGCTCTGAACATGGTCGCGGAAATTGCCCGTGATCCGCAGACCCAGGGTTTGCCGATCTGCGGCATTGGCGGCATCGGCAGCTGGCGCGACGCCGCGGAGTTCATGGCGCTGGGCAGCGGTGCGGTGCAGGTGTGCACGGCGGCGATGCTGCATGGTTTCCGCATTGTCGAAGAGATGAAGGATGGCCTGTCGCGGTGGATGGACAGCCAGGGTTACGCCAATATCGCCGAGTTTTCCGGGCGCGCCGTGGGTAACACCACGGATTGGAAGTACCTCGATATCAACTACCAGGTCATCGCAAAGATCGACCAGGAGGCGTGCATCGGTTGCGGGCGTTGCCACATCGCTTGTGAAGACACCTCACACCAGGCGATCGGCAGTCTGAAACAGGCCGACGGTACGCATAAATATGAAGTGATCGATGAGGAATGTGTGGGCTGCAACCTGTGCCAGATCACCTGCCCCGTGGCCGACTGCATCGAGATGGTGCCGATGGACACGGGCAAGCCGTTTCTGGACTGGAATCATGATCCGCGCAACCCCTACCACGTTGCAGTCTGAAAAACCCCCTCACCCTAGCCCTCTCCCCAAGGGAGAGGGGACTGATTGGGGGATGCTGACAAACTTCGCCGACCTGAAAGAGTTGTTGTGAATCCATAATCGACACGGTCTTTCAGGTCGATGTACCTCTCAATACACCTCGGTCGGCCCCCTCTCCCTCTGGGAGAGGGCTGGGGTGAGGGTAAGCCCTTGATGGTGCTCTTCAAGGCTCCAGCCCGATCCCGCGCAAAATCACCCCCGTCACGGTCTGCACCGCCCGCTCGAACTGCATATCCGACAACGGCTGGTGATCATTGAGAATGTTCACCTGATGATCAAAGTCGGCGTAATGCTGGGTCGACGCCCAGATCATGTACAGCAAACCCGACGGCTCCACCGGCAGAATCCGCTTGTCCTCGACCCACTGGCGAATCTTCGCTTCCTTCATCTTCGCCCAGTCATACAGGCTCGCATCCAGCGCCTCGCCCAAGGTCGGCGCGCCGTGGATGATCTCGTTGGCCCAGACCTTCGAGCCATAGGGCCGGCTGCGTGAGTGGTTCATCTTGGCGCGGATGTAACTGCTCAGCACCACGCGCGGGTCGTCGAACATCTCGAAGCACAGGGCGTCCTGCTTCCACACTTCCAGCAGATCGAACAGCACTGCGCTGTACAGCTCGCTCTTGGTGCTGAAGTAGTAATGCAGATTGGAACGCGGCAACTGCACTTCGGCAGCGATGTCCGCCATGGCGGTGCTGCCGAAGCCTTTTTCGGCGAAAACCTTTTCCGCCGCCAGCAGGATTTTCTCGACGTTACTGCGGCGAATTTCGATCTTGTGATTGCCCATGTGGGCTCCCTGACAACAGCGTTGCGCAAGACTAGCATCCGCTCTGATCCGGGCGCGACCGCCGCCAACAAAACTTCGCAGGTACAAGCGCTATGGCACAGCGCTCACACCGATAGACGTTGGTTCACTCACGCCCAGATTACCTTCGACCTGCCCGGCCATGTGCAGCGTGCCGGCCATCACCCCCGTTGTCGGATTCTGCAGCAGCTTCTGCCAGGCCTTGTCGAAGGTGTTGCCGAGGCTGCTGCGGATCAGCGCTTCGCTGTCGGGGCGGTCGTTGGCCTGGATGATTGCGCGTATGCCGGCCACGCCGACCGAAATCATCGCCCCGGCGAGTTTACCCGCCGCTGCCGCCACTGCACTGGCGGCGCCGCGCGGGGCCATTTCGGCTTCGATGCGCTGGCTGGCGCGCTTGGCCACCGGGGCCATCGCCGCGTCGGTGGAGGAAATGCCCTTGGCGCCGCCGTCGGTGTGGATCTTGTCGATCAGTGCGGCGTACGCCGGGAGGGTGTTGAGCGGCTCGGTGCTGATGACTTTGAACAGCGACGCATCCCGCGCCGGCGGCGGGCCGAGGGCGATGGCCGGGATCTTCTGCAAGCGCCCGTTGAGCTGCGCAATCGGCACACCATGACGCTGGGCGATGAGCGGCATCTGCTGCGCCATCAATTGCGCGTAGAACGCCGTGGCCTGCGCCAGGATCGCATCCGGATCGATCTCCACGGCGACCGGCGCAAGGACTTTTTCCTGATATTGCTCAAGCAGATACGCCGCCAGCCGTTTCGCCGAAGCGTCCTGCTCGCCGCCGGCGCTGATCGTGTACCAACTGACCTTCATCGACAGCCATTCCTGGGTCCAGTAGCTGCTGAACCAGGGGATGAAATTTTCTTCAGTTTGCTGATAGACCCGAGTGCGCCAATGTTCCATCGAGCCACGGGCGAACAGCTTGACCTGCTCGGTGGCCTGCTGCGAAGCGCTGAGGATCTCGCGGTCGATCTGCTGCCAGGTTTGCGCCGACACCACCACCGCCTGCGGCGCACTCACCGGTGCCCGGGCCGAGGTGGCGCAGCCGGCCAGCAAAAGCAGTGCGGCGACGACCAGCGCTCGTGGGTTCACGGTGGTGGTGTCCTTTGGCTTGGGGAGGGGCAGGTTTGAGTATAGGTGGGTCAGTCGATTTCGATGCTGAAGGTTCCGGCCTCTTCGCGAGCAGGCTCGCTCCCACATTTGAAATGTGTTGCACCTGTGGGAGCGAGCCTGCTAGCGAAGGCGCCAGCAGCAGCACCACAAAACTCAACCATCACCACCATCGATATCCACCATCGCCACGATTGCCTTCCGCCCTCCCATGATGAAAGGCACGATTGACCCATCCGAAACACAACGAGGCGTTCACACCATGATCCACACCCAAGTCACCCTCTCCGTGAGTTTCCCGGTGTTCGGCAGCAACTACTATCAACAGCACGTCGTGCCGCGCAAGGCGCAGACGCTGGTGTTCAACAAGGATTTCGACGATCTGCTGATGCCCGCCGCCAGCAACCATTTCAGCAATGAAGTGGTCGGCCTCAACGATCAGTTCCGTTTTCTGAGCGACATACTCGCCACCCATTTGCTCGATCACGAGGCCTCGCTGCCTGCGCGATCCCGCGTCCAGGCGAACGCTCGTTTTTTCAACTGAAAGCTGATGCACAGAGGGCGTTCCTTTGACGGGAACGCCCTCTTCACTCAATCAGTCATCATCGCGATCACGGTGATAACGACGGCCATCGCGGCGGTCGTCATCGCGGTCGTCCCAGCGCCGATCATGGTCGTAATAGCGGCCATGGTCGCGGTCGTAGTGCCGGCCATGGCGGTGGTCATCATCAAAATCCGCAATACAGCCGCTGAGCAATACGGCGGCGGTCACAGTGAGCAGCATCGTTGTCGCTTGCTTCATTCAACACTTCCCTAAAACCCAAGGTCTTGACGACGGAAATCGCCACGCTGCCCGCGTCTTCGGGACGCAGTGCGCGCAGCCGCAGATACGACCGGGCAAAAACGCGTTGATTCAGTGGCCACTATCGACCGTTTGTCGGCTCGTTCGTCGCAGCCGAACAGCGGCGTAACGCCACCTATACTGCTTGCAACCTACCCCCATGCAATGGATCTGCGCCCTCAATAACAATAAGCAGAGGTGGATCATGGTCTGGCAGCAAATCTACGACCCGTTCGGCAACCCGGTACTCTCCACGCTGATGGCCGCAGTGCCGGTGGTGGTGATGCTCGCGGCGCTGGCGTTCTTTCACGTCAAGGCGCATCTGGCGGCGCTGTTGGCGCTGGCGTCCGCCCTGCTGATCTCGATTTTCGCCTTCGACATGCCGGCGGGCATGGCCGGTTCGGCGGCGTTATTCGGCGCGGCGAATGGCTTGCTGCCGATCGGCTGGATTGTGCTCAACATCATCTTTCTGCATCGCCTGACCACCGAAAACGGTTCGTTCAAAGTGCTGCAGGATTCCCTCGCGCGGATCACCGATGATCGACGCTTGCAGTTGCTGCTGATCGCCTTCTGCTTTGGTGCATTCTTCGAAGGTGCGGCAGGCTTTGGCACGCCGGTAGCGGTGACCGGGGCGATTCTGATCGGCCTGGGTTTTTCGCCATTGGCCGCATCGGGTCTGGCGCTGATCGCCAACACTGCGCCCGTGGCTTTCGGTGCGCTGGGCACGCCGATCATCACCCTGGCCAAAGTCACCGGGCTGGACGAGATGGAGCTGTCGATGATGGTCGGGCGGCAGCTGCCGTTCTTCTCGGTGCTGGTGCCGTTCTGGTTGATCTGGGCGTTTGCCGGGTGGCGCAAGATGCTCGAAGTGTGGCCGGCGATTCTGGTGGCAGGGGTGAGTTTCGCCATCCCGCAATTTCTGGTGTCCAACTACCACGGGCCGATGCTGGTGGACGTCATCGCTGCGCTGATTTCCATGGCCTGCCTGACGCTGTTCCTCAAGGTGTGGAAACCGGCGACCATCCACACCTCGGCAGCGTTGTCCGGGCGCGTCGACAACTCCAAGGTCGACGAAGAGACAGTCACCGCCAGCGCCGCGTTCAGCGATCAGGCGCGTCCGGCAGTGATGCGGGCTTGGATGCCGTGGATCATTCTCACGGTGTTCGTTTTTGCCTGGGGCACGCAGGGCTTCAAGAACATGTTCGATACGCGACCGGTGATCGACCCGGTCACGCAATCGGCCAAGCTCGACCCGCAAGGCAAACCGGTGCGCGAGGCCAATCCGATTTTCGCCCCGGCGGTGACCTTCACCGGTCTGCATCTGCAAATCGAGAAAGTACCGCCGGTTGTCGCGGCGCCGAAAGCCGAGGAAGCGATTTACAAGTTCACCTGGCTGACCGCGACCGGCAGCGGGATTTTGCTGGCGGCGATTGTTGGCGGTCTGCTGATGGGTTATTCGATCCCGCAACTGATCAAGCAGTACCTGCGCACGTTGTGGGTGGTGCGATTTTCGTTGATCACGATTGCGGCGATGCTCGCGCTGGGCTTCCTCACGCGCTATTCGGGGCTGGATGCGACCATGGGCCTGGCGTTTGCGGCGACGGGGATTTTCTACCCGATGTTCGGCACGCTGCTCGGCTGGCTGGGGGTGGCGCTGACCGGTTCCGACACGGCTTCGAACGTGCTGTTTGGCGGCTTGCAACGGGTGACCTCGGAACAGCTGGGTATCAGCCCGGTGCTGATGGCCGCTGCGAACAGTTCCGGTGGGGTGATGGGCAAAATGGTCGACGCGCAGTCGATCGTCGTCGCCTCCACCGCGACCCGTTGGTATGGGCATGAGGGCGAGATCCTGCGTTACGTGTTTTTTCACTCGATCGTGCTGGCGATCCTGGTCGGCGGGCTGGTGACGTTGCAGGCGTATGTCGCACCGTTTACCTCGATGGTGGTGGGTGGGCCATAACTGAAAAACATAACTCCACTGTGGGAGCGAGCCTGCTCGCGAAGAGGTCGGCACATCCAGCAGCGGCTGGGTCTGACCCGACGCTTTCGCGAGCAGGCTCGCTCCCACGGGTCTATTGATGAGCTGCGCACATAACTCTTTAGCGCAAATCCGACAAAACCTTTTCCCTCCCGCTGCGGTCACTCCTTTTACGAGACTGGCATGCATGCCGGCGCGCCCGTTTGGGCCTTTTGCAATCCTGCCGCCCGATGAGAGAAAAGGAATCGAACCATGCCGATTTCCCGACGCAACTTCATGATCCTCGGCGCCGTAACCGCGACGGCGTTCGCCATGCCCCCCTTTATCAGCCTCAAGGCCTACGCGGCCAGTCTGGAGCAACCGGCCATGAGTAAAGTGACCCTGCAAGTCAACGGTAAACCGCAAACCCTCGAAGTAGACACCCGCACCACGCTGCTCGACGCCCTGCGCGAACACCTGCACCTGACCGGCACCAAAAAAGGCTGCGACCACGGCCAGTGCGGCGCCTGCACGGTGATCGCCGACGGTCGGCGGATCAATTCCTGCCTGACCCTCGCAGTCATGCACGACGGCAGTGACGTGACCACCATCGAAGGCCTCGGCATGCCGGACAAGCTGCACCCGATGCAGGCCGCGTTCATCAAGCACGACGGTTACCAGTGCGGCTATTGCACCCCTGGGCAGATCTGCTCGGCGGTCGCTGTGCTCAAAGAAATCCGCGACGGCATTCCCAGCCACGTCAGCCCGAGCCTGACCGAGCCGCCGAAACTGATTGCCGCCGAACTGCAGGAGCGCATGAGCGGCAATATCTGCCGCTGTGGCGCTTACTCGAACATCATCGAAGCCATCACTGAAGTCGCGGAGGTGCCGGCATGAGAGCCTTCAATTACAGCCGCGCCGACTCGCCTGCCGCAGCCGCTTCCCAGGCTGCGCAAGTCGAGGGCGCCAAGTTCATCGCCGGCGGCACCAACCTGCTCGACCTGATGAAACTCGACATCGAAACCCCGGTACACCTGATCGACATCAACCACCTCGGCCTGGACCAGATCGAAGCAACACCCGAAGGCGGACTGCGCATCGGCGCGCTGGTGCGCAACACTGATCTGGCCGCCGACGCGCGCGTGCGCAAGGACTACGCCCTGCTCTCCCGCGCCTTGCTCGCCGGGGCCTCCGGGCAGTTGCGCAACATGGCGACCACCGCCGGCAACCTGCTGCAACGCACCCGCTGCCCGTACTTTTACGACACCCATCAAGCCTGCAACAAACGCAACCCCGGCAGTGGCTGCGCGGCGATCGGTGGCGTGACCCGGCAACTCGGAATAATCGGCGTCAGCGACGCTTGCATCGCCACCCACCCGAGCGACATGGCCATCGCCATGCGCGCGCTGGATGCGCAGATCGAAACGGTCAAGCCTGACGGCAGCACGCGCAGCATTCCCATGGCCGATTTCCATCAGTTGCCGGGCAGCACGCCGCATATCGAAACCAGCCTTACGCCCGGCGAATTCATTACCGCCGTGACCCTGCCGGCACCGGTCGGCGGCACGCACATTTATCACAAGGTGCGGGATCGCTCGTCCTACGCGTTTGCCCTTGTTTCAGTCGGTCTGATCCTGCAAAAGGACGGCACGGGCCGTGTCGCCGTCGGCGGCGTTGCGCCGAAACCGTGGCGGGTCGAAGCCGCTGAAGCGCTGTTGCCCAAGGGCGCCAAAGCGGTCAGCGAACGCCTGCTCGAAGGCGCTACACCCACCGATGACAACCAATTCAAACTGACACTGGTCGAGCGCACGCTGGCTTCGGTGTTGGCGCAAGCGAGGGAAACCGCATGAAATTCGACACGCCCGCCACCACCAATCCCATCGACCGCCTGAAGGTCGTCGGCCAGCCCACCGAGCGCATCGAAGGCCCGTTGAAAACCAGCGGCCAGGCCACTTATGCCTACGAACAACATGAAGCGGCGGCCAATCAGGCCTACGGATTCATGGTCGATTCGGCGATCGCCAAAGGGCGGATCAAAGCCATTCATCTCGACGAAGCCAAAGCCGCGCCCGGCGTACTCGCAATCGTCACTGCCGAGAATGCCGGCAAGCTCGACAAAGGCGATTACAACGCCGCGCATCTGCTCGCCGGTCCCGAAGTGCAGCACTACCAGCAAGCCGTTGCATTGGTGGTTGCCGAAACCTTCGAACAGGCCCGCGCCGCCGCGCAACTGGTCAGGGTCGATTACGAGACCAGCGAAGGCAAGTTCGATCTGGCCAGCGTCAAAGACCTCGGCGTCGAGCCGAAAGACGAGCTGCCGGACGTCAATCACGGCGACTTCGACAAGGCCTTCACCGCCGCGCCGGTGCAGTTCGATCAGACCTACACCACACCAGACCAGTCCCACGCGATGATGGAACCGCACGCCACACTCGCCGCGTGGAAAAACGATCATCTGACCGTGTGGACTTCGAACCAGATGGTCGCCTGGAGTGTCGGTGACATCGCGAAAACCCTCGGCCTGCCGAAGGAAAAAGTCCGATTGGTCTCGCCGTACATCGGCGGTGGTTTCGGCGGCAAGCTGTTCATCCGCGCCGACGTGATCCTCGCCGCTCTCGGCGCGCGCATGGCGGGGCGGCCGGTGAAAGTCGCCCTCGCCCGCCCGCAAATGGCCAACAACACCACCCATCGCCCGGCAACGATTCAGCGCATCCGCATGGGCGCCACGGCGGACGGCAAACTGACCGCCATCGCCCATGAAGGCTGGTCAGGCAACCTCGCTGACGGCAAGGTCGAACTGGCCGCGCAACCGAGCCAGTTGCTCTACGCCGCAGAAAACCGCCGCGTCAGCATGCGCCTCGCACCGCTCGACCTGCCTGAAGGCAACGCCATGCGCGCGCCGGGTGAAGCGCCGGGGCTGATGGTGCTGGAAATCGCCATGGACGAAATGGCCGAACAACTGAAGATGGACCCGGTGCTGTTCCGCATCGCTAACGACACACAAGTCGACCCGGTGAAAACCGAGCGGCCGTTCTCCCAACGCCAACTGGTCAAATGCCTGCAGATCGGCGCGGAGAAATTCGGCTGGGATCAGCGCAAGGCGCAACCGGGCAGCCGTCGTGAAGGCCGGTGGCTGATCGGCATGGGCGTGGCGGCGGCGTTTCGCAACAACCTACTGGTCAAGTCCGGCGCCCGCGTACGCCTGGAGCGCGACGGCAAGGTGGTTGTCGAAACGGACATGACCGACATCGGTACCGGCAGCTACACGATCATCGCGCAGACCGCTGCCGAGATGATGGGCGTTGGTCTCCATGATGTGGTGGTGCGTCTGGGCGATTCGGACTTCCCGGTGTCGGCCGGTTCCGGTGGCCAGTTCGGCGGCAACTGCTCGACCGCCGGGGTCTACGCTGCGTGCGTGAAACTGCGCGAAGCGGTGGCGCAGAAGCTGGGGCTGGCGGCGGATCAGGCGGAGTTCGCCGATGGTCAGGTGCGCGTCGGCAGCAAGAGCCTGCCGCTGCGCAACGCGGCTGAAGGCGGCGCATTGGTCGGCGAGGACAGCATCGAATTCGGTGATCTGGCCGAGAAGTATCAGCAATCGACCTTCGGCGCGCACTTCGTCGAAGTCGCCGTCGATGCCGCCACTGGCGAAGTTCGCGTACGGCGCATGTTGGCAGTTTGCGCTGCGGGGCGAATTCTCAACCCGACGTCGGCGCGCAGTCAGGTCATCGGCGCGATGACCATGGGCGTCGGCGCGGCGTTGATGGAAGAACTGGCGGTGGACAAGCGCCTGGGCTTTTTCGTCAACCATGACCTCGCCGGATACGAAGTGCCGGTGCACGCCGACATACCGCATCAGGAAGTGATTTTCCTCGAAGAAACCGATCCGATTTCGTCGCCGATGAAGGCCAAGGGCGTGGGTGAATTGGGAGTTTGCGGCGTGAGTGCGGCGGTGGCGAATGCGATCTACAACGCCACCGGCGCGAGGGTGCGGGAGTATCCGATTACGCTGGACAAGATTCTTGATTCGTTGCCGGAGATGATCTGAAGCGAAAAGCCCCTCATCGGAACGCCGCCCGCCTAGCCCTCTCCCAAAGGGAGAGGGGACCGATCCGGGTATATTCAGGATGTGCAGCGACGTGAAAGTCTTCTGTGTATCCATAATCGCAACGGCAAGTTCAGGTCGATGCACATCGCAAGACACCTCGGTCGGCTCCCACTCCCCCGGGAGACGCCTGGGGTGAGTGGCATGCTGTTAGCGCACTTGCATGGGGCGCTAGGGGTCGAGTGGATTCACCACCACGCTTGCAGAATGCCGAACGTCTCGAGCGTCCCCCAATCGACTCCCTCTCCCTCGGGAGAGGGCTGGGGTGAGGGGCGCGGTTTCACTCGATCTTTGGATATTGCTCATCACTGACCTGCTCCATCCAGTCCACCACCTTGCCATCCAGCACTTCGGCGATCGCGATATGACTCATCGCCGTCGTCGGTGCTGCCCCGTGCCAATGTTTGGCGCCCGGGGCAATCCACACGGTATCGCCCGAGCGGATTTCACGCACCGGCTGGCCCCACTCCTGCACGAAGCCTGCCCCCGAGGTGACGATCAATGTCTGCCCCAGCGGATGGGTATGCCATGCAGTTCGCGCGCCCGGCTCGAACGTCACGGTCGCGCCGCTGATCCGCGCCTCATCGGTGCCTTTGAACGGCGCATCCACCCGCACCGTGCCGGTAAACCAGTCAGCCGGTCCTTTCGCCGACGGTTGCGAGCCATTCGGTGTGACCGTGACACGCGGATTTTCAGTGGCCTGCACCTCACCAGCCAGCAGCGAGAGCGTCAGTGCGGAAGCAGCAATCGGGTTCATGGCGTTTCCTCCGATAAATGATTCAACCACTGTAGCGATCCGCACTCTTTGGATAATCGACTAGAATCCGAAAAAACTTATGCAGGACGATCATCAATGCTTCGTGAAAACGCCACCGACCTGCTCGCCTTTCTCGCCGTCGCCCGTGAACGCAGTTTCACCAAGGCTGCGGCCAAACTCGGCGTGTCGCAATCGGCGCTCAGCCACACCATTCGCAGCCTCGAGGCGCGACTCGGCCTGCGCCTGCTGACCCGCACCACGCGCAGCGTGTCGCCGACCGAGGCCGGCGAACACTTGCTGCAAACCATCGGCCCGCGCTTCGAGGAAATCGAGGTGGAACTGGCCGCCCTGAGCAACCTGCGTGAAACCCCGGCGGGCAAGATCCGCATCAGCGCCACCGACCATTCGCTGAACTGGATCCTGCGTCCGGTGTTGCAGGATTTCCTGCCGCAGTACCCGGATGTGTCCGTCGAGGTTTGCTGTGACTATGGTTTCGTCGACATCGCCGGCCAGGGCTTCGATGCCGGTGTGCGCCTGGGCGAAGACGTCGCCCAAGGCATGATCGCCACCCGTATCGGTCCGGACATGCGCATGGCCGTAGTCGGCTCCCCCGCCTACTTCGCCCGGCGCGATCCGCCGCAAACCCCGCGCGACCTGACCGACCACGCCTGTAACAACCTTCGCCTGCCAACCAATGGCGGGCTGTATTCGTGGGAGTTCGAAAAGGACGGTGAAAGCCTGAAGGTGCGCGTCTCCGGCCAGGTCACCCTGAATGGTGTGTACCCATTGCTCGACGCCGCGCTGGACGGTTTCGGGCTGAGCTACATCCCGGAAAACGTCGTCGCGCCTTTTCTGGCGGACGGTCGCCTGGTCCAGGTGCTGGGAGACTGGTGCCCGACATTTTCCGGTTATCACCTGTACTACCCGAGCCGGCGCCAGGCAGCGCCAGCGTTTGCGTTGTTGCTGGAGGCGTTGCGCTATCGCGGTTGACCCGGCTCAGCCCAGCAACGCAATCAACTGATGCCGCTGCGCATCGGTCAGCATCGGCCCAAAACCGGCTCCGGCGTTGTCAGCCATGTAGCGCGGATTGCTGGTGCCGGGAATCACACAGGTCACCGCCGGATGCGCCAGGAGAAATTTCAGTGCCAGTTGCGGCCAGCTGTTGACCTGTACATCCGAGACCCACGCCGGCAGCGGCTTGCCCTTGAGCCGGGCGAGCAAATCACCGCCGCCAAACGGCCGATTACAAATCACCGCGACCCCACGCTCGCGGCACAGCGGCAGGATGCGTTTCTCGACCGCACGATCATCCAGAGCGTAGTTGATTTGCAGAAAATCCAGCTTCTCGGCTTTCAGCACGGCCTCGACATCGTCATAGGCCGACGAGGTGTAATGGGTGATGCCGATGTAGCGAATCCGCCCCTGCTCCTGCCATTCGCGCAGGGTCGGCAAGTGGGTTTGCCAGTCGAGCAGGTTGTGAATCTGCATCAGGTCGATGCGCTCGGTTTGCAGCAGTCTGAACGACTGCTCCATCTGCGCGATGCCCTCCTCGCGCCCGCGCGTCCACACCTTGGTGGCGAGGAACGCCGGCGAGCGCGGTTCGTGAATCGACAGCAGTTCACCGGTGGTCTGCTCGGCGCGGCCGTACATGGGTGAGCTGTCGATCAGCGTGCCGCCCTTCCTGAACAGCGCTTCGAGGACGGCGGGCAACTGCCGGTAAACCGGATCGCCCGGCGCGACGTCGAAACCGCGATAGGTGCCCAACCCGACCATGGGCAGTGCCTCGGAGCTGGAAGGGATGGCGCGGGTCTGCATGGTCTGGTCTCCTGCCGTGGGCGGCGCAGTGGCGGTCGGCGCTACGCTGCCGGCCAATGCCCGATCAATGGTGAGCAGCGCCGCAGCTTGGGCAGCCAGCGTGAGCAAGCGGCGACGTGAGTAACCCTCAGTGTGGCGCATGCGAGTCCTCCTGCTGCGCGGATCTGTTGCACGGTGTGTGCGCCGGCTGTCAGGCGCAGTCGCTGAACTACACTGCCACAGCCAACCTTTCTCCCCGTTAAAAGTAGCCGAATGTCCCGAACCCTGATGTCACTCGTCGTTTTCATCATTGCCGTGTACCTGGTGCTGTGCGCCGCGCTGTTCGTGTTTCAGCGCTCGCTGATCTGGTTTCCCCAGCCTGCCGCCGTGGTTACAGCGGACTCGCGAATGAAACTGTCGATGCCGGATGCCGAGGTCTGGGTGACAACCCGAGAGCGCAGCGGATCGCGCGCACTGATTTATTTCGGCGGCAATGCCGAGGACGTATCGCGAAATCTGCCGGAATTCACTGAGGCGTTTCCTGACTACGCGCTGTATTTCCTTCATTACCGGGGCTTTGCTGGGAGCACCGGCTCGCCATCGGAAGCCGCGATCGCCGAAGATGCACTGGCGTTGTTCGATCAGGTCTATGCCACTCATCCGCAGGTCGCCGTGGTCGGTCGCAGCCTCGGTTCGGGGGTGGCGGTGCGCCTGGCCAGTCAGCGGCCGGTGCAGAATCTGATTCTGGTGACGCCGTTTAACAGCCTCGAGGAAATCGCCGCACGGCAATACCCGTGGGTGCCGGTGAAGTGGTTGCTCAAGGATCGTTTTGAATCGGGCAAGTACGCGGCGCATATCCGCACGCCGACGTTGCTGTTGGCGGCCAGCGATGACGACGTGATTGGACGCAGCAGCACGCAGCGCTTGTTCGAGAGTTTTCCTGCGGGCGTGGCGACGCTGAAGGTGGTGCCGGACTCGGGGCATAACTCCATTTCCGAGCGGGGGGAGTATTTGCGGTGGATGGGGGATGTGTTGAATCGCTAGTGGTTGTTTGCCAGTGATAGAGGGGTCGACCGGGGCGGCGTCTTCGCGAGCAGGCTCGCTCCCACAGTTGTTCCGAGTACGCCGTAAGCGCGATGTGGGAGCGAGCCTGCTCGCGAAGGCAGCGGTTCAAACAACAGCAATTCAATTGCATTGCCGCCACTGAACCAAGTCCAAAAAACCCAGTCCTATCCGCGCCGCCACACACGGCTCCCTCACTCTAGCGCTGTCCCCTTTCAGAGCTGTCCGTCCCATGCGCCACGCCGTTCGTTCGTCTCGCTTCGTTTCTCTGTGCCTGCTGATCCTGTTTCCTTTGTTCACTGAATCCGCCCACGCCAGTGCGGAGCGCGAGCTGGTGGCCGCCATCAATGATTACCGCGCCCATCCGCAGCGCTGCGACCGTCGCCCTGCGCAGCGTCTGGCGCCTTTGGCTTTGAAATCGAATCTGGCCTTGCCGATCGGCTATCGCTACGGCGGCGGCATGCGCGAGGCGTTGAAGTCTTCCGGCTATTCAGCAATCACGGTGCGCAGCATCCGCATTATCGGAGCCGAAGACGCCGACGAGGCCTTCGATCAGTTGCAGAGCGATTATTGCGGCGCCTTGCTGGATGCGAACTACGCCGACATCGGCATCAGCCATTCGCGCAATCAATGGCAGGTGGTGCTGGCGCAACCGGTGCTCGACAGCCGCGTCGGTGACAACCGCAGCGTCGGCAAGGCGCTGCTCGCCGAGGTCAACGCTGCCCGCGCCCGGCCGCGTATGTGCGGCCGCCAGCGCTTTGCCGCCGCGCGGCCATTGAGCTGGAATGCCGCCCTCGGCGCAGCGGCTCAGGGCCACAGCAAAGCCATGGCTTACGGCAATTATTTCGCCCACCGCGATCCCGACGGTGACATGCCGGCCGACCGCGCCCGTGCTGCCGGTTATCGCGGCCGCCAGGTCGGGGAAAATATCGCTGCGGGACAAAGCTCACCAGGCAAAGCCATGGCCGGCTGGCTGGCCAGCCCGGGCCACTGCGCCAACCTGATGAACCCGATGTTCACTCAGGTCGGCGCCGGCTTCGCCAGCGAAGCGCGCAGCGACGACGGCGTTTACTGGACGATGCTGTTCGGCGCGCCGTAAATCACGGCTGACTCCGCGCATTCTCATCGCTTGGCGTGGCCGGGCGCGGCATGACGTGTTGATGGCCGGTCGGGTCGTTGAGCTGGATGACATTACCCTTCTGCCACGCATCAGCCCCCGTTGCGACAGGCGCCGGTTTGATCCCGGCGCGGGCCTTTTTCTTTTCGGCGCTATCAATGCCCAGACGCTGATCGCGCTGGCGGATCATTTGCGCATCGGCCTGACCGTCAGCGGTAAAGCCCATCATCAGCTGCGGCACGCCCAGCGGCAGTTGCTTGTCCTGATCGGTGTGCCAGGTGTGCCAGGTCTTGCCGTAGGTATTGGCGAGTTTTTCCATCAAGCGCGTTTCTGCCACTTGCGGGATGCCCGGCGCGACCAACTGGCCAGAACTGACTTCGTGAGCGTGGCTGTGCCACAAGGCTTTCTCTTTTGCCGGCAATTGCGTGAACAGGCGCTGGCTGATGATGTATTCGACGCCCATCAGCTTGGCTTCAGCGGTGTTGCCGTCGTAGATCACACACTGGAACACTTCTTCGTTGAGCGCCGAGCAGTAGTGGTGCGCTTCCATCTGCGCGCCGGGATGACCGTTGTAAAAATGGAAACCATCGAGGTACATGTTCAACGCGCGGATCGGCGGTTTGTCCTGCAACCACTGTGCGCCGACTTCGAGCATTTCCGTGTCGGACGCCTTGGCCTGGCCGGGTGTCTGCACCGGCGAATCGGTGTTGCTCATGGCGCAACCGGTCAATGCGGCGACCATCAAACCGATAGGAACCCAACGTCCCTGTGAGGTTGTCGTACGCATGTTTCACTCCTCGAACTTTCAGTGACGGGCGCGTGCTGGCCCTGTTCTGCAACTGAAAGCAGGAGATCGGCAGAGTTCGAAAAAGCTGCGTGCGGATCAGACTGGAGAGATCGTCGCCAGCACGCCGATCAGAATGGTCAAGGTCAGAAAGCCGCCGAGAAAAATCGCCATCTTGTACATGTTGCGCTCCTTGAGGCTGGGTGTGCGGTGCACCGGACGCTGCGGGATGAGGTCGGAGGGTGATTGGCCACACTGCCGGGGCATTCTGAGCCTGTGGCTGTACTGAATACAGAGGCAGATGAAACAGAAAAATACGGATCAGATGCGCATCTGATCCGCTTCGGGCATGAAGCGGTATTCAGGCTGAGACTTGAGGATCCACTTTCGGCGCGGTTGATCTACAGTCATGCCGACCGACAACAATAAAAAACCGGAGTGACCATGCCCGACCTCGCCTTGCAGCCCAACGTCGCCGCGTCCCTCGAGCGCTGGCACGGGATGATCCGCAGCGGCAATCTCAAAGCCCTGCCCGAACTGCTCGATCCGCAAGCTGTGTTCCGCTCGCCCATGGCCCACACGCCCTACCCCGGCGCGCCGGTGGTGGCGATGATCCTCAACACCGTGTTCGAAGTCTTTGAAGATTTCGCCTATCACCGCGAGTTGGCGACGGCGGATGGCCTGAATGTGATTCTCGAATTCAGCGCCAGGGTCGGCAGCAAGGAACTCAAGGGCATCGACATGATTCGCTTCGATGAACACGGCAAGATTGTCGAGTTCGAAGTGATGGTGCGGCCGCTGAGCGGCTTGCAGGCACTGGGCGAAGAAATGGGTCGGCGCCTCGGTGCCTATCTCGCGTCCGCAAAAGCCTGAATCCACCCTGCATAAAAAAACCCACTGACCGTCGCCGGTTCAGTGGGTTTTTGTGTGTCAGGGTTCTGCTTACAGAGCCATGTCACGTGCAGCGTTTTCCTTCGGCGCTACGGCTTTGTCAGCCGCAGGTGCCGCCGGAGCAGCTACCTGACCGATCGCTGGAGGCGTCGGCAGTTCGAGGATTTTCGCGGTGTAAGCCCACTCTGCAGCCACTTTGGCCGGATCGCTGTTCAGCTGGGTGCCGTAGCTCGGCACGATCTGGTGCAGCTTGGTCTGCCACTCAGGGGATGCGACTTTGTCTTTGAAGACTTTCTGCAGCACGCTCAGCATGATCGGTGCAGCGGTCGACGCGCCCGGCGATGCGCCCAGCAGGCCGGCGATCGAGCCGTCTTGCGAAGCAACGATCTCGGTGCCCAGCTTCAGCACGCCACCAGCGGCTTCATCACGCTTGATGATCTGCACGCGCTGGCCGGCTTGCCACAGACGCCAGTCTTCGGCTTTGGCGTTCGGGAAGTACTCCTTCAGCGCGTTCAGACGGTCTTCATCCGACAGCATCAACTGACCGGCAAGGTACTCGACCAGCGGGTATTCCTTGATGCCGACCTTGGTCATTGGCCAGATGTTGTGGGTGGTGGTGCTGGTCAGCAGGTCGAAGTACGAACCTTCCTTGAGGAACTTGGTGCTGAAGGTCGCGAACGGGCCAAACAGAATGACGCGCTTGCCATCCAGAACACGGGTGTCCAGGTGCGGAACCGACATCGGTGGCGCGCCAACCGAAGCCTTGCCGTAGGCCTTGGCCAGGTGTTGCTCGGCAATCGTCGGGTTCTCGGTCACCAGGAACGAACCGCCAACCGGGAAGCCTGCGTATTCCTTGGCTTCCGGAATGCCCGACTTCTGCAGCAGGTGCAGGGCACCGCCGCCAGCGCCGATGAACACGAACTTGGCGTCGGTTTCGGTCTTGCTGCCGTCCTTGAGGTTTTTGTAGCTCACACGCCAGGTGCCGTCGGCGTTCTTGGTGATGTCTTCGACTTCGCTCGACAGCTTCAGATCGAAGTTGGGTTTGGTTTGCAGGTGAGCGGCGAACTGGCGGGTGATTTCGCCGAAGTTCATGTCCGTACCCAGCGGGCTCCAGGTGGCCGCGATTTTCTGGTTCGGGTCACGCCCTTCCATCATCAGCGGTACCCACTTCTTGATCACCGCCGGGTCTTCGGAGTACTGCATGCCGGCGAACAGCGGGCTCGCCTGCAGGGCTTCGTAGCGCTTTTTCAGGAACTTGATGTTGTCATCGCCCCACACGAAGCTCATGTGCGGTGTGGTGTTGATGAACGAGCGAGGGTTCTTCAGCACGCCCTGCTGAACCTGCCAGGCCCAGAATTGACGGGAAACCTGGAACGCTTCGTTGATCTCGACAGCTTTCGGGATCGTTACGTTGCCCTTGTCGTCTTCCGGGGTGTAGTTCAGCTCGGCGAGGGCCGAGTGACCGGTACCGGCGTTGTTCCAGCCGTTGGAGCTTTCCAGGGCGACGCCATCGAGACGCTCGACCATTTCCATCGACCAGGTCGGTTCCAGCTCATTGATCCACACACCCAGGGTGGTGCTCATGATGCCGCCGCCGATCAGCAGGACGTCAACTTTCTTGGCTTCGGCAGCATTGGCAGACGACATCCCCATCGCCAAAGCCAGACCGAGCAAGGCTGTGTTCACTTTCTTAAACATCTGTTGCACCTATGATAAAACGCCTTCCGCCCGTCGTTGTTATCAGTCTGCGTTGCGCTGTGTTGACGCTCAGGCTGGCGTCGCGCAATCCGGCACACTTCAATATTGACGGGTGGGCACACAAGGCCGACATGTGGCATCGACCTCAGTTAATGTCCCTTCTGAACTGACTTCTTATCGTTATTGGCTTCAGCTGCTTGAGCGACAGGGATCCCGTCGGCCCGCCCGAAAGGCCAGCCAACCGAATTAAGTCAAAGCAAATTTGGCGCGGAGAATATCACGTCAGGGCGAACCCGCGCGTCTGTTCCCGACTTGAAAGTCTTTTTCCGCTCAGGGGCTTATCGGCCATGGGCGATCAAACATGACTGCGATCAGGCATTGGCCTGCAAAGTTTTTTGCGCGATGCGCATCGCAACTTGATAAATCAGTGCCAACCGCTCGTTGTTCATGCAGAAAATAACCTGCTACGTTGTACGATGACTGACGAACCTAGCCAGTCATCCCTACCCAATAACAACAAGGAAACAACATGACCAAATCCCGCCTCCTCATTGGCTTGTTCTGCGCGTTCAGCGCCTGTGCCATGGCCGCCCCTGCCCCAGCGGAAAAGGACGTTGCCCAAGCAGTTGATCACCTGACTCAGGCGATGCTGCACAAAGACATCGCCGAGTTGAACGCTCTGACCGCGCCGAACCTGACCTACGGCCACTCCAGCGGCAAGATTCAGAACAAGCAGGAATTCATCGCCGACATCGAAACCGGCCGCAGCGCATTCAAGACCCTGGAGATGCAAAAGCAGACCATCACGATGTCCGGCGATACCGCATTAGTGCGCCACCACTTCTCCGCACAGGCGTTGAAAGGGACCGAGGTGATTCCGACCGAGATCGAGAATTTCCAGATCTGGCAGAAACAGGGTGGGAAATGGTTGTTGGTTGGGCGGCAGGCGTTCAGGTTTTGATTGAGGGCACATTGGCCTGATTCAGTGTTGCCCGAGCTGGCCTATTCGCGAGCAGGCTCGCTCCCACAAAGGACTCGACACTGGCGAACCTTGTGGGAGCGAGCCCGCTCGCGAAAGCGCTGGCTCAGGCAATGGAAAACCAGCTGGTCTACCTCAACATCACAACCGAAACCGATCCACCGACCGCGCCAACTGCCCCGCCAGATTCGACAACTCATCCGTAGTCGTCGCCGTCTGCCCGATCACCCGGCTATTGCCCTCGCTCATTCCCGCAATCATTTCCACCTGATGGGCGATCTCGTTACTGGCCTGGCTCTGTTCGCCAATCGTGCGGGTGATGTCGTTGACCAGTTGCGTGGTGTTCAGCGTGGCGTCGAGGATCTCGCGAATCGCCCGCTCGACTTCCGCCGTCACCGCCATGCCCTTGTCGACCTGCGCCACGCCCGCCTCCATGCTGCTGACCGCCTCGCGCGTGCTGTTCTGGATGCGCGCGACCATGGCGGCGATTTCCTGGGTCGAAGCGCTGGTGCGTGCGGCCAGACTGCGCACTTCATCGGCGACCACGGCAAAACCACGGCCCTGTTCACCCGCCCGCGCTGCCTCGATCGCCGCGTTGAGCGCCAGCAGGTTGGTCTGGTCGGCGATGCTCTTGATCACCTGAATGATGTTGAAGATTGCCTCGGATTCCTGATCCAGCGTGCGGATCACCTGCGCCGACTGCTGTGCCGAGCGGGCGATGTCGTCCATGTCGCTGACCACTTGATGAATCACCCCGCCACCCTCCTTGGCCAGGTTTTCGGCCTGATTGGCCATGCTCAGGGCACGTTCGGCGTGGCGGGTGATTTCTTCGATACTGGCGGTCATCTGGCTGGCGGCGGCCGCCATGGTGCCGGCGGCAACGCTTTGCTGCTGGCTGCTGTCGGCGACCTGATGGCAGCCCTGGCTGAGCTGCTCGCTCATGCCACTGACGCCGTGAGCGTTGCGCCGGACCACGTCAATCATGTTGCGCAAATCGCGCTGCATGGTCGCCAATGTGCGTATCAAAACGCTGGCTTCGTCCTTGCCGGCGGGCTCGACAATTGGTTCGCTGAGATTGCCATGGGCAATGCTTTCAGCGATGCGGCTGGCGGATTTGAGCGGCCCCATGATACTCAGGATCACCCAGCGCCCCTGAATCAGCAGCAGCAACAGACTGACGACCAGCACCACTGCCAGCGCAAGATTGGCGTGGCGGATGGCCGCTTCGGTGCCTTCGCTGGTGTGCAGGGTGTTGTTTTCGATCAGTTCGCTGAGCGCGCCCATCTGCTCTTCGAGCTGAGTAAACGCGCTATTGAACGTGCCGAGCTGCTGTTGGGCGGCATCCGGCTTGTCCAGCGCCACGCCGACGATCTGCTCGGCGGATTTGATGTAGGTATCGAGGCTCGGCTTGATCTGCTCCAGCGCCGTGCGCAACTGCGGGTTGATCGGCAGCTTCAGGTTGTCATCCAGCACTTCACGAAAATGCCCGGCGTGCTCGGTGAGCGAATCGCGCACCTCGGTGGCGGTGGCGGTGCTTTTGCCCAGGCCGACCAGCATCGCCGAATAGACATCGGCGCGCAGGGCGTCGTGCATCATGTCCGCTTCCATGTGATTGCGCAGCGCGCTCATGCTCACCGTGTTATCGCCGACCGCCGTGGCCATTCGCAGGTTGCCGACGTAGCTGACCAGACTCACGATCAGCGCCGTCAGCAGGCTGGTCGCAATCAGCAACACCAAACGCAGTTTGATCGACACCGTTGAATCTCCCGTGGGCACGCTGGATTGCGCTTGTCGGATTTCAGTTAAGCCTATGTGCAGGGAACTGCCGACACAGAGCGTATCGGCTGATGTCAGCGGCGACTTGAATCCGGCAAAACTTTTCAAGCGTGAACCCGGTCACACCTTGCAGCGCCGCTGGATACTGCCTTCATCGCCGGTTAACCCCGGCAGGCTATCAATCCAGCGCTTCGAACATTCATGCAGCTGAAGGAAACGCTTATGAAACGCGCACTGTGGTTTGGTCTGCTCGGCACGTTGGCAATCGGCACCGCACAGGCAGCAACGGAGAAAGTCGCAATCAATCTGGTCAGCGCCGACGGCGCGCCGCAGGCGATCGGCTCGGTCACTGTCAGCGAGACGCCGTACGGCCTGTTGTTCACCCCGGACTTGAAATCGTTGCCAGCGGGTATTCACGGTTTCCATGTCCATGAAAACGGCAGCTGCGAAGCGGGCACCAAGGATGGCGTCAAAGGCGCAGCACTGGCCGCTGGCGGACACTTCGATCCGGCGAAAACCGGCAAGCACCTTGGCCCTTACGCCAACGGGCATCTGGGCGATCTGCCGGCGGTATATGTGATGGCTGATGGTGTCGCCAACTACCCGGTGCTGGCGCCGCGCCTGAAGAAGATCGCCGAGATCAAGGGCCACGCCCTGATGATTCACGCCGGCGGCGATAACCATTCCGACATGCCCAAGCCTCTGGGCGGTGGCGGTGATCGCATGGCCTGTGGGGTGATCTGATCCCTCACCGCGGCGCTCGGCGCCAGCGCGTCAATACCAGCAAGGACAGCCCGGCGCCGAACAGCGCCAGGGCCATGTCCTTCTGCGAATCCCAAGGATCATTCTGCGCACCGACGAAGGCCTGGCCAGTGTCGTCGCCCAGGTAAGCGCCGCCGACCCATTCGATCAATTCGTACAACGCCGACGTCGCCAGCACTACATTCAGGGCCAACAGCGCCAGCCACGCGCCGCGCAACGGCGTCAGGCGCAGCAGCACTTCGCGAATCGGCCAGACCAGCAGCAATCCATAGCTAAGGTGCACCAGCCGATCATAGTGATTGCGTTCCAAGCCAAGAACTTTGTTGACGCTGACCCCGGCCAACAGCGTGCCCCACTGATCGTACGGCACCCGCGAATAGGTGTAATGCGCGCCGACTTCATGAATGCACAGGAAGGTGAAGAGCATCCCCAGCGACAGCGTCGACAGGCGAAAACGCCGATGCGCCAGCAGCAGGGTCAACACCAGCGCCAACGCCAGGACATTTTCCAATAGCCAGTCGACGCGGCTGCGCGGGAACAGGCCGAGCGCGATGGTCAGGCAGACAAATCCAGCGAGCAAAAGCGCTTCGATCCGCGTATCTGCCGGTTGGGCAACGTTATCGCTGACTCTGACGAGCATGGGTCGATTCTCGGCAATACAGGCAAGCGGTAGACCCTTGCCGGTTTTGCCCGGTTCCTCGCCGCTACGTTTTTGCGGCCTACGGAACTCCCGCGCGCCGTTCACCTCTGAGGTTATGTAGTCCCTTCCCTTTTTGCTTAGCGCTTGTGGAGGAACACGTCATGCGCAAGTTAGTCCTGATTTCTTCTCTTATGCTTTGCCTGCCGGTCGGTTCGGCGCTGGCCCGCGTTGACGCGGGTGATGTCGCCACTTCGGCCGGTGTGTCCGCGTCGCTTTACTCGACCTTCAAGGACGACAAAATGGTGATTCCGGCCCGTGACGACGTGTCTGCATTCGTCGCCAGCGGCGGGGCCATTCGTGGGGTTTATCTTGAGTCGGTACTGCAACAGGTGCGCCAGGCCAACCCTGGCTTGAACGCCAGTGATGAAGACCTGGCCAACGCCATTCTGGTGCAATACGAAGGCGTGCAGCAGTAGTCACGAGGGAAGCAGCGGCCGATGGACGGCCGCTGAGTGCGCATAGGCAAACATGTCCGACGGCCTCTATGATGGAGGCCATGACGACCACCGTGCCCTTGCGCTCACCCTGCCCTCCCGGCGCCTGCATCTGCGGGCGCGATCCGTTGCTGGAAACGCCCGGCGCGGATGTGCGCATCCTGCGCTTGACTCGCGCTGAGGAAAAAATTCTTCTGGCGCGCCTGGAACAACTCAAAGACCTCGCCGACCTCAAACGCCTGCAACAGCGTATGTACGAGCAACTCGGCATCCGTGTCGACGTCGCCCCCGGTTTCAACGAAGTGCGCACCATGCGCGGTATCGCCATTCAGATCGACGAGCTGCCAGGCCTGTGTCGCAAGACTCGCGCGGCAATTCCGGCGGCGATTCGCAAGGGCTTGGAAAACCACCCGCAAATCGCCTTCGAACTGCTCAACGCCCACGACTTGCTGCGCGACACCTGATCACTTTTTCATGCCGACGCGTTTGCGCATCTCGGCGGTGATGGTCTGGCGGGTTTTCTTCATGTCCGCCCAAGGCTCATCACCGACTTCGGTCAGACGCTCGTGAACGTTGTAGATGTTCCAGTGATTACCGCCCTTGATTTCAGCGACTTCCTCTCGGTACAGCGGCACCGACACCGGCATGCCTTCCCGCGCCCGTGCGGCGTAGGCGCAAATGGTGGTGGCGCCGAGGCCGTTGCGCAGGTAATCGATGAAGATCCGCCCGACGCGGTTTTTCGGCCCGGACACCGCTGAAATACGATCCGGCAGCAACTTGGCCATATGGCTGACGATGGCGTGGCTGAAGTCCTTCACTTCGTCCCAGCCATGCTTGCGCGTCAACGGCACCACCAAGTGAATGCCTTTGCCGCCACTGGTTTTCAGGAAGGCTTTGAGGCCCAGCTCATCGAGCACGGTGAGGGTCAGCGCGGTGGCTTCAACCATGCTTTTCCATGGCAGCGCCGGATCCGGGTCGAGATCGAGGACGAAACGATCGGGCTTGTCCAGATCCACCTTTGTAGCGTTCCAGGTGTGCAGCTCGACGGTACTCATCTGCACCGCGCCGACCAGCGCTTCGGGATTGTTGATCATCATCACTGGCTGGCCGGTGATGTCCTTGTCTAGTGCAGTAATCCCCGGGATAGCCAGGCGTTCGGCGTTCTTTTGGAAGAACAATTCGCCGGCAATGCCGTCCGGTGCACGCACCAACGCCACGGGGCGATCCTTGAGTTGCGGCAGGATGTATTCGGCGACACTGGCGTAATACTGCGCCAGTTGCATTTTGGTCGTGCCGCTGACGGCGTCGATCACCCGATCCGGGTGGGTAATGCGTACCTTGCCGCCGGCCAGTCCTGATTGCGACGGTGCGGTCTCGGCTTTTTTGCTGGCGGCGGTTTTCTTTGCCGGCTGCTTGTCGGCGGTTTTGGTCTTTTCGGTTTTTTCGTTCTTTTCGTACTTGGCAGCTTTCACAGGCTTCGCTCGCTCCTCGGTAATGTCCTTGGCCGGTTTGTCATCGCGCAAACCATGGAATACGGCGTGGCGCACCGAGCCGTCCTTGGTCATCTCGGCGAATGCCACTTCGGCCAGCAGTTTGGGTTTGAGCCAGTGCACACCTTTGGCCTCGAAACCGCTGGGCGGATTGACCACTGCGGCGCTTTTGGTCTGCAACGGCTTGAGTTGGGCGAGGATGCTTTTCAATGTGGTTTCGTTGAAACCGGTGCCGACCTTGCCGGCATAGCGCAACTCGCCGCTGTCAGCGTCGTGCAGGCCGAGCAGCAAGGCACCGAAGGCACTGCGCGCGCCTTTCGGATCGGTGTAGCCGACGATGACGAATTCCTGGCGATGTTTGCACTTGAGCTTGATCCAGTCGCCGCTGCGCCGCGACACATAAGGCGAGCCGAGCCGCTTGCCGATCAGGCCCTCCATCTGCATTTGGCAGGCGCTGTTGAGCAGCGCGTCCGGGGTTTCTTCGAAGGCTTCGGAGAAGCGCAGCGTTGACGATTCTTTCTGTGCGCCGAGGATGGTGCTCAGCGCGGCGCGGCGTTCTTCCACCGGCACGTCCCGCAGGTCGACGCCATTCAGATACGGCACGTCGAACAGGTAATAAACAATGTTGCCGCTGCGCCCGGCATCAAAAGCATTCTGCAACGCCTGAAAGTCCGGCACGCCTTGCTCATTGGCCACGACCATTTCACCGTCCAGCCATGCCGACTCCAGACCCAATGCCGCCAGCGCCTTGGCCTGCTGCGGCAGCTTGTGCGTCCAGTCGTGACCATTGCGGGTGAACAGCTGCACCTCATCGTGATTGATCCGCGCCATGATCCGGTAGCCGTCGAACTTGATCTCGTAGCTCCACTGCCCTTCGGGTGCGCTGTCGACCAGCGTCGCCAGTTCCGGCTTGATCAGTGCCGGCAACTTGGCCTTGCGCGCGCCGGTGAGCTGCCCGGACGCCTGCTTGCGCGGCTTGGCCGGGGCCTTTTTTACCGGTTTGGCTTTATCGGCAGCAGCCGCCGATTTGCCGACAATCGTGCGCTCACTGAGCACGCTGTCGGGCTCGGCGACCAGCACGTCGAAATCATCCTGCGGTCGCGCGGCGTTGTCCTGATGCTTGATCAGGAACCATTGTTCTTTCTTGCCCGGCATGTGCGTACGCACCAGATTCCAAACGCCGCCGAGCTTCTCGCCCTGAAGCTCGAACTTCAGTCGGCCCTTGGCATAGGCCTTGTGCGGATCGTCCAGCGGAATCCACACGCCGCGATCCCAGACGATCACATCACCGGCGCCGTAATGCCCCTCGGGAATGCTGCCTTCGAACGTCGCATAATCGAGCGGATGATCCTCGACATGAATCGCCAGACGCTTGACCGACGGGTCCAGCGACGGCCCCTTCGGCACCGCCCAGCTCTTCAGGGCGCCGTCGAGTTCGAGGCGAAAGTCGTAATGCAGGTGCGAAGCGTCGTGCTTCTGGATGCAGAACTGCAAAGCATGATCCTTGGCCGACTTACGGCCCGAGCGCTTGACTGCGGCCGGCTCCGACGTCGCGGAAAAATCACGCATGCGGTTGTAATCGTCGAGGTTCCTGTTCATGAGCACACCGATGGCAGACGGGTTCTGTTATGCAGAAGAGCGACACGGCGGCGGAAAAATTCAATCGAGGTAAAAAAGCCCCGGACGGATGGAGCGGCCGGGGCTTGTAACGACACATCCAGTAATTGGCTGGGGCTGGCTAAACAGAGTGCAGACGCTAAGACTTTTCCGGCCTGATTGCGTCAGGCAACGATAGACCGACGCAGCCATAGCGCCAGCACCGTTGGGCTGACGCCGGCTCACCGATGAAATCGCACCCGAGAAATTTTCCGCGAGCCAGCTAAGATTCATGGGTGGTGAACCTTATCCCGGCCAAACCGGTCGATAGCTGCAACCCGACCCGGTTTGCCGACGCCCTTTCTGACGATGGGCGATACCCGGCTTGCTTCACTTTCTGGAGAACGCCCCCGTGATATCCACCGTACACATCGCCAGGCTCAAAGCATGGGGCGCCCATGGTTTTACCGCGACTGGCGTGGTCACCGCCTTCCTCGCCACCCTCGCCCTGCTGGAAAACCAGCCGATTCATTGCCTGATGTGGCTGGGCGTGGCGCTGATCGTCGACGGCCTCGATGGCGCACTGGCGCGCAAGGTCAATGTGCAATCGGTGCTGCCGAGTTTCGACGGTTCGATCCTTGATCTGGTCATCGATTACCTGACTTATGTATTCATCCCGGCACTGTTTATCTACCGCTACATTCCCCTGCCCGATTACACCCTGTTGCTGACGGTGTCGGTAATTCTGGTGTCGTCGCTGTTCTGCTTCTGCAACGTCAACATGAAGAGCAAGGACAACTATTTTGTCGGCTTCCCTGCGGCCTGGAACGTGGTTGCGCTGTGCCTGTACATCATCGGCCCGGGGCCGTGGATCACCTTTCTCACCGTGATCGGTCTGGCATTGCTGACGGTGACCCGGATGAAGTTCCTGCACCCGTTCCGCGTGCGTCGTTTCATGCCGATCAATATCGCGGTGACGGCGATCTGGCTGTTGTGCAGCCTGTCGCTGGTGCTCAATCACCCGGTGATCAATCCGCTGGTAATGGGCTTGTGGTTGCTGATGTCGGCTTATTTTCTGGGGATCTGCATCTGGCGCACGGCGCTGGAGTGGTTTGATCGCAGCCATTTGAAATAAGCACATCCCCCTGTGGGAGCGAGCCTGCTCGCGAATGCGGTGGTTCCATCAACATAAAGGTTGGCTGGCACACCGCTTTCGCGAGCAGGCTCGCTCCCACAGAGATCTTCATCGACCAGGAAATCCGATGTGGACTAGCGCTTGGTAATCACCACCTCCAGATACTCACTCGGCACCACCAGCGACGCCTCCCCGCCGCGATTCGACCGGTTGAGCAACTCTGTCAGATCATCCTCCAGCGCCTGTCCGGCCTCCGCCGACAACACCGCAAAAGCCTTGTGCACCGGCCCGTACCAGTGGCGAAAGATGTCAATGAAATGCGCCGCCGAGCGGTAGCGGAAATTGAAGTGGCTGCGGGTCACGCGTACGACAAAATCGCGGTCATCGAAATGCTTGTGCAGCCACGCATCCGAGCCCCAGTTCGATGGCGGCTGAGCAACCGCGGGCGGTGGCAGATGCTGGCCGAGAATCTTGAACATCTGCCCGACGAAGCCCTCCGGCGTCCAGTTGGCCATACCGATCCGCCCGCCCCGCCGACAGACCCGCCCAAGCTCAGCAGCAGCGCTGACCTGGTCAGGCGCGAACATCACGCCGAACGTCGACAACACGGCGTCGTAGCTTTCATCGGGAAAAGGCAAAGCCTCGGCATCGGCCACCTGAAAAATCACCTCCAGATGTTCGGCCCGGGCGCGATCCTGACCACGCTCTAGCAGTGCCGCGACGTAATCGGTGGAGGTCACCACACAACCGCGCCGCGCCGCTGCCAGGGTGGCGTTGCCGTTACCGGCGGCGACATCCAGCACCTGTTCATCACAGCGCAGATCGCAGGCCTCGGCGAGGCTTTCACCGACGATCTGCAAAGTCGTGCCGATCACGGCGTAGTCGCCACTGGCCCAAGCGACTTTCTGACGTTCCTTCAGGGCAGTGAGATCAATCGGGGTACTCATGACAGCGAGCTCCGTGGCAGAGAGAAAGCACAGGCTGCGACGCGGACCGTGCTTGCTCACTATCGCGCCGAGGCTGCCCGGCGTCCCTGTCAATCGTCCGGCAACCCCGTAAACCGGGCACTTTGCCGATGAGTGGTGAAGATCTGTCAAGCGCATGAAACACTCAGGCTGCCGGCGCCTTGGCCTCTTCCAGCAACTGCTTGATCATCTGCTCCTGCTCGGCATAGCGACCTTCACCGAAGTGGCTGTAACGCATCTGGCCCTTGGCGTCGATCAGGTAATGCGCCGGCCAGTATTGATTGTCGAAGTTGCGCCAGATCGCGTAGTCGTTGTCGATCGCTACCGGGTAGGTGATGCCGAGTTTTTTCACCTGATCCTTGACGTTGTTGATGATGCGTTCGTAGCCGTATTCGGGGGTGTGCACGCCGATCACTACCAGGC
Source organism: Pseudomonas sp. Sample_14 (assembly GCF_004307515.1). Taxonomy (NCBI): domain Bacteria; kingdom Pseudomonadati; phylum Pseudomonadota; class Gammaproteobacteria; order Pseudomonadales; family Pseudomonadaceae; genus Pseudomonas; species Pseudomonas sp. Sample_14. The sequence continues at coordinate 24,187 of NZ_RCOC01000060.1, read as the reverse complement.
CGTCCTTCTCGTATTTCTTCGCCCAGTCTTTGACGTACGGCAAGGTGTGCTGGCAGTTGATGCAGTCGTAGGTCCAGAAGTCCACCAGCACCACTTTGCCGCGCAGGGATTCGGCACTGAGCTCTGGTGAATTGAGCCATTGCACGGCGCCCGACAGCGACGGCATTGCGCCCCGGGCCTCGTCCATCATCGAATCGGCGCGGACCTTGCTGACGAAGTAGTCGACCACTTTCGGCACGTTTTCCAGGACGTTTTTCTCGACGCTGGCCACGCCCTCCGAAGACGTATTGGCGAGCAGGGTTTTGTCGGCGCCCGTCGAGATCACCGCGACCGTAGCAAGCACCGCAACCCCGGCACCGCGACGCAACCAGCCGCTGAACGGGATCGACGGTTTCAGCCGATTGACCATACCGCGTCCGGCGAAGATCAACGTGCCCAGCGACAAGGCACTGCCGACGCCGTAAGCCAGCAGCAACAGGCTGGTCTGCGCATTGGCGCCTTGCAACATTGCGCCGGTCAGAATCACCCCCAGGATCGGCCCGGCACAGGGCGCCCACAACAGGCCGGTGGCGACACCGAGCATGATCGAGCCCATCGGTCCGGCACGTTTACGCGTGTCCTGATCGAGACGATTGCCAAGCGCGACAAACGGCCTGGTCAGCCAGTCACCGACGCGGGCCGAGATCAGCGACAGGGCGAACAGCGCCATGACCAGCAAGGCGACGTGGCGGCCGGTGTTGCTGGCCTGGATCACCCACTCGCTGCTGACCACCGCGAGGCTGGAGATCAGCGCGAAGGTCAGCGCCATGCCGGCGAGGGTCAGGAAGATCGAGGAACGGGTACGGTTTGCGCCAGCGAACAGAAACGGCACCACCGGCAGGATGCACGGACTGAGAACGGTCAGCAGACCGCCGAGAAATGCGATGAGGTACATAAGGGGTCACCTTGGAATGGGGGCTGGGCACGCAACCGGCCAGCGAGGGAAACGTCCCCTCGCTAGCTCGCTTTATTTACACCGTGGCTCATGCAATCTGGCCGTCGAGCAACTGCCCTTGAGGCGTACGACTGGCACCGTTTTCCGCGACCAGTTGGCCTTGCGGTGTACGGCTGGAACCATCAGCGGCGACCATCTGGCCTTGCGGTGTGCGGCTGGAACCGTCAGCGGCAACCATCTGCCCCTGCGGCGTGCGGCTGGATCCGTCAGCGGCGACCATCTGCCCCTGCGGTGTGCGGCTGGAACCGTCAGCGGCAACCATCTGCCCCTGCGGTGTGCGGCTGGAGCCGTCAGCGGCGATCAAGGCATCGCTGCCCTCCTTCGCCACGGTGGTCAGCTGGAAGCAGGTGCTGCTGGCGCAACTGCTCTGCTCCACAGCACTGTTGGCGTGGGCGGCGGCACCGGTGAAGGCGAAGGCTGCTGCGGTCAGAAAGCGCGAGACGTTGTTCATGGCAAAACTCCTTGCAGAAAAAGTAGGGATGACTCAGTTCTGGTTGTTGCAGCCGTCAGCGAATTTGCTGTAATCCAGCTCGCGGGTTTTGCCCGCGGAATCGAGGTAGGTCATGCGCGCCTCGGTGATGCCGCAGGTCACCGAGGTGTCTTCGGTCATCGACAGCACTTTCTGGATATCCAGATGGGTGCCGTAGGTGTAGGTTTGCCGGCTGACGTCAGCTTCGGCGTGGGCCGACAGGGTGCAGATGTTCAGAGCGGCGAACAGGCAGGCGGCGAATACGGATTTGTTGTTCATGGTGTAATCCTCAAGGCTTCAGTGGGTTTGAGCCGAGGCGGTCTGTGTGTGCCTCGATGGAGCCTATTTGAGGCCTTCGAGGTATCGCGTCTGTGTCAGGAAAGGACGAGAATCACTCGTTGTGTATCCATGCAGCGTGTAGATACAGAGCGATACAAAACCCCGAAAAAATGGTGATTTTGCGTCGGTGTGTATCCGCCGCTGCGGCAGATACACTGCAATACAAAGGCAGGCGGGCGTGCGGTCTACGGCGCTATAGACTGCACGGCATTCCCCCTTTGACAGAGGCTTGAACCGATGGAACATGTCGATCACATTCTCATCGTCGACGACGACCGCGAGATCCGTGAACTGGTAGGCAACTACCTGAAGAAGAACGGCCTGCGCACAACAGTGGTCGCCGATGGCCGGCAAATGCGCAGCTTCCTTGATGCCAACACCGTCGACCTGATCGTGCTCGACATCATGATGCCCGGTGACGATGGCCTGCAGCTGTGCCGCGAATTGCGAGTCGGCAAACACAAGGCGACGCCAGTGCTGATGCTCACCGCGCGCAACGATGAGACCGATCGCATCATCGGTCTGGAAATGGGCGCCGACGATTACCTGAGCAAACCTTTCGCCGCCCGCGAACTGCTGGCGCGGATCAACGCCGTGTTGCGCCGCACGCGCATGTTGCCGCCGAATCTGGTGGTCACCGAAGCCGGACGCCTGCTGGCGTTCGGTCGTTGGCAGCTGGACACCTCGGCCCGCCACTTGCTCGACAGCGACGGCACCATGGTTGCCCTCAGCGGCGCCGAATACCGCCTGCTGCGGGTGTTCCTCGACCATCCGCAACGGGTGCTCAGCCGCGATCAACTGCTCAACCTGACCCAGGGCCGCGAGGCCGATCTGTTCGATCGTTCGATCGATCTGCTGGTCAGTCGCCTGCGTCAACGCCTGCTGGACGATGCTCGCGAGCCGGCCTATATCAAGACCGTGCGCAGTGAAGGTTATGTGTTTTCGCTGCCGGTCGAACTGCTCGGAGCTTCGGCATGAAACTCAAGCTGCAATGGCCGCGCACCCTCGCCTCGCGCCTGTCGCTGATCTTCCTGATCGGGCTGATTCTGGCGCAGGGCCTGTCGTTCGGCGCGCAGTATTACGAGCGTTACCAGAGCGCGAAAAGCACCATGCTCGGCAACCTCGAAACCGACGTCTCGACGTCGATGGCCATCCTCGATCGCCTGCCCGCCGCCGAACGCGAGGCCTGGCTGCCGCGTCTGGCCCGGCGCAATTACGGCTACCTGCTCAATGAGGGCGAACCGGGCATGCCGGTGACCTCGGCTGAAAAGTCCGTCGCGATCGCCTCGATTACGGCGGCGATCGGCGACACTTATCCCATCGTGTTTACCGAAGTTCCCGGCGGTCCGAGACAACATTTCCAGGGCCACTTGCGCCTGAGCGACGGCAGCCCGGTGACCATCGATATCCGCCCGGCGATGGTGCCGTTGTCACCGTGGTTGCCGGTGGTGCTGCTCGGCCAACTGGCGTTGCTGATCCTCTGCACCTGGCTCGCCGTGCGCATCGCCATCCGCCCCCTCACTCGACTCGCCAACGCCGTGGAAACCCTCGACCCCAACGCTCACCCGATCAAGCTCGACGAGCAAGGGCCAACCGAAGTGGTCCACGCGGCACGGGCGTTCAACGCCATGCAGACGCGCATCGCCGCCTACTTGAAAGAACGCATGCAACTGCTCGCGGCGATTTCCCACGACCTGCAAACGCCGATCACCCGGATGAAACTGCGCGCAGAATTCATGGACGACTCGGTCGAGAAAGACAAACTGAGCAGCGACCTGGGCGAAATCGAGCATCTGGTGCGCGAAGGCGTGGCTTACGCTCGCAGCGTTCACGGCGCCACCGAAGAAAGCCGGCGTACTGATCTCGACTCGTTCCTCGACAGCCTGGTCTTCGACTATCAGGACATGGGCAAGGACGTGCAGCTCGGCGGCAAAAGCAAAGCGGTAATCGAAACCCGTCCGCAGGCCCTGCGCCGGGTGCTGGTGAACCTGACCGACAACGCCCTGAAATTCGCCGGCGCCGCGCAATTGCAGGTCGAAGCGCAGGGCGACAGCCTGTCGGTGAAAGTCCTCGATCGCGGCCCGGGCATCGCCGAGGCCGAACTGGCGCAGGTGCTGGAACCGTTCTACCGCGTGGAAAACTCGCGCAACCGCGACACCGGCGGCACCGGGCTCGGACTGGCGATCGCCCAGCAATTGGCGTTGGCGCTCGGTGGCTCGCTTATGTTGAGCAATCGTGAAGGTGGCGGGTTGTGCGCTGAACTGAAGTTGCCGCTGCCACGCTGAGAAAAACACCGACTAGACTCATTCATTACCCAGTCGAGGGGGCCGCAGGACGTCTGCTGTGCCCTGCCCCAATCCGTGACCACCGCCCGGTGGCGCCTGCCTCGACATTCAACGCCGCCGGACGGTGATCCTGTTTCAGGAGCACACGTGATGAATGAGGCGAAGCTCAACGAATTCATGGGCAAACTGGTCAACGACATGGGCGGCGCGGCGATGCTGGCCAACGTTATCGTCGGCGAAGAACTCGGTCTGTATCGGGCAATGGCCGACAGCCAACCGATCAGCCCCGAAGCCCTTGCGGCGAAAACCACCTGCAATCCGCGCCTGGTACGCGAATGGCTCAGCGCCCATGCCGCATCAGGCTATATGGAACACGTTGACGGTCAATTTCGCTTGCCTGAAGAACAGGCACTGGCGCTGGCCGTGGAGGATTCGCCGGTGTATGTCGCTGGCGGTCTCGGCGTGGTGGCGTCGTTTTTCCATGACAAGGACAAACTGGTCAAGGCCATGCGCGGCAATGGCGCCTTGTCGTGGGGCGATCACCACCCGTGCATGTTCAGCGGCACTGAACGCTTCTTCCGCCCCGGCTACAAAGGTCACCTGATTGCCGAATGGCTTCCGGCCCTGGACGGCGTGGTGGCCAAGCTGGAACGCGGGGCCAAGGTTGCCGACATCGGCTGCGGTCACGGCGCCTCGACGGTGATCATGGCTCAGGCGTTTCCGAAATCGCAGTTTGTCGGCTTCGACTTCCACGCGCCGTCAGTCACAGTCGCTACGCAACGCGCCGAAGAAGGTGGCGTGGGCAATCGCGCCAGATTCTTCGAGGGCACGGCGAAAAACTATCCCGGCGGCGACTACGACCTGATCTGCTTTTTCGACTGCCTGCACGACATGGGTGACCCGGTCGGCGCCGCTCGCCACGCTTATGAGTCGCTGAAAGATGATGGCACGGTGTTGCTGGTCGAACCGTTCGCCAACGACAAACTGGACGACAATCTCAACGCGGTCGGGCGCCTGTTCTACGCCGCCTCGACGTTTATCTGCACGCCCAATTCGCTGTCCCAGGAAGTCGACCTCGGGCTCGGTGCGCAGGCCGGTGAATTGCGCCTGCGCAAAGTCTTTGTCGAGGCCGGATTCAAGCAGTTCCGCCGCGCCACGCAAACGCCTTTCAACCTGATACTGGAGGCGCGCAAGTAACCCGTGCGGATCGCGTGCTAACCTGCCGGCACTGCCCATTCTGGAGTGCTGAGCATGCTCGATAGCCCGATCCGCGAACATCTCGATATGCTGTTGCAGGCCATGGCCGACGATAAATTCCTGATATTGACCGGCGCCGGCATCAGCACGCCATCGGGCATTCCGGACTATCGCGACAGTGACGGCGTGCGTCGCGGGCGGCAGCCGATGATGTATCAGGAATTTCTTGCCGCCCCGGAATCACGCCGGCGTTATTGGGCGCGAGCGATGCTCGGCTGGCCGCGCGTGCGAAAGGCCCGACCGAATGCCGCGCATGAGGCGCTGGCGACATTGCAGCAGCGTGGCCGGATCAGCGCCTTGATCACGCAGAACGTCGATACCTTGCACGATCAGGCCGGCAGCCACGATGTGATCGAATTGCACGGCAGCCTGCATCGAGTGCTGTGCCTGGATTGCGGGCAGCGCAGCGAGCGCGACGCGATCCAGCGCCAGATGGAGGCACACAATCCTTATCTGACTGGTGTTGATGCGGTGCAGGCGCCGGATGGCGATACCTTGCTGGATCCGGCGTTTGAAGCGCGGTTTCAAGTGCCCCGGTGCCCGCATTGCGCAGGTGAGCGGATGAAACCGGATGTGGTGTTTTTCGGCGAGAACGTAGCGCAACCGACGGCCGCGCGGGCCTTGGCCGCTGCCGAGAATGCGGCGGGGTTGTTGGTGGTGGGATCGTCGTTGATGGCGTATTCCGCGTTTCGCTTGTGTCGGGTGATTGCCGAGCGTGGCAAGCCGTTGATGGCGATCAATCTGGGCAAGACCCGGGCGGATGATCTGCTCGATTTGAAGATTGAAGGCTCGTGTGAGGAGCTTTTGCCGTGGTTGGTGGAGGAGCTGGGGCGGTGAGATTTTGAGTAATGGGTTCGGCTTGAAATCGGCCCCTCACCCTAGCCCTCTCCCGAGGGAGAGGGGACTGACCGAGGTGTTTGTACGGGATTCGTCGACCTGAAATCACTCATCGAACTCAGATCTTTGACTGCCGTGCTGGTGCCGGACTCAATGCGCCCGATCCAGCCCCGCCAGCAATGCGCTGTCGTGGCTGTAGATGTCCGGCGCATAACGCACATGGCCGCTGCTGTCGACTTGCGCCGTCCAGTAGGTCATCAGGATTGGCACCGGCGCCGACAGGCGAAATTCATGGGTGGTGCCGGTTGCCAGCAAAGTCTCGGTGCGAGCTTTTTCTGCCGGGGACAGCAGCAGATCGCGCAGTTGCAGCGGGTGCTCGACGCGCACACAACCGGAGCTGAACGCCCGTGGGCCTTTGTCAAACAGCGCCTTGCTCGGCGTGTCGTGCAGGTAGACCGAGAACGGGTTGGGGAAACGGATGACCATTTGGCCCAGCGGATTGCGCGGGCCGGCGTCCTGACGCAGGAGGATGTTGCCGGGGTTGTCCCAGTCGATGTCCGCTGCCGCCAGAGGCTGACCGTTGGCATCGAGCACTTGCAGGTTCTGGCGGCTGAGGAAAGTCTGGTCCTTGCGGATTTCCGGCAGCTTGTCTTCTTTCCAGATGGTCGGCGGTACGGTCCAGGTCGGGTTCAGCGTCAGGCGGGTGACGCGGGATTTGAGCAGCGGCGTCTGGCGTTCCGCGCGGCCGACCTGGGTGCGGGTCTGCCACACCGGTTGACCGCCCTGATACAGCGTCAGCTCAGCGGCGGCCACGTTGACCACCAGGCCACTGGGCTCCATGTCCTGGGCGATCCAGCGGAAACGTTCGAGATTGACGCGCAACTGATCGCGGCGGGTCAGCGGGCTGATGTTCAGCTCGGCAATGGTGCCCGGCCCGACCACGCCGTCAGCCTGCAACGAATGACTGGCCTGAAAGTGCTTCACCGCTTCCACCAGCACGTCATCGTAGGCGTTGTCCGGTGTCACCAGTGCGTGTGTCAGATAACCTTCGTTGTACAGACGACGGGCCAGTTCCGGCACGCGCGGGTCTGCCATCGCCGGACGCAGCAACGGGCCGTTGCCCACCGGCTGCCATTGCGGCAGGGCTTGCAAGCGTTGCGCGGCGTACAGCTGACGCAGGCTTTGATATTGCGGTAGATGCGGACGCGCCAGGTCGAACGCCGCAGCAATATCGTTCATGCCCGGCACGGCAATACTGAGCAGTTGCGCCTGACGATCGGTCGGCGGGCCGTCGACACGCCACAGCGGTTCGAAATGCGATTGCAACAGACGGCCGTAATGCAGATCCTGCAAGGCCTGCAGGTAGTTGCGGCTGATGTCGATGTCGGCGCACAACTCGCCATCCTGCGGCGGCGTAGTGGCCACGGCGTAGCGATTCGGATTCAACCCATCATCGGCCAGCAGCTGCAATTGCGCGCGCAATGCCGGCAAGCGTGCCGACTCACTCGCCCACACCGGCATCCAGTCCTGCTGTTCATAAAACGCCTGCAATTGGCTCAACGCCGGGCCATTGAGACGCGGAGCGATGGCCGGGCACGACTGCGCCAGGCTGATCAAAACCGCCTGCAACGGGCTGCGCGGCTCGACCGGCAATTGCGTTTCAGGCGTCGGCAGGGTTTCGAGCGGGGGCAGCGGCTCATCGGCGCAAGCGACAAACGGCGCAGCGAGCAAACAAATGCTCAAGTAGCATGCGTACTTTTTGAACAACTGCTTTACTCCAATCCATGGCCGTCCAGATGACGGTCAACCTTACATCAGGTGCGCTGAACAGTCAGGCTCGAACCGCGAGCCTGCGGGTATTGACTGGGAGTCAGGAGCCAAAGTGCCGTTTATGTAGCAAGTTGAGGACACTTTATAAAATGTTGACGTTTTTGCGCCGACTTCTGTTGAGCACCGCGACCCTTGTCGCCGTGACCAGCCCGGTATTTGCCGCCGGCAAGCCATCGCCGGTTCTCTACAACAGCCTCGCCCACGCCGCGCCGGAACTCAATCCCCAGGCGCTCAAAGGTGCATTGAACGCCATGCAATGCGCGGTCAACAACGGCGCGAAACCCTCGCGGCATCTGGCGATCATCGATTATTCGCAACCGTCCACCGAACGCCGCCTGTGGATCTTCGATCTGAGCAAAAAGAAACTGGTGCTGCGTGATCTGGTTGCCCACGGTTCGAACTCCGGGGAAAACTTCGCCACGCAGTTTTCCAATCGCGAAGGCAGTTATCAGTCCAGCCTCGGTCTGTTCCGCACTCAGGAAAGCTACGAAGGTACTCACGGCTATTCGCTGCGCATGGATGGTCTGGAACCCGGTTTCAATGATCTGGCCCGTGATCGCGCGATCGTGATTCATGCCGCCAGTTACGTGAACCCGCTGTGGAGCAAGCGTCAGGGGCGTATCGGCCGCAGTCAGGGTTGCCCCGCCGTGCGGCCGCAGATCGCCAAACAGGTGATCGATCGCCTGAAGAACGGCCAGTTCATGTTTTCCTGGTATCCGGATCAGCGCTGGCTGCAAAAGTCACCGTATCTGAACTGCCAGCCGCAGCAGGTGGCGAGCATTCTCAACACCCACGCCAGTTAACGCGCGTCGCCGCCGGCGGGTTTGTAGAACAGGAACCTGCCGGTCTGCGCGGTGTTGCGATAGGCCTTGGCCCAGCTCGGGTGCACGCCGCGATCGTGAAAATACAGGGCACCGCGCGTGCGGTCCTTGAGCTGACGGTTCAACGCCTTGCCGGCGATTTCCTTGGCCAGCGCGTATTCGGCGTCTTCCTTGACCTGATCGGGCTTGCCATCGCACCACCAGGAAAACTGGCAATTGCCGCTTTCCGATCCTTGCTTGACCACCGCGCACACCGTGTCGGGAAAGCCGTCGTGGCCGAGGCGATTCATCACCACGCTGGCGACGGCTTCCATTTCCGGGGTGTCCTTGCCCTTGGCTTCCCAATAGATACTGCGCGCCAGACAGGTCAGCGGATCGTCCAGCGGCGCGGCGCCGGCCGGGTCTACCGCCTGCGCTTCGGTGGGGGTGATGGCCTCGGATTTTGGCGCTGGCGCGGCGCTGACTTTATCCGCCGCTTTCTCCTCCAGCACCTCGGCTTTCTGTTCGGCCTTGGCCTCGATCGGCGCCTGCGCCCCGGCCCATGCTGCGCCGGTCAAAAAGATCCACAACAAACCGCCCGCCAAGCCTTTCGATCCCATGTCGATTCTTCCGTCAGCGCCCGCCCGGGGCAAGATGTTACGTCGGTGAGACGCCCGGTTTGCGGGGTCTTCGCAGAGTGTAGCGAGCAAATGCGCGGGCACACCAGCGCAGAAAAAAATCCGCCGCAAAGAAAAACACATTCACTCACCGGGGGCCTTTCGCGCATCATGGGCGCATTCAGCTCAAGGGAGATTTCCATGCGCTTCATGCCGTCCGTTTTGCGTTGTGCCGCACTGTCGCTGGGCGTGGTGTTCGCCACCTCGGCGCTGGCTGCCGATGAACTGCAATTGATCGAGTCGATCAACAGCTATCGCAGCCAGCCGCAGCGTTGCGGCACGCAGGCATCGAACGAGTTGCCACCGCTGTCGGCCGATCCACGTCTGCGCCTGCCGGCCAGCGGCGCGGTCGATCTGCAGCAGGCCATGACCAGCGCCCACTACCCGATGGTCAACGTGCAGGCGATCACCCTCAACGGCCCGCGCGATGCAGCGGCGGCGATGCAGGCGATCAAGGAAAGCTTCTGTAAGGTGGTGCTCGATCCGCAGTTCGTCGATATCGGCGTCAACCGTGTCGACCGCGACTGGCGCATAGTCCTCGCGCGGCCGTTGCTGACGGCGAAACTCGGCGATGCACAAAGCGAAGGGCAAAAGCTGCTGGCGCAACTCAATACCGCGCGCGGCCAGGCGCGCCAGTGCGGCGGGCAGTCCTTCGCGGCGGCAGCACCGCTGGCGTGGAATGCCACGCTGGGCACGGTCGCTCAGGATCACAGCCGCGACATGGCCAACAACAATTACCTCGACCACAAGGACGGCGACGGCCGCACGCCGGGCGACCGCGCCGAGCTGTCCGGTTACAGTGGGCAACTGGTCGGCGAGAACATCGCCGCCGGGCAAGACACCGTCGGCAAGGTCGTCGACGGCTGGCTCGCCAGCCCCGGGCATTGCGCCAATCTGATGAATCCGCAATATCAGGAACTGGGCGCCGCCTACGCGACCGACCCGAAAAGCAACGCCGGCATTTACTGGACGGCAATGTTTGGCGCACCGTAACGCATCATCGACGCCGTCAATCACTCGGTCAGCCAGAGTGATTGGACGGCATGGCGAACGCAGCCTACCCTGCGCGATCTGCGCCCGCTGACGGCGCTCCACATCCACGAGGCGAGCCCATGACACAGCGTGAATTGATCGATGGTCACAACCGCCGCGTGGATTATCTGCGCCTGTCGGTCACCGACCGCTGCGATTTTCGCTGCGTCTATTGCATGGCCGAGGACATGCAGTTCCTGCCGCGCCAGCAGATCCTCACCCTCGAAGAGCTGTTCCAGGTGGCGCAAAGCTTCGTCGCCCTCGGCACGCGCAAGATCCGCCTCACGGGTGGCGAGCCGCTGATCCGCCCCGGCGTCGTGCAACTCTGCGAACAGATCGCCGCCCTGCCCGGCCTGCGCGAACTGTGCCTGACCACCAACGGCTCGCAATTGGGCCGACTGGCCCAGCCGCTGTTCGACGCGGGGGTCAAGCGCCTGAACATCAGCCTCGACAGTCTCGATCCGCAGCGCTTCAAAGAGCTGACCCGCACTGGCGATCTGGCGCAGGTCATCGACGGCATCGATGCCGCGCGTGCCGCCGGTTTCACCCGTACCAAGCTCAATTGCGTGGTGATGCAGGGCCGCAACGATCACGAGATCAACGATCTGGTCAGTTTCGCCATCGAGCGTGATCTGGATATTTCCTTCATCGAAGAGATGCCGCTGGGCGCGATCGCCGAACACAGCCGCGCCGAATCCTTCTATTCCAGCGCGCAAGTACGCGAACGCATCGCCGAACGTTTTACCCTGATCGACTCGACCGAATCGACGCAAGGGCCGTCGCGCTACTGGCGCGTGGCCGAAGCACCGAACATTCGCCTGGGCTTCATTTCGCCACACAGCCACAACTTCTGCGGCACCTGCAATCGCGTGCGCCTGACCGTCGAAGGTCGCTTGCTGCTGTGCCTGGGCAACGAGCATTCGATGGACCTCAAAGCGGTATTGCGTGCCCATCCGGGCCACCCGGAACGTCTGGAGAACGCGATCATCGAGGCGATGAAACTCAAGCCGTATCGACACAACTTCGAAGTCAACGACGACGTGCAAGTGGTGCGTTTCATGAACATGACCGGCGGCTGATCCGCCGCGCAACCGGGACCGCGAGATGATCGTCAGACCGAGACCCAATCAGTTCGCCGTGCTGTTCACCCTCAAAGGCTCGATCGCCAAACGCATCGCCGTGCGCACCTTGATGCTGACACTGCTGGCGGCAGCGATTGTGCTGATCGAACTTCTGGTGCCGAGCTACTTCGCCCAGATCAATTCGACGCCGTTCACCCTGCTCGGTCTGTCGCTGTCGATCTTCCTGAGCTTTCGCAACAACGCCTGTTACGACCGTTGGTACGAGGGCCGCAAGGCCTGGGGCGAGGTGCTGCTGCGGGTGCGCGCGGTGATGCGCGAAACTCAAGGCATCGATGACACGCGCCTGCGTGGACAACTGTTGCGCAACCTGTGCGGTTTCGCCCACGCGTTGAATGCGCGGTTGCGTGGAGACAGTGAGGAGCAGGCCAGCACCGACTGGGTCAGCCCGCCGATCGATGGGTCGGCGCCGGATCACTGCGGCCAGATCCTTCATCAGGTCGGGCGCCAGTGTTCCGAGCTGGAAACGGCCGGTGTGCTGTCGCCATGGCGTTATCAATTGCTGGCCAATCACCTGACCTGCCTGAGCCAGGCCCAGGCCGTGTGCGACCGCATCAAGAACACGCCACTGCCCTTCCCTTACACCCTGCTGCTGCACCGCACCATTTACCTGTTCTGCCTGTTGCTGCCGTTCGCCATGGCGCAATCGCTGGGTTGGTTGACGCCGCTGTTCACGGCAATTGTCAGCTACACCTTTTTCGGCTTCGACGCGATTGCCGATGAACTCGAAGACCCGTTCGGCCGCGATGAAAACGATCTGCCGACCGATGCGCTGGTGCGCACCCTGGAGCGCGATGTGCTGTACGAACTCGGCGTCTCGCCGTTGCCGCCCGCGCCGGAACCGGACGATTACGTGCTGCGCTGAATGGCTCAGCGGCGGGCTCGGCGTGTTGACTCTGGATCGAGGTGCTGCCATTCGCGAGCAGGCTCGCTCCCACAGTTGAAATGCACTCTCCTGTGGGAGCGAGCCTGCTCGCGAAAAAGGCAACTCGGTCAATTAGCCCAAACGCTGGAAAGCGCCACCGACGAATCTTCCATTTACACGCGCGCAAATTCCCCCTTACTATCCGGGCACACCGGTCGCCGGGCCTGCCCTGCCGCCGACGCTTTCCGCCAACGGAAACACGCGTTATGAGTACGTCACCACAACAACCGCAAAGGTTGCACGTCTCTGCTGTACGCGCCCACTGCAACAGGGGCCGCGTATGAACCGCATCGTCAATCTGCCCATGGCCCTGCGCCGCTCCAAGCTGCGTCACTCCGCACGCCCGCCGGATATCGCCATTCCTGCCTGATCGCGTGAGCTGTAACCGCGACAGTCAATTTCCCGATTTTCCTGATACCCCTGCCGGGACACTTACGCCTTTTTGTCGCGTCGTGTCCGGCCGAATCTGCGCGCGTGTGCGGCGCCACCGTGAGTGATTTGCCATGAAATTCGCAGCCATCGAAGAAGCACGCCTGTTCCTCGAACAGAACCCCGATATCGACATGATCGAACTGTTCATTCTCGACGCCAACGGCGTGCCGCGCGGCAAGCTGTTGCATCGCGAAGAACTGCTCGCCGTGTATGAAAGCGGCCGACCGCTGCCGAGCACCATCCTCGGCCTGACCGTACAAGGCGAGGATGTCGAGAACTCCGGACTGGTCTGGGATGTGGGCGATATCGACTGCCGCGCCTATCCGCTGCAAGGCAGTCTGGTGCGCCTGCCGTGGCGGCAGATTCCGACCGCTGCGGTGCAGGTCAGCATGCACCCGAGCGAGGGCCTGCCGGCGAGCATCGCTGATCCTCGGCACCTGCTGATCAAGGTCATCGACGGGCTCAAGGCCGAGGGCTATCACCCGATCATGGCCTGCGAGCTGGAGTTCTATCTGCTCGACGCCAAACGCGATCACAACGGCCGCCCGCAACCGGCGCTGGACGCTGACGGCGGACGACCGCGACACACGCAAGTCTACGGTTTGCGCGAGCTGGAGCAGATCGAGCCATTCCTCGCCGACCTCTACAGCGCGTGCAAACTGCACGGTATTCCGGCGCGCACGGCGATCTCCGAATACGCCCCGGGGCAAGTGGAAATCACCCTTGAACACGGCGATGCGCTGGAAGCGATGGATCAGGCGGTGCGCTACAAGCGTCTGGTCAAAGGCGTGGCGCACAAGCACGGCATGCAGGCGACGTTCATGGCCAAGCCGTTCGATGATCTGGCCGGCACCGGCATGCACATGCACGTCAGCCTGGCCGATGCCGAGGGGCGTAATTTGTTCGCTTCTGAAGACCCGGCCGGCACACCGCTGTTGCGCACGGCGATCGGCGGCATGCTCGCCTCGCTGCTCGATTCGCTGCTGCTGTTCTGCCCCAACGCCAACTCCTACCGGCGTTTCCAGGCCAACAGCTACGCGCCACTGGCGCCGACCTGGGGTGTCGATAACCGCACGGTCAGCCTGCGCGTACCCGGCGGCCCGGCGCCGACACGACACATCGAACACCGCATCTGCGGCGCCGACGCCAACCCGTATCTGGCAGCGGCAGCGATCCTCGCCGGCATTCACCGTGGCATTCGTGAAGAGCTGGATCCGGGGGCACCGGTCGAGGGCAATGGTTACGCTCAGGCAAAAGAATTGTTGCCGACCGATTGGCTGACGTCGCTACAAGCGCTGGAAAATTCACAGTGGGCACGAGAGGCGTTAGGGCAGGAATTCCTTGGGGTGTATCTGGCGGTGAAGCGTGCCGAGTACCGGCAGTTCATGGCTGAAGTGGGTGAGCAGGATTGGCGGTGGTACCTGACCGAGGCTTAAAGATCCAACACCGAACCTGTGGGAGCGAGCCTGCTCGCGAAGGCGTCATCACATTCAACATTTTGGGTGACTGACACACCGCTTTCGCGAGCAGGCTCGCTCCCACAGGGAATGCACTTCGAACCTGAATTTTTTGTGGACCACGACATGACCATTCACTGCAATTCCTACTACACCGCCACCCTCAACCACGACACCGACTACCCGACCCTGCAAGGCCGGCACAAGGTCGATGTGGTAATCATCGGCGGCGGTTTCACTGGCGTCGCCACTGCCGTCGAGCTGGCGGAAAAAGGCCTGAAAGTCGCCATCGTCGAAAGCCACAAGATCGGCTGGGGCGCCACCGGGCGCAATGGCGGGCAAGTCACCGGCAGCCTCTCCGGCGACGGCGCGATGCGCAAGCAGATGCGCGCGAAACTGGGCGATGACGTGGACGATTTCATCTGGCATCTGCGCTGGCGCGGGCATGAAATCATCCGCCAGCGCGTCGAGAAATATGCGATCCAGTGCGACCTCAAACACGGCCATTTGCACGCGGCGTACAAGCCGAGCCACATGGTCGGTCTGCGCAAGGATTACGACGAAGCCGTGCGTCGCGGATTGAGCGATGAAGTGAGCCTGCTCGACCGCAGTCAGGTTCGCGACCTGCTGCAAAGCGAGCTCTACCACGGCGCCATCAAGAACACCCGCAACATGCACCTGCACCCGCTCAACCTGTGCATTGGCGAAGCACGCGCAGCCGAAAGCCTGGGCGCGCTGATCTTCGAAAACAGTGAAGTGCTGGAGATCATTCACGGCGACACACCTGGCGTGCGCACCGCTCACGGTCAGATCGACGCCAGTCAGGTGATGCTCGCCGGTGACGTCTATCACAAGCTCGAACCGGGTCAGCTCAAGGGCAAGATCTTCCCGGCCATGGGCGGCATCGTCACCACCGCGCCGCTCGGTGATCTGGCGCAACAGATCAACCCCGAAGACCTCGCCGTGTACGACTGCCGCTTCGTCCTCGATTACTACCGGCTCACCGCCGACGGCCGTTTGCTGTTCGGCGGCGGTGCCAACTACAGCGGCAAGGATTCGCGCGACATCGCTGCGGAACTGCGCCCGTGTATCGAACGCACGTTCCCGGCGCTAAAAGGTGTGGCGATCGATTACCAGTGGAGCTGCGCGATGGGCATCGTCATCAACCGCATCCCGCAACTGGGCAAGCTCTCGGACAACGTCTGGTATTGCCAGGGCTACTCGGGACATGGCATCGCCACCACGCACATCATGGGCGAAATCATGAGCCGGGCAATCACCGGGCAAATGGAGCAATTCGACACCTTCGCCGCGTGCCAGCACATTCGCGTGCCAATGGGCGACCTGCTGGGCAACCCGTTGCTGGCGGCGGGGATGTGGTATTACCAGATGCTTGAGCGGTTGCGCTGAATTCACTGGCCCTATCGCGAGCAGGCTCGCTCCCACATTGGATTTGTGCACGACACAACACTCTGTGGGAGCGAGCCTGCTCGCGAAGAGGCCCTCAAACCCCATACAAACTCAATCCGGCAACTGCTCCACGACAATCCCCAACCGCCGATAATCCTCGACGCTCCCCGACCCGGGATGCCGCTCGGTAATCAACCTATGCAGGCGCGTACACGGCGCCACCACAAACGGCTCCACCGCACCCAGCTTGTCTGCCGTAGTCACTGCAATCACCCGCGTTGCACTGTCGAGCATCGCCTGTTTGATCGGCACTTCATCGAAATGCAGCGAGGTGATCCCCACTTCGGGATGAATCGCACACACCCCGGTAATTGCCAGATCCGCCTTGATCCCCGCCAGCAGTCGCAGCGCTTCCTGACCACTGGCCGACATCGAATGCGGATTCAATTCACCACCCGCCAGAATCACTTTCACGCCTTTGTATTCCGACAGGGCAATCGCCGTCAGTGGGGAAGCGGTCACGGCAGTGATGCGGATGTCGGCGGGTAGCGCGCGCGCCACCTGCAACGTGGTCGAGCCGGAATCGAACAGCACAATCTGCCCGTCCTCGATGTGCTGCGCCGCCAATTGCGCCAGACGCACCTTGACCTCGTCGGTCTCATCCAGACGGGTGAAGTAATCCTTGCCCGAATCCTTCGGTCGCGGCAACGCCCCGCCATGCACCCGCTGCACCAGCCCGGCGCTGTCCAGCTCGGCGAGGTCGCGGCGGATGGTGTCCTCGGACACCGCGAAATGCTGGCTCAGCTCGGAGGCCATGACCTTGCCGTCACGTTCGAGAAGCAAAAGGATTTTCTGCCGGCGCAGGGACGGCAATTCGGCGTTGGAGTGGTCGTGCATGGTTATGCCTGTTTGTGCTTATAGTTGCAGGTTTCAGCGACACTAGCGAAAGTCTCAGGCAAATACAAACGCAACGGCTATCAATGCTTTCGATCATTGGAATCAACAAGGCGAATTTTTTCTTTGCGCTGCGCCTGTTCACAATGGCCCCACTCTCAAAAGCTCAGGATGCACAGCCCATGAATCTCAACTTCGCCTTCGCCTGCATGATCGTCGTGTCGTTCGCGATTGCCTTGGGCCACGCCTGACCTGCACCAACAACGCCGGGGCAAAATGCAGCAGCACCATCCGGCTCAGATGATGCGTCAGGATAAACACCACATTCAGCCCGCCACCAAACGCGACAATCGCAATCGTCTCGATCGCGCCCGGCATGTACGCCAGCCACAGCGACAGCGGATCAGTGCCCAGCCAGCGCGCGGCCAACTCGGCAAACGCCGCTGCGACGACGATCATCAAGCCGACCGAAACCAGAGCGGTGCGCCCATGACGCGCCAGCTCTGCGATGCCCAGCCCCTGAAACCGTGAGCCGATACGCACGCCAAGAATCAGTGCGGCCAGGTTCAAACTCCACTCCGGCATGTGAAAGCCGTGCAGCCATCCCGACTTCACAAATACAGCGGTTATGAGAATTGCGGTAAGCATGAATGGTGCCGGGACGCCGACCAGCAACAACAGGCGGCCGAGCAATACGCTCAGCGCGATGACAGAGAACGCGGTCAGCGCCATGCCTGTGGTCAACGGATCGCTGGCGACTTCAGCCACCGCCGCTTGCCCGGGAATGAGCAAACTCACCAGCACGGTGATCAACAGCAGTCGCATCAGATGCACGATGATGACTTTGCTCGAAGCCTTTTCCGACTCAAGCAAATCGAACACTGCGGCCAACGCGCCGGGATACACCGCCAGCAGTGCATCGGTGCGGTTCCAACCGGCGCCGCGTGTCAGCCACCATCCGGCGAGTGCGATTTGTACGGTCAAGCAGATCAGCAACACGCCAAGGCTGGGCAACATCGTCGCGGCCGTTTCACTGTCCCATGCTTCGAACATCAGCCCGGTGGCGATGCCCAGCGTGACCTGGATGTAGCCCAGTCCATAAGGAGTTGCCGGAGCAATGCCGGTTTTGCTGGCAAACAACGCAGTAACGACAATCGAGCCCAACAGCAAGCCGTGAGGCACGCCTTCAAACTGCAACAACGCGCCGAAACCAGCCGCAACCAACAAGCACACAATGGATTTCATAGTTCGCCTTCCTGGCTATTTTGTGAGACACCACCATTCCCTGGTAGGAGCTGCCGAAGGCTGCGATCTGATCGTTCCCACGCTCTGCGTGGGAATGCAGCCGGGGACGCTCTGCGTCCCAAAAGATCGCAGCCTTCGGCAGCTCCTACAGGGGGATTTGCATTCCTAAGCGCGAAGGCGCGCAATCGCCCGCCGATATTTCTCGATCCGCTCCAGATCCTCCCAACTCGGCGAGGCGATCCGCGAGATATCGCTGTTCTCTTCCAGATCCGCCAGCTTCACCACCCGGCCAATCGGGTTTTGCGCGGCGCGGTCGACAAAATCCTCGTAGGACTCGCCCGGCACTTTGGTCACTGCCGCGATCGCCGCCAGCACCTCTTCGCTAAAGCCTTCCCCGCGCAAATCATCCAGACTCACCCCGCAATCCTCGACCACATCGTGCAGCACAGCGACGATGCGCTCCTCCAGCGTATTCATGCGCAACATGACTTTCAGCGGATGCAAAATGTACGGCGCCCCGCCCTTGTCCACCTGCCCGGTGTGGGCCGTGGCGGCAATGGCGATGGCGCGTTCGAGGGTTTGGGCCATGGGAATCGAATCCTGCGCCGAATGTTTCTGATTGTTGCGCAGTGTACGCGAAGATCGCTCAGCGCAAACCGATTGAACCTTGCCCGCCCTCGCCGCCTCGAAACCAGACAAGCGCCAAATCACCGATCAGACGCGGCGCCATTGGAGAGGAATTGCCGATGAAAACCCGACTGCTGCTCCTGATCGCCACGTTCGCCATCATCCCCACCTGCGTCATGGCCGAAGGCTGCGACGTGCAGACCCGCTCCTCCAGCGCCTCGGTGCCCGCCGTGGAAACCCACAGCTGCTACGAATACGAAGGCATGCCCGTGGACTCCATCAACTGGTCCTGCAGCAACGAAAGCAAGGACACCCTCAACGCCACCAAGAAAAAAGTCGATCGCTGCGACGACCACTACCAGGCCACATGCACCGCCCGCCTCACCCAGGAATCCTTGGCCAACCCGCACTCGACCAGCAAAGACAAAAGCGCCAAACCGCTGAACATGCCCGACAACGCCAAAGTCACCACGTATTACTACGACGGCGAGCACCTGGCGCAGGCAAAGATTGATTGTGAGAACAGCGGCGGGAACTGGAAGGCTAAGTAACCTCGGTCATCGAGGATTGCCTGATAGAGAGCCCGGCTTGATGCCGGGCTTGCTGCATCTGCAAACAGCTTCAACCCTCACCAGCACCGTTGCTGGTGCCGCTGTCGTTCGATTGCTTCGAACCACTGGGTTTGGAACCCGAAGGTGTCGAGCCGTCATTGTTGGTGGTGTTGCCCTGCGTGCCTTTGGGCACGGTGGCCCCATTGGAATGAATGTCTTCCGGCGCACTCGGGTTGGTCTGGCTATTGCCGTCGTTAGCGGTGGGTGCCGGGGTGTCGCTGGCGGCTGTCGCGTAGAGCGAAGTGGCGGATAACAGCGTGGCCAGGGTGAATGCTGCGAGACTGGATTTATGCATGTCGGCGGTTCCTTTGCGGGGGTGAGTTATGCATTGGAAGCGCATGCGCGGGGAAAATGCGGGAGGGCTGACGAATGGCAGGAACAAACAACCCGACACCTCGTAAAAGATGCCGGGTCAACAAAAAATAATGCGTTATCCGATCAAAAATTCGCCGGCGTATTCGCACTGATAATCTCTGCCTCATCCGCGCCGATGTTGCGGAATTTATGCGGCAACGTCGTCGGAAAGTAATACCCGTCCCCCGCACTCAGCACACTCACCTGCCCGTCCACGGTCAGTTCCACCGTGCCGCGCGTGACCAGCCCGCACTCTTCGCCTTCGGCATGCACGATCGGCTCTTCGCCGGAGCTGGCGCCGGGGGCGTATTGTTCGCGGAGCAGGCGCATCTGGCGGCTGGGCACGGAGGCGCCGATGAGCAGCAGGCGCAGGCCGTGGCGGCCGAGGTCGGGTTGTTCGTTGGCGCGGAACACGTATTGGTGTTCGCGCGGGGGCTGGTCGAAGGTGAAGAAGTCGGCCAGGGACATCGGTATGCCTTCGAGCAGCTTTTTCAGCGAGCTGACGGAGGGGCTGACGCGGTTCTGTTCGATCAGCGAGATGGTCGCGTTGGTCACGCCGCTACGCCGGGCGAGCTCGCGCTGGGAGAGTTTGTAGCTTTCGCGTACTAGTTTGAGTCGAGAACCCGTATCCATGACAGCCTTATGTAAGAGCGACTTAAGGGCGATGGGGGTGGGTGGCGGGTGACGCGCAGGTCGCGCGGATCACGTTGCTCCCGTGTCCCGGAACCGTGAAAGGCGGCTATTAAATCACGTTTGCCGGTGTTGCTCAGCAGGTTCGATGGATGGTGCGGCAAAAGTCCTGTAGGCCTTGGCAATACAGTCACTGTGGGAGCGAGCCTGCTCGCGAAAGCGTAGTGTCTGGCGAATCGATGTCGCCTGATATGGCCTCTTCGCGAGCAGGCTCGCTCCCACAGTGGACATCAGTGCTTTTGCCTAAGTGAAAAACCGGCGAGGTCTTTCGAACCGTCGCCGGTGAGGTCAATCAGACGCCGAAGCGGTCGCGCAGGGAATAGTAGACCGCACCCAGAGCGGTAAGCGGTGCGGAGAAGGTGCGGCCGCCGAGCATCGGCATGTGCGGCAGCGAGGCGAAGGCGTTGAAGCGTTCGGCGTCGCCGCGGATCATTTCCGAGATCAGTTTGCCGGCCAGGTGCGAGCAGGTGACGCCGTGGCCGCTGTAGCCCTGCATATAGTAGGCGTTCTTTTCGATACGGCCGAATTGCGGCATGCGCGACATGGTCAGCAGGAAGTTGCCGGTCCAGCGGTAGTCGATCTTCACGTCTTTGAGCTGCGGAAAGGTCTTGAGGATCTTCGGCCGGATCAGTTGCTCGATATCGTCCGGCTCCCGCGCGCCGTAGACCACACCACCACCGTAAAGCAGACGGTTGTCAGCGGTCAGACGGTAGTAATCCAGCAGGTAGTTGCAATCTTCCACGCAATAGTTGTTGGTGATCAGGCTGCGCGCCTGCTGCTCGGTCAGCGGTTCGGTGACGACGATCTGCGAGCCGCACGGCATGCTTTTCGCGGTGACGCGGTTGTCGAGACCTTGCGGCAGATAAGCATTGCCGGCGATCAGCAGGTATTTGGCGCGGACCAGGCCTTTGGCGGTGCGCACGGTGATCGGCTCGCCGTAGGTAATTTCCACCGCCGCCGATTGCTCGTAGATCTTGCCGCCCAAACGCACGATGGCAGCGGCCTCCCCTAGCGCCAGATTTAGCGGATGAACGTGGCCGCCCTGCATGTCCAGCAAGCCGCCAACGTAAGCGTCGGAACCCACTTCGCGACGAATATCCGCTGCATCGAGCATCTTCAGATTGCGGTTGCCGTAGCGTTCCCAGTTGCGCTTCTGCTCGGCCAGGCCGTTGAGCTGTTTCTTGTTCATCGCTGCGAAAATACCGCCCGGGCGGTAGTCGCACTTGATGTCGTAATCCTTGATGCGCGAACGAATGATATCGGCGCCTTCGAAGATCATGCTGCCGAGGATTTCTGCAGTCTTGTCGCCGTAGCGCTCTTCGATGACGTCGACGTCGCGGCTATAGGAATTGACCAGTTGCCCGCCATTGCGCCCGCTGGCGCCGTAGCCGACTTTCGCCGCTTCCAGCACCGTGACTTTGTAGCCGGCTTCGCTGAGGAACAGTGCCGATGACAGGCCCGTGTAGCCGGCGCCGATAATGCAGACGTCGCAGTCCAGCGCTTCTTCGAGAATCGGGAAGTCGATGACTTCGTTGCGGGTGGCGGCGTAGTAGCTGTTTACGTGTTGCTGTTTCATAGGTTTCTCCGAGGGCCGCCAACCAGGGGCGGCCGCCGCTGTAAAAGAGTCAGAGCTTGATCCAGGTCGCTTTCAGCTCGGTGTACTTGTCGAACGCGTGCAGCGATTTGTCGCGACCGTTGCCCGATTGCTTGAAGCCACCGAATGGCGCGGTCATGTCGCCGCCGTCGTACTGGTTGACCCAGACGCTGCCGGCGCGCAGGCCGCGGGCGAAGGTGTGCGCCTTGCTCAGGTTGCTGGTCCACACCCCGGCGGCGAGGCCGAAGATGCTGTCGTTGGCGATCTGCAGGGCTTCTTCGGCAGTGTCGAAGGTGATCAGCGACAGCACCGGGCCGAAGATTTCTTCTTGGGCGATAGTCATCGCATTGGTCACGCCGTCGAAAATCGCTGGCTGCACGTAGAGGCCGCCGGTTTCTTCGAGGGTGCGTTGGCCGCCGGCAATCAACTCGGCGCCCTGCTCGCGGCCGATGCTGATGTAGCGCAGCACGTTGTCCAGTTGGCGCTGGTCGACCACGGCGCCGACGGTGGTCGCCGGATCCAGTGCGTGCCCCGGTTTCCACGCTTGCAGCGCTTCCACCAGCAGCGGAATGAACTGCTCGCGAATCGAGCGCTCGACCAGCAGACGCGAGCCGGCAGTGCAGACTTCGCCCTGGTTGAAGGCGATGGCACTGGCCGCCGCTTGGGCTGCCGCGCGCAGGTCCGGGACGTCAGCAAATACCACGTTCGGGCTCTTGCCGCCGGCCTCGAGCCAGACGCGTTTCATGTTGCTCTGCCCGGCATAGATCATCAGCTGCTTGGCGATCGCCGTGGAGCCGGTGAAGGCCAGCACGTCGACGTCCATGTGCAACGCCAGCGCCTTGCCGACGGTGTGGCCGTAGCCCGGTAGCACGTTGAACACGCCCTTCGGAATACCCGCCTCCAGCGCCAGTTGCGCGATGCGGATGGCGGTCAGCGGTGATTTTTCCGAAGGCTTGAGGATGAACGAGTTACCCGCCGCCAGCGCCGGGGCGAATTTCCAGCTGGCCATGATCAGCGGGAAATTCCACGGCACGATCGCTGCGACCACACCGGACGGCTCACGGGTGACGAGGCCGAGTTGGTCGTGCGGCGTGGCAGCGACTTCGTCGTAGATCTTGTCGATGGCCTCGGCGCTCCAGCGGATCGCGTTGGCGGTCGCCGGGATGTCGATGTTCATCGAATCGCTGATCGGCTTGCCCATGTCGAGGGTTTCCAGCAGTGCCAGTTCTTCCTGGTGCTGCAGGATCAGATCGGCGAAGCGGATCAGCACGCGCTTGCGCTCGGCCGGGGCTTTTTTCGCCCAGATGCCGGAGTTGAAGGACTGGCGCGCGGCTTCGACGGCCAGGTTGGCGTCGGCTTCATCGGTGCTGGCGACGGCGGCAAGAAAGCGGCCATCGACCGGGCTCAGGCATTCGAAGGTGTCGCCACTGAGTGCCGGGCGATATTCACCGTTGATGAAGGCGCGGGATTCGATGGACAGGGACTGGAAGCGTTGTTCCCAGTCGTTGCGGGTTGTGGTCATTGTTTTTGAGCTCGACAAGGGGGAATTTGGGGGTTGGTCTGGTTGCTTTGCCTGGCCGGGAATCGCTGCCCTCACCCTAGCCCTCTCCCAGAGGGAGAGGGGACCGATCGGGGGATGTCTGGTAACTGCGCCGACCTGAAAAATCTTTGCCGAATCCATCATCGACTGGATCGTTCAGGTCGCCGGAAATCTCCAGACGACGCGGTCAGTCCCCTCTCCCTCCGGGAGAGGGTTAGGGTGAGGGGCTTTTGATCTTCAGACCGTATGCAGATACCAGTTGTACTCAAGGTCAGAGATCGAGTTCTCGAACTCGGCCAGCTCGCTTTCCTTGCACGCGACGAACACGTCGATGTACATCGGGTCGATGTAGCGCGCCATGACTTCGCTGTCGTCGAGCTCGCGCAGGGCGTCGCGCAGGTTGTTCGGCAGGCTCTGCTCGTTCTGCTCGTAGCTGTTGCCTTCGACCGGTGCGCCGGGCTCGATCTGGTTGGTCAGGCCGTGGTGAATGCCGGCCAGTACCGACGCCATCAGCAGGTACGGGTTGGCATCGGCACCGGCGACGCGGTGTTCGATGCGCACGGCGTCCGCTGAACCGGTCGGCACGCGCACGGCCACGGTGCGGTTGTCGATGCCCCAGCTCGGCGAGTTCGGCACATAGAATTGCGCGCCGAAGCGGCGGTACGAGTTGACGTTCGGGCAGAGGAACGCCATTTGCGCCGGCAGGGTCTCGAGCACACCGCCGATCGCGTGACGCAGTGCGGCGTTCT
>NZ_RCOC01000054.1:0-61947 GCF_004307515.1 Pseudomonas sp. Sample_14 | reverse complement strand
CGCCAAAGCCGCCCCCTCCTCCGGAGCCGCCCCGGCCGGCAGGCAGGATACCGAGCATCTGGCAGACAAACACCGTCAGGATGAACAACATCACCAGAAACATGAACAGCGCCGGGTGCCGCGAGATGAAATCATCCGCCGGGTCGCCGCTGGATTCGTACACGGTGGACGGCTCATCGAGCGGATTGCCACCGAGCACCACCAGCATCGCCGCAACGCCATCGCTGATGCCTTTGCTGAAGTTGCCGGCCTTGAACGCCGGCGTGATGACCTGATGAATGATCACCGACGACTGCGCATCGGTCAGGCGATCCTCCAGGCCATAGCCGACTTCGATGCGCAGTTTGCGCTCGTCACGGGCGACGATGAGCAAGGCGCCGTTGTTCTTGTCCTTCTGGCCGATGCCCCAGTGCCGACCCAGTTGGACGCCGAAATCCTCGATGGTGGTGCCCTGCAGATCCGGCAGCGTGACCACCACCAATTGCTCGCCGGTGGCCTGTTCGTGCGCCTGCAATTGCTGGCTCAGTTGCGCGCGAATCGATGGCTCGAGCATCTGCGCCTGATCGACCACGCGCCCGCTCAGCGGCGGAAACGTCAATTCGGCCCGGGCGCTGACGGCGAACAGCCACAGCATCAGCACCAGGCCCAGTTTCAACACACGCATGGGCGACCTCGAGTCAGAATTTCACTTCCGGGGCTTTTTCCGCGCCGGGCGTGGTGGCTTCGAAGGTCTCGCGCATCGGCAGATCGCTGTACATCACGCTGTGCCACAGGCGACCGGGGAAGGTGCGGATCTCGGTGTTGTATTTCTGCACCGCCAGGATGAAATCGCGACGCGCCACGGCAATGCGGTTTTCCGTGCCTTCGAGTTGCGATTGCAGAGCGAGGAAGTTCTGGTTGGCCTTCAGATCCGGGTAGCGCTCGGAGACCACCATCAAGCGGCTCAATGCGCCGGTCAGTTGATCTTGCGCCTGCTGGAACTGCTTGAGCTTCTCGGGATTGTCGAGGGTGCTGGCATCGACCTGAATCGAGGTGGCCTTGGCTCGCGCTTCAATGACTGCGGTCAGGGTTTCCTGTTCGTGGGCCGCGTAGCCCTTCACGGTTTCCACCAGATTGGGGATCAGGTCGGCACGGCGCTGGTACTGGTTCTGCACCTGGCCCCAGGCGGCTTTGGCCTGTTCGTCAAGCGTCGGGATATTGTTGATGCCGCACGCGGTCAACAGCGTGGCGAACACCAGCAACGTGGCGATCTGTAACCGTGAACGGGAGGTTGAGCTGATATTCATTGCAGTGATGCTCCATGACACATTTGATTTAAAAACCGAGCGCTGGGCATTCCCGGCCAGCGGTTGGGGCATAATCGGCGCCGCCACTGGCATGCGACGGGTTAATCGGCTAAAAAGTGCCCTTCGCGTTCACGTTGCCGCTGTCGGCTGCGGTTTTCCGGCTCAGGATTTTGCGCCGGCACCCGAACAACAATAGTCGCTCCCTACATTTTGGCTGGCCGGTGTTGCATCACCGTTTGGGCTCTAGAGAAAAAATTCATGAAGAAGCTGTGTTTGCTGGGTCTGTTCGTCAGCCTGGCCAGTCATCAGGTACTGGCCGCCACGACCCCGGTACCTTTGGAAAACAAGGACGCTTTCATCAGCAACCTGATGAAACAAATGACCCTCGACGAGAAGATCGGCCAGTTGCGCCTGATCAGCATCGGCCCGGAAATGCCCCGCGAGCTGATTCGCAAGGAAATTGCCGGCGGCAACATCGGTGGCACGTTCAACTCGATCACCCGCGCGGAAAACCGTCCGATGCAGGACGCTGCCATGCGCAGTCGCCTGAAGATTCCGATGTTTTTCGCGTACGACGTGATCCACGGTCACCGTACGATTTTCCCGATTCCGCTGGCCCTTGCGTCGAGCTGGGACATGGACGCCATCGGCCAGTCCGGTCGCGTTGCGGCTAAAGAAGCCGCCGCCGACAGCCTCGACATCACCTTCGCGCCGATGGTGGATATCTCCCGCGATCCGCGCTGGGGCCGCAGTTCCGAAGGTTTCGGCGAAGACACCTACCTGACCTCGCGCATCGCCAAAGTCATGGTCAAGGCCTATCAGGGCGAGACCCCGAGCGCCGCCGACAGCATCATGGCCAGCGTCAAGCACTTCGCCCTGTACGGCGCGGTCGAGGGCGGCCGCGACTACAACACCGTCGACATGAGCCCGGTGAAGATGTACCAGGATTACCTGCCGCCCTACCGCGCCGCGATCGATGCCGGCGCTGGCGGTGTAATGGTGGCGTTGAACTCGATCAACGGCATTCCAGCCACGGCCAACACCTGGCTGATGAATGATCTGCTGCGCAAGGACTGGGGCTTCAAAGGCCTGGCGGTCAGCGATCACGGCGCGATTTTCGAACTGATCAAGCACGGTGTCGCTCGCGACGGTCGCGAAGCGGCGAAGCTGGCGATCAAGGCCGGCATCGACATGAGCATGAACGACACCCTTTACGGCAAAGAGCTGCCGGGGCTGCTCAAGTCCGGCGAGATCGAACAGAAAGACATCGATAACGCCGTGCGCGAAGTGCTCGCGGCCAAGTACGACATGGGCCTGTTCAAGAACCCGTACCTGCGCATCGGCAAGGCCGAGGATGACCCGGCCGATACCTACGCCGAGAGTCGCCTGCACCGCGCCGAGGCCCGCGAAGTGGCACGTCGCAGTCTGGTGCTGCTGAAGAATCACAACGAAACCCTGCCGCTGAAGAAAGACGCGAAAATCGCGCTGGTCGGTCCATTGGCAAAAGCGCCGATCGACATGATGGGCAGCTGGGCCGCCGCCGGGCGCCCGGCACAATCGGTCACTTTGTTCGACGGTATGAGTTCGGTGATCGGCAACAAGGCCAACCTGATCTACGCCCGTGGCGCCAACATCACGGGCGACAAGAAGGTCCTCGACTACCTGAACTTCCTCAACTTCGATGCCCCGGAAGTGGTCGATGACCCGCGCCCGGCCAACGTGCTGATCGACGAAGCGGTGAAAGCGGCGAAGGATGCTGACGTGATCGTCGCCGCTGTCGGCGAGTCCCGTGGCATGTCCCACGAATCCTCGAGTCGCACTGACCTGAACATCCCGCAAACCCAGCGCGAATTGATCCGTGCGTTGAAAGCCACTGGCAAACCGCTGGTACTGGTGCTGATGAACGGCCGTCCGCTGACGATTCTCGAAGAGAACAAGTCGGCCGATGCGATTCTGGAAACCTGGTTCAGCGGCACCGAGGGCGGCAACGCCATCGCCGACGTGCTGTTCGGCGACTACAACCCGTCGGGCAAACTGCCGGTGACTTTCCCGCGTTCCGTGGGCCAGATCCCGACCTACTACAACCACCTGAGCATCGGCCGGCCGTTCACTCCGGGCAAACCGGGCAACTACACCTCGCAGTATTTCGATGACACCACCGGCCCGCTGTTTCCGTTCGGTTATGGCTTGAGCTACACCACCTTCGCCCTGAGCGATATGGCGCTGTCATCGACCACCCTGAACGCCAGCGGCAAGCTCGACGCCAGCGTCATGGTCAAGAACACCGGCAAGCGTGACGGCGAAACCGTGGTGCAGTTGTACATCCAGGACGTCACCGGTTCGATGATCCGCCCGGTGAAAGAACTGAAGAACTTCCAGAAGATCATGCTCAAGGCCGGCGAACAGAAAGTCGTGCACTTCACCATCACCGAGGAAGACCTGAAGTTCTACAACGCCCAGCTCAAATACGCAGCCGAGCCTGGCAAGTTCAACGTGCAGATCGGCCTGGATTCGCAGGCGGTGACGCAGCAGAGCTTTGAATTGCTGTAACACCGATCCCACATTGATCGTTCCCACGCTCCGCGTGGGAATGCAGCCCGTGACGCTCCGCATCACTGGACGCGGAGCGTCCCTAGAGGCATTCCCACGCAGAGCGTGGGAACGATCAAATGACACACCGCTTTCGCGAGCAGGCTCGCTACCAGATTGGATTCAGGGTGTATTCAAAATCGTGGTTATCCGCGACGGTCGAGAATATTCACCACCAACCGATCCACCCAGCCCCACACCCGCTGCTTGACCCGCCGCCACAACGGTCGGCGCTGCCACTCCTCCAGACTCACCAGCTGACTCAAGCCGAAGTCCTGCACAAAGCTCGCCTCCACCGCTGCCGTCAACGCCGGGTCCAGCGCCTCCAGGTTCGCCTCCAGATTGAAACGCAGATTCCAGTGATCGAAGTTGCACGAACCGATGCTTACCCATTCGTCCACCAGAACCATTTTCAGGTGCAGGAAGCACGGCTGGTATTCGAAGATCTGCACCCCGGCCTTAAGCAGGCGCGGGTAGTAGCGGTGCCCGGCGTAGCGCACTGACGGGTGATCGGTGCGCGGCCCGGTCAGCAACAGCCGCACATCGACCCCGCGTGCAGCGGCTTTGCGCAGCGAGCGGCGGATTTTCCAGGTAGGCAGAAAGTACGGCGTGGCCATCCAGATGCGTTTTTGCCCGCTGTTCAGCGCGCGAAACAGCGATTGCAGAATGTCGCGGTGCTGGCGGGCGTCGGCATACGCCACACGGCCCATGCCCTCGCCCTTGTCCGGCACGCGCGGCAAACGTGGCAGACCAAAATGCGCGGCCGGACGCCAGGCGCGGCGGTAACGGTTGGCGATCCACTGGCGATCGAACAGCAATTGCCAATCGATCACCAATGGGCCGCTGATCTCGACCATCACTTCGTGCCACTCGCTGACATCATGGCCCGGCGTCCAGAATTCATCGGTCACGCCGGTGCCGCCGACCACGGCCAGGCATTGGTCGACCAGCAGCAATTTACGGTGGTCGCGATAGAAGTTGCCGACCCAGCGCCGCCAGCTCAGGCGATTGTAGAAACGCAGCTCGACCCCGGCCTGAGTCAGGCGCTGGCGCAGATGCAGCGTGAACGCGAGGCTGCCGTAATCATCGAACAGACAACGCACGCGCACGCCGCGCTCGGCCGCCGCGACCAGTGCCTGGACGATGGCTTCGGCGCAGGCGCCGGCCTCAACCAGGTACAGCTCCAGTTCGATTTGCTCTTTTGCCCCGGCAATGTGCTCGAGCATGCGCGGAAAGAACTGCGGGCCGTCGATCAACAGTTCGAAACGGTTGCCGTCACGCCAAGGGAACACCGCACCGCGCATGTCAGCGCGCCGTGAAAATCAGCACCGCACCCACCGGCACCGACAGACTGATCGCCGACAGATCGGCGAGTTTGCGCAGGTTTTCCAGGCCCGGCGCCAGATCGAAATCCTCGGCGTTGATCACCAGCGGCTCCAGCGTCACCACCTGAAAGCGCCGATCATCCAGACGCGTGGCGAGCAACTCGGCCGGGTATTCGTGCTGCTTGCCGTGCAGGCTGACGGTCAGCGGCAGGCGCAATTCCAGCTGCGCGCCGGGGGCTAGATCGTTGATCGGGCGCAAGTCGATCTGCGTGGTGATGGTGGCAGCGGGAAACCGCTCGATCTGGAACAGCTCCTTGCGCATGCGCTCATCGCGCAGGGGAATGCCGCTGTTGATCGATTCGAGCTCGACTTCGACCTCGGCGCGACCGTTGGGGTCGACCTTGCCGTGCAGCACCAGAAAGCGCTGCACTTCCGATACGCTGGCATTTTTGGTGCTGACGAACGACAGCCGCGACGACTCGCCGTCCAGGTACCAATTGGCCTGGGCCGGCAGTGCAGCGGCGGTCAACAGCAGACTGGCGAAGGTTGTATAGAGGGAGCGGTTGAACATTGAACACTCGTGGGGGCGATAAACCTGCACGAACCTTAACCGCCCGCCAAGTTATTGCAAGCCCTGTGGGAGCGAGCCTGCTCGCGAATGCAATGCTCCCCGCACAGCATGTATTGCGGCTTGCGACGATTTCGCGAGCAGGCTCGCTCCCACAGGGGAGACCAGATAATTCAGGGATTCAGGCGACAGCCCTGGCGTTCGCTCAGCCACTGCGCGCTGTGGCTGCGGCCCATGCCGCTGACGGTGATGGTTTTGCTCGAAGCGTCATCGGTAAAACCGCTGGTTGGCAGCCATTGCTTCACATAGCTACGGCAATACCCAGCATCGTTGTTCATCACATAACGACACGAGCAATATTCCTTGGCGGTGTAGGCGCTGATGATGTCCGGGAAAGCCCAGAGGTTTTCCCGTTCATACCAACCCCAACCGAGCAGCACGACCAACAGCAACAATAGAAACCGCCTCATGGCCGCACCGCCTGCAACACGCGTTTGAGCAATTCGTTGTGCTGGTAGCTGCCATCGCGGTCATCGCCGTAACGCACGATGACCAGTTTCTCGCTGGGCATCACATACAGCGCCTGGCCCCAGTGGCCGAGGGCGGCGAAGGTGTCGGGGGGGGCGTCGGGCCATGCTGATGGTGCGCCATCGGCGGGACGATTGAGCCACCAATGGCCGCCGGGCACGGCTTCGTCGTGTTGCGCCTTGTAACCGGCAAAAGGTTTCAGGTTGAACGCAAGCCAATCCTCGGGCAGCAACTGCCGATCGTTCCAGCGCCCGCCCCGCGCCATCAACAGACCGACCCGCGCCAGATCCCGCGCGGTGAGATAGGCATAGGACGAGGCGACAAAGGTACCGCTGGCATCGCTTTCCCACACGGCGTGGCGAATGCCCAACGGTTCGAACAATGCTGTCCACGGATAATCGGCGTAACGCTCTGGGCCGACCATGGTTTTCAGGGCGGCGGCGAGCAGATTGCTGTCACCGCTGGAATAACGGAAAGCCTGACCCGCTGCGGCGTAGGCGTCGTGGCCCGCAGTGAACGCGGCCATGTCGCGATGGCCGCGGGTGTAGAGCATCGCCACCACCGAAGATTTCAGCGGGGCGTATTCGTAGTCTTCCTGCCAATCCAGACCGGAGGCCCAGTTCAGCAGATGGCCGAGGGTGATCGCCGGGTGTTTGTCCAGCGCCCGGTAGAACTTCAGCGCAGGATCGTCGAGCTTGAACCGGCCTTCGCCGTAAGCCACACCGAGGACCGTTGCCAGCAGGCTTTTGCTGATCGACCATGTCAGGTGCGGAGTCTGTGCAGTGGTCGGAGCGGCGTAGCGTTCGTAGATGATCTGGCCGTCGTGGATGATCAGCAAGGCGTCGGTGCGGATGCCCTGGCGGGTGACGTCGTTGCGGGGCGCGAAGGCGTAGTTTTCCAGTGCCAGGGCAGCCGGGCCGGTGATCTGTGGGGCGATAGGCCATTGCTCGCCGGGCCATTGTTCGGCGCGGACGGTGAGGCTGATCAGCAGCAGGAACAGCGACAGGCCTTTGAACATGGTGGGGGCTCTGGGAATGAACCTGCTGAGCCTAGTCAGGGTTTATGACAAATTTTAGATGTTGGTCGTCCATGAAATTGCCATCGCTGGCAAGCCAGCTCCCACAGGGGTCCCAAGTGAACACACATTTCATGAACACCTTTGAAACCTGTGGGAGCGGGCTTGCCCGCGATGAGGCCAGTCAGGCCAACGCAAGAGCCTTGGCCAAGCGCTTGGCCCGGGCCCCTGCAGCCAATTGCATCACGCCTTGATCACGCTGCCACATCGCTGCCCACGCAGGATCACCCTGCACCAACGCCTGATCTACCTCGGTCTTGAGTGATTCAAACTGCGCAAACAACCCGCCCAGCACGACATGCCCGGCCGGATTGTTCGGCGCTTGCCGGCTGGCCTCGGCGCACCCGGCCAGAAGCGCCAGCAAACGCAATTGCAGGGCCTGCGGCCAGTCGTTGTCCTGGCCGACGCCGTACAGCCACGCGGTCATGGCGCTGAGCACGTAGACATCTTCAAGGCTGCGAAACGGTTTGACGTAGGCGTCCCAGCCGTCGCCGGCGAGCAGTTCGCACAGGGCGCCGTCCAGATGCAGGCGACCGTGGCTGATGTCCGGCATCAACGGCAACGCCGGCAGTTTTTCCACCTTCACGCCGGGCTCGCCGGGATAAACCACCGCCAGACTCAGGCGCGGTGCTTCGCCAAGCTCCTCACTGCGCGCAGCCACCAGTAACCAATCGGCGGCGTCGCCTGCGGTGACGAAATCCTTGCGCCCGCTCAAGCGCAAATCGCGCAGCCGCGTTTGCATATCGGCCGGGCGCAGGCTGCGTTGTTCGGTCGCGCACAAGGCCCCGAGGCTCAGCGGCGCGCTCGGCCACAACATGCGCAGCGCCGCCTGATAACCGACCAGAAACGCCAGCCCCGGCGTGGCCATTCGCCGCCCGCCGGCCACCGCCAATTCGAACGGCGTGACGTTGCCCAGCGCCTGCAACAACGTTGCAAAACCCTCGGCCAGATCAGCAGCGGCGGGCAAGCGTTCACGGCGGTGCAGCAGATCTGTCCAGGGCATGGGCGCCTCCTCGCGGGCTGTCATATAAGCATCACCGAACGTTCATGGCGATGACACCGGGGCTACATAGCCTGACTTTGCACAACACGGCTGCATAAAGAAAGTCGATCGGCTGCAACCCACGACGGGTTAAAGGCCCGTACGGAGATTCACATGACGCAAATCGCCCGCATCAGCGACACCGGCAATGAACGCCGCCTGCAAGCCGAACGCCTGATCGGCGCCGAAGCCTTGCAGCAAGCCCAGGCCCTGCGCTTCGCCGTCTTCAGCGGCGAGTTCAACGCCAAACTCAAAGGCGCCGAACTGGGTCTGGACATGGATGATTATGATGTTCACTGCAGCCACATCGGCGTGCGTGATCTGAACACCGGGCGCCTGGTGGCGACCACGCGTCTGCTCGATCACACCGCCGCCAGCAGCCTCGGCAAGTTCTACAGCGAAGAAGAATTCAGCCTGCACGGCCTCGCCCATCTGCAAGGCCCGATCCTGGAAATCGGCCGCACCTGCGTCGATCCGGCGTACCGCAACGGCGGCACCATCGCCGTGCTCTGGGGCGAATTGGCCGAAGTGCTCAATCAGGGCGGCTACAGCTATCTGATGGGTTGCGCGAGCATCCCGATGCAGGACGGCGGCATTCAGGCCCACGCGATCATGCAGCGTCTGCGCGAGCGTTATCTGTGCACCGAACACCTGCGCGCCGAGCCGAAAAATCCGCTGCCGACGCTGGATATTCCATCCAACGTCATCGCCGAAATGCCACCGCTGCTCAAGGCCTACATGCGCCTCGGGGCGAAGATCTGCGGCGAGCCGTGCTGGGACGAAGACTTCCAGGTCGCCGACGTGTTCATCCTGCTCAAGCGCGACGAACTCTGCCCGCGCTACGCCAAACACTTCAAGGCGGCGGTGTGATGAGCCGGTTGCGGGTGTACGCGCGAATCGCGCGAGTGCTGCTGGTGGTGACGCTGGGCCTGACCATGGCCAGCGTCTTCGGCGTGTTCGAACGCATCGGTCTGGCCCACTCGATGGAGCGGCGCCAGCGCTGGTCGCGCTTCTTCATGGCGCGGCTGAGCAATGCCCTGCCGTTTCGCGTGAGGGTCCATGGCGAGCTGCCAAAACAGCCAATGCTGTGGGTCAGCAATCACGTGTCGTGGACCGACATTCCGCTGCTGGGCATGCTCACGCCGCTGTCGTTTCTGTCCAAGGCCGAAGTGCGCACCTGGCCGGTGGCCGGCTGGCTCGCAGCCAAGGCCGGCAGCCTGTTCATCCGCCGCGGATCGGGCGACAGCCAGTTGATCCGCAAGCAGATGACCCGCCATCTGCAAACCGAACATGCGCTGCTGATGTTCCCTGAAGGCACCACCACCGATGGCCGTTCGCTGCGCACTTTTCATGGTCGCCTGCTGTCGGCGGCGATCGATTCCGAAGTGATGCTGCAACCGGTGGCGATTCGTTATCTGCGTGACGGCGAAATCGATACGCTGGCGCCGTTCATTGGTGACGATGACCTGCTCTCGCACCTGATGCGCCTGTTCAGCCATGACTGCGGCGACGTCGAAGTGCATCTGCTCAAGCCAATAGAATGTCAGGGCCGCGAGCGTGCGGCGCTGGCGTTCGAAGCGCAGCAGGCGGTGCAGAAGGTGTTGTTTGGCGAGGTGGCGAAACCTGCCGAACCGCGTCGCGCAGGCGATTTGATAGCCGCCTGAAAATACAAATCCCCTGTGGGAGCGAGCCTGCTCGCGAAGGCGTCGTGCCATTCAGCATCTATATTGGCTGAGACACCGCATTCGCGAGCAGGCTCGCTCCCACATTCAGATCTTCAGTGGATCAGAGTTTTGCGCAAAATCCTGAAGTTGCGGATAAAACAGGCTGAAGTCTTCACTCAGCGGCTCATACAACCGCCGCAACTCCGCCATTGCCCCCGCCAATTCCTCCGGCCTGGTCAGCCGTCGCGAGATACCGCGCAGCACCTGTTCCAGCACCTCAAACTCGCGATACGAGCCCAGCCAGTCGTTGGCGACCATGTGCGGGGCGATCTTCGCCAGCCGTTCCGGCAACTGTCGTTCGCGGGACAGCACGTGATAGACGTCTGCGGTGAACTGCTCCAGCGGTCGGTCGGCATACAGCGTCCAGTCCCGCGCCAGGCAATGATCGAAAAACACATCGAGGACGATTCCGGCATAGCGCCGCCGCGTTTCGCTGAAGCGGCCCAAAGCAATGTCGACCAGTGGATGGCGATCGGTGAAGACGTCGATGCGCCGATGCAGGGCGATCGCCGCCTCCACTTCCGGGTCGAACTGGCCTTGCAGCCGACCTTTGACGAAGTCGCCATACAGGCTGCCGAGTAACTGACCGGGGCGCTGGCCGCCGAGATGCAAATGCGCGAGATAGTTCATGGGCGCAGCTTAGCACTGCGCTCGCTCCTCCAGCACCCTCGTATCGTTATAACCCGATATAGCGATTTATGCGTTCGTCAGACCGAATTCATATTGGTATATCGCGATCCAACGATTTAAAGTTCGCTCCATCGCGATATATCGCTACTGCCACCACGAGCCCAAGCCATGAACCTCGACCTCGACGAAATAATAAAAGCCCTGGCGCACCCAGTACGGCGAGACATCCTCAACTGGCTGAAAGACCCGAAAGGCGAATTCCCCGAGCAGTTGCACAACCACGAGTACGGCATCTGTGCCGGGCAGATCGATCAGCGTTGCGGCCTGTCGCAATCGACCGTTTCCGCGCATCTGGCGACGTTGCAACGGGCCGGGCTGATCAGCAGCCAGAAGGCCGGGCAGTGGCATTTTTTCAAACGCAACGAGGACGTCATACAGGCGTTTCTCAGCACCCTCAGTAAAGAGCTCTGACCCTTAACGTCAGCCAGCCGACAAGGAAACCTGCATGCCCCTTTCGCTTCTCATCCTCGCCCTGAGCGCCTTCGCCATCGGCACCACCGAGTTCGTCATCATGGGCCTGCTGCCCGACGTGGCGGCGGACCTCGGCGTGTCGATTCCCGGCGCCGGCTGGCTGGTCACCGGTTACGCCCTGGGCGTGGCCATCGGTGCTCCGTTCATGGCGCTGGCCACCGCGAAGCTGCCGCGCAAGGCCGCGCTGGTGGCGTTGATGGGCATCTTTATTGTCGGCAACCTGCTCTGCGCCATCGCCAGCGACTACAACGTGCTGATGTTTGCCCGGGTCGTCACCGCT
This sequence comes from Pseudomonas sp. Sample_14, assembly GCF_004307515.1. NCBI lineage: Bacteria > Pseudomonadati > Pseudomonadota > Gammaproteobacteria > Pseudomonadales > Pseudomonadaceae > Pseudomonas > Pseudomonas sp. Sample_14. The sequence continues at coordinate 50,369 of NZ_RCOC01000054.1, read as the reverse complement.
TTGTGCCACGGTGCGTTCTTCGGCATCGGCTCGGTGGTGGCGGCCAATCTGGTCGCGCCCAACAAACGTGCCTCGGCGGTCGCCCTGATGTTCACCGGTCTGACCCTGGCCAACGTGCTCGGCGTACCGCTGGGCACCGCATTGGGTCAGGAAGCCGGCTGGCGTTCGACCTTCTGGGCGGTGACCGTCATCGGTGTGATCGCGCTGATCGGCCTGATCCGCTTCCTGCCGGCCAAGCGTGACGAAGAGAAACTCGACATGCGCGCCGAACTGGCCGCCCTCAAAGGCGCCGGCATCTGGCTGTCGCTGAGCATGACCGCGCTGTTCGCCGCTTCGGTGTTCACCCTGTTCACCTACGTCGCCCCACTGCTCGGTGAAGTCACCGGTGTGTCGCCGCGTGGCGTGACCTGGACGCTGATGCTCATCGGCCTCGGTCTGACGGTCGGCAACATCATCGGCGGAAAACTCGCCGACAAAGGCATGGCCGCCACGCTGATCGGCGTGTTCATCGCCATGGCCGTGGTTTCCACGGTGCTGAGCTGGACCAGCGTCGCGCTGATCCCGACCGAGATCACCCTGTTCCTCTGGGCCACCGCGTGTTTCGCCGCTGTGCCGGCGCTGCAGGTCAACGTGGTGACCTTTGGCAAGGCTGCGCCGAACCTGGTTTCGACCCTGAACATCGGCGCTTTCAACGTCGGCAACGCGCTTGGCGCCTGGGTCGGCGGCAGCGTCATCGCCCACGGCCACGGCCTGACCAGCGTGCCGCTGGCCGCCGCCGCGCTGGCCGTACTTGCCCTGCTGGTGACCCTGATTACCTTCCGCCAGAACGGCAATGCCGAGCTGGCGCCTGCTTCCAACTGATCAACTTCCTTAATTAAAGAGAGGCTTTTAGACATGGCGACTATTTTCGACCCGATCAAACTCGGCGACATCGAGCTGAACAACCGCATCATCATGGCCCCGCTGACCCGCTGCCGCGCCGACGAAGGTCGTGTGCCGAACGCGCTGATGGCCGAATACTACGTACAACGCGCCTCGGCCGGCCTGATCCTCAGCGAAGCCACTTCGGTAACACCGATGGGCGTCGGCTACCCGGACACCCCGGGCATCTGGTCCAACGATCAAGTGCGTGGCTGGGCCAACGTGACCAAGGCGATTCACGGCGCCGGCGGCAAGATCTTCCTGCAACTGTGGCACGTTGGCCGCATTTCTCACCCTTCGTACCTGAACGGTGAAGCACCGGTTGCGCCAAGCGCCATCCAGCCAAAGGGCCACGTCAGCCTGGTCCGCCCACTGGCCGATTACCCAACCCCGCGCGCCCTGGAAACTGCTGAAATCGCCGACATCGTCGACGCCTACCGCACCGGCGCCGAGAACGCCAAGGCCGCCGGTTTCGACGGCGTGGAAATCCACGGCGCCAACGGTTACCTGCTCGACCAGTTCCTGCAAAGCAGCACCAACCAGCGCACTGACCAGTACGGCGGCTCGCTGGAAAACCGTGCACGCCTGCTGCTGGAAGTGACCGACGCCGCGATTGAAGTCTGGGGCGCTGGTCGCGTTGGTGTGCACCTGGCACCGCGCGCCGATTCCCACGACATGGGCGATGACAACCTCGCCGAAACCTTCACCTACGTCGCCCGTGAACTGGGCAAGCGTGGCATCGCGTTCATTTGCTCGCGCGAAAAAGAAGGCGCCGACAGCCTCGGTCCGCAACTGAAAGAAGCGTTCGGTGGCCCATACATTGCCAACGAGAAGTTCACCAAGGAAAGCGCCAACGAGTGGCTGGCCAGCGGCAAGGCAGACGCGGTCGCGTTCGGCGTGCCGTTCATTGCCAACCCGGACCTGCCGGCACGTTTGCAGGCCGATGCGCCGTTGAACGAGCCGCATCCGGAGACTTTCTACGGTAAAGGTCCGGTCGGTTATATCGACTATCCGACCTTGTAATCAGGCTGTAGCGCAGAAATGAAAAAGCCCCGGACTTGTGAGAGTCCGGGGCTTTTTGTTGTTCGGCTTGGGGCTTGTAGCGTGGCACCCGGCGTAGCCCCTCACCCCAGCCCTCTCCCGAGGGAGAGGGAGCCGATTGGTGTGTTTTTCAAACTTTGAGTTCGGCGGGATATTTCAGGTCGGCACGGCTTGAGCAAACAACCCGGTCGGTCCCGCCATTGGGGAGAGGGAGCCGATTTGCAGATCCTTCAGAACCCGAGTTCGGCGGGATATTTCAGGTCAGCGTCACTCGAAAGATCAGCTTGGTCGGTCCCCTCTCCCTCTGGGAGAGGGCTAGGGTGAGGGAAACGCGGCAAAACACGGATTCACAAGAGCTACACAATTTCCCTACAAAATCCACGGCCGGCTACGTTTAAACTCCCCGCCGCAATAATCGGCCATAGCGGCTGATTGACATCCTGCCGGGCAATTGCGCATTTTGTTTCATTTGCGCAGGCTTGGGCTCAGGCGCAGCATGTCCAGCCCGGTGTCGACCCAGCGTTCAGCCTCGGCGTGCAGTTCGAAGCTGTCCGGGGCCAGCAGCCAGCCATACAGCAGGCCGTCGATGTAGGCATGAATGCTGATCGCCGCGCGAGCAGTGTCGAGATTTTCCGGCAACTGGCCGCGATTCACCGCATTACGCAAGGTCAGGCCGATGCGCAGATTGCAATCGAGACTGGCCGTCCGGCGCTGCTGGCGCAGATCGCACATTTCATCGGTGAATTCGCACTTATGAAACAGAATTTCGTTGATGCGCCGGGTTTTCGGGTCCAGTGCAACTTGATGAAACAAATGAATCAGCAACTGCCGCATGCAGCCCAGCGGGTCCGGTTCGTCTTCGCTTTCGCTGGCCTTGGCCAGTTCATCCAGCGGTTCGTGCAGGCTGTCGAGCATGGCCTGGACCAGATCGGCCTTGTTGCTGAAATGCCAGTAGATGGCGCCACGCGTCACGCCGGCGAGGGTCGCGATGTCCGCCAGGGTGGTGCGGGCAACCCCCCTTTCATAAAAGGCTTTCTCGGCCGCTTCCAGAATCTGGCTGCGGGTTTCCTGAGCTTCCTCTTTGGTACGACGGACCATGGCAGTAAAACCTCAAACAGGATGTTTCAGGGATGGCTGAATATCCGCTGAATAAAGAGGGGGCGATCTCTCGTGAATCGACTCCCCGGCCTACAATTTCAAACCTTGCGACGACTTTTGTATCAGGGTGGGTACGCGGCGCAGGTGTTTACAAACAACCATGAACGTAAGTATATTACTTAGCAAGCTACTTATCCACCCGGTGCCCGATTTTTACTCTTTCACACTTCTTGTGCGCTTCTTGCGCGCCTGACCCGAGGATCTTCATGCAATTCAAGCCAGCTGTTACCGCTCTGGTCACTGCCGTCGCCCTGGCATCGCTGCTCAGCGGATGTAAAAAGGAAGAAGCGGCCCCAGCCGCTCCGCCTCCTCAGGTCGGCGTCGTCACCCTGCAACCACAAGCCTTTACCCTGACCTCGGAACTTCCGGGCCGCACCAGTGCGTTCCGCATCGCGGAAGTTCGCCCGCAGGTCAACGGCATCATTCTCAAGCGCCTGTTCAAGGAAGGTGCCGACGTCAAAGCCGGCCAGCAGCTGTATCAGATCGATCCGTCGGTCTATGAAGCTACGCTGAAAAGCGCCGAAGCCGAGCTGCGTTCGACCAAGTCGATTTCCGACCGCTACAAGCAACTGGTCGACGAACAAGCCGTGAGCCGTCAGGAATACGACACCGCACTGGCCAACCGCCTGCAATCGGAAGCGTCGCTTCAGACTGCGCAGATCAACGTGCGTTACACCAAGGTCTATGCGCCGATTTCCGGCCGTATCGGCCGCTCTTCGGTCACCGAAGGCGCACTGGTCAGCAATGGCCAGGCCGATGCAATGGCAGTGATTCAGCAGCTCGACCCGATCTACGTCGACGTGACCCAGTCGTCGGTGGAACTGCTGGAGCTGCGCCGCGAGCTGGAAAGCGGCCGTCTGCAGAAGGCCGGCGACAACGCCGCTGCGGTCAAGCTGACCCTGGAAGACGGCAGCCAGTACAAGCTCGACGGCAAGCTGGAATTCTCCGAAGTCTCGGTTGACCAGACCACCGGCTCGGTGACCCTGCGCGCAGTGTTCCCGAACCCCGATCACACCCTGCTGCCAGGCATGTTCGTTCACGCCCAGTTGCAGGCCGGCGTCAACAGCGCAGCGATCCTCGCGCCGCAACAAGGCGTGACCCGCGACCTCAAAGGCACCCCGACCGCACTGGTCGTCGGCGCCGATAACAAGGTCGAGCTGCGTCAGCTCAAGGCCAGCCGCACTGTCGGCAGCCAGTGGCTGATCGAAGACGGCCTGAAAGCCGGCGATCGTCTGATCACCGAAGGGCTGCAGTACGTCAAACCGGGCGTCGAGGTCAAAGCGACCGAGGCGACTAACGTCGGCACCAAGAACCCGGCCCCCGCACAGGCAGCTGACAAAGCCGCCGGCGGCAAAGGGGAGTAACCCATGTCAAAATTCTTCATCGACCGTCCGATTTTCGCCTGGGTAATCGCCCTGGTGATCATGCTGGTCGGGGCACTTTCGATCCTGAAATTGCCGATCAACCAATACCCGAGCATTGCGCCACCGGCCATTGCGATTCAGGTGACCTACCCGGGCGCGTCCGCACAAACCGTGCAGGACACCGTGGTGCAGGTCATCGAGCAACAGCTCAACGGTATCGACAACCTGCGTTATGTGTCGTCGGAAAGTAACTCCGACGGCAGCATGACCATCACCGCGACCTTCGAGCAAGGCACCAACTCCGACACCGCGCAGGTCCAGGTCCAGAACAAGCTGAACCTGGCCACCCCGCTGCTGCCGCAGGAAGTGCAGCAACAGGGTATCCGCGTGACCAAGGCAGTGAAGAACTTCCTGCTGGTGATCGGCGTGGTGTCGCGTGACGGCAGCATGACCAAGGACGACCTGTCCAACTACATCGTGTCGAACATGCAGGACCCGATCTCGCGGACCGCCGGTGTCGGTGACTTCCAGGTCTTCGGTGCGCAGTACGCGATGCGTATCTGGCTCGACCCGGCCAAGTTGAACAACTTCAACCTGACCCCGGTCGACGTGAAGAACGCCATTGCTGCGCAGAACGTCCAGGTGTCGTCCGGTCAGCTCGGTGGCTTGCCTGCCGTGCAGGGCCAGCAACTGAACGCGACGATCATCGGCAAGACCCGTCTGCAGACCGCCGAGCAGTTCAATGAAATCCTGCTCAAGGTCAACAAGGACGGTTCGCAGGTTCGCCTCAAAGACGTGGCTGAAGTCGGCCTCGGCGGTGAGAACTACGCGATCAGTGCCCAGTTCAACGGCAGCCCGGCTTCCGGTCTGGCGGTGAAACTGGCCAACGGCGCCAACGCCCTCGATACCGCCAAAGCGCTGCGCAACACCATCGACAGCCTCAAGCCGTTCTTCCCGCAAGGCATGGAAGTGGTGTTCCCGTATGACACCACCCCGGTGGTGACCGAGTCGATCAAAGGCGTGGTGCACACCCTGGTCGAAGCGATCGCGCTGGTGTTCCTGGTGATGTTCCTGTTCCTGCAGAACTTCCGCGCCACCGTCATCACCACGATGACCGTGCCCGTGGTACTGCTCGGTACGTTCGGCATCCTCGCCGCCGCCGGTTTCAGCATCAACACCCTGACCATGTTCGGCATGGTGCTGGCCATCGGTCTGCTGGTGGATGACGCCATCGTCGTGGTGGAAAACGTCGAGCGGGTGATGAGCGAAGAAGGCTTGTCACCGAAGGAAGCGACGAAGAAGTCCATGGGCCAGATCCAGGGCGCACTGGTCGGTATCGCCCTCGTGCTCTCGGCGGTACTGCTGCCGATGGCATTCTTCAGCGGCTCCACCGGTGTGATCTACAAGCAGTTCTCGATCACCATCGTGTCGGCCATGGCCCTGTCGGTACTGGTTGCCCTGATCTTCACCCCGGCGCTGTGCGCAACCATGCTCAAGCCGATTCCGAAAGGCGAGCACGGTACTCCGAAGAAAGGTTTCTTCGGCTGGTTCAACCGCAACTTCGACCGTGGCGTACGCAGCTACGAGCGTGGCGTCGGCAACATGCTGACCCGCAAGGCGCCGTATCTGCTGGCGTACCTGTTGATCGTCGTGGGCATGATCTGGCTGTTCACCCGCATTCCGACCGCGTTCCTCCCGGAAGAAGACCAGGGCGTTCTGTTCGCTCAGGTGCAGACCCCGGCCGGTTCCAGTGCCCAGCGCACGCAGGTGGTGGTGGATGAAATGCGTGAGTACCTGCTGCGTCCGAACAAGGACGGCGGTGAGGCGGACGCGGTCGCTTCGGTGTTTACCGTGACCGGCTTCAACTTCGCCGGCCGTGGCCAGAGCTCGGGTATGGCGTTCATCATGCTCAAGCCGTGGGGCGAACGTAACGCCGACAACAGCGTGTTCAACCTCGCTGCGCGTGCCCAGCAACACTTCTTCAGCTTCCGCGACGCGATGGTGTTTGCCTTCGCCCCGCCAGCGGTTCTGGAATTGGGTAACGCCACCGGTTTCGACGTGTTCCTGCAGGACCGCGCCGGTATTGGTCACGAAAAACTGATGGAAGCGCGCAACCAGTTCCTCGGCATGGCGGCGCAAAGCAAGGTGCTGACCCAGGTGCGTCCGAACGGCCTGAACGATGAGCCGCAGTTCCAGCTGGAAATCGACGACGAGAAGGCCAGTGCCCTCGGCATCACCATCAGCGACATCAACAACACCCTGTCGATCGCGCTGGGCAGTAGCTACGTCAACGACTTCATCGACCGTGGTCGGGTGAAGAAAGTCTACGTGCAGGGCCAGCCGGACTCGCGCATGAGCCCCGAAGACCTGAAGAAGTGGTACGTGCGCAACGCCGAAGGCACCATGGTTCCGTTCTCGGCGTTCGCCAAGGGCGAGTGGGTCTACGGTTCGCCGAAACTGGCGCGTTACAACGGTGTGGAAGCGGTCGAAGTCCTCGGGGCTCCGGCGCCAGGCTACTCCACCGGTGAAGCGATGGCTGAAGTCGAAGCGATTGCCAAGAAGCTGCCGGCCGGTGTCGGTATCTCCTGGACCGGTCTGTCATACGAGGAGCGTCTGTCCGGCTCGCAAGCGCCAGCGCTGTACGCCCTGTCGCTGCTGATGGTGTTCCTGTGTCTGGCGGCGCTGTATGAGAGCTGGTCGATTCCGATCGCGGTCATGCTCGTGGTACCGCTGGGGATCATCGGCGCACTGATGGCCACCAGCCTGCGCGGTCTGTCCAACGACGTGTACTTCCAGGTGGGGTTGTTGACGACCATCGGTCTGGCGGCTAAAAACGCCATTCTGATCGTCGAATTCGCTAAGGAACTGCATGAACAGGGACGCAGCCTGCGTGAAGCGGCAATCGAAGCCTGCCGCATGCGTCTGCGCCCGATCATCATGACCTCGCTGGCCTTCGTTCTCGGTGTTGTGCCGCTGGCGATTTCCACCGGCGCCGGTTCAGGCAGTCAGCACGCGATCGGTACCGGCGTGATTGGCGGTATGCTCACGGCCACGATCCTGGCGATCTTCTGGGTCCCACTGTTCTTCGTTACTGTGTCGTCCATCGGTCAGCGCAAAAAGACCGACGCGGATGAGACTACTGAAACTCCTAAAGAGGCTGGCCAATGAGCAAGTCGCTACTCTCCATCGCAGTCGCCGCCTTCGTGCTGAGCGGTTGCTCGCTGATACCTGACTATCAGCAGCCTGAGGCTCCGGTCGCAGGCCAGTACCCGCAGGGGCCGGCGTACTCGCCGGCCCAGGCTCCGGCGCAAGCCGCTGCCGAACAGGGCTGGAAGCAGTTTTTCCATGACCCGGCCCTGCAACAGCTGATCCAGGTCGCCCTGGAAAACAACCGCGACCTGCGTGTCGCGGCGCTGAACATCGACGCTTACGCGGCGCAGTACCGCATCCAGCGCGCCGACCTGTTCCCGGCAGTGTCGGCCAATGCCGCCGGCAGCCGCCAGCGTCTGCCGGCCCGTGCCTCGCAGACCGGCGAGTCGATGATCAGCAGTTCGTATTCCGCCACCGTGGGCGTCAGCGCCTACGAACTCGACCTGTTCGGTCGGGTGCGCAGCCTGAGCGAGCAAGCGCTGCAACAGTACTTCGCTACCGAAGAAGCACGCCGCAGCACACAGATCAGTCTGGTCGCCAACGTCGCCAATGCCTACCTGACCTGGCAGGCGGACAAGGAACTGCTCAAGCTGACGCAGGACACCCTCGGTGCCTTCGAAGAAAGCTACAAATTGACCAGCCGCAGCAACGAAGTCGGTGTGGCTTCGGCGCTGGATCTGGCGCAGTCGCGCACTTCCGTGGAAAACGCCCGGGCGCAACTGGCGCGTTATACCCGCCAGGTCGCGCAGGACGAAAACAGCCTGACCCTGCTGCTCGGCACCGGCATTCCGGCCAACCTGCAAACGGCCAAACCGCTGTCCGATGATCTGCTCAGCGATGTGCCGGCCGGTCTGCCTTCGGACCTGCTGCAACGTCGTCCGGACATTCTGCAGGCCGAGTACAACCTGAAAGCCGCCAACGCCAACATCGGCGCGGCACGTGCAGCGTTCTTCCCGAGCATCAGCCTGACCGCCAACGCGGGCAGCCTGAGCCCGGATCTGTCCGGTCTGTTCAAGGGTGGCTCGGGGACGTGGCTGTTCCAGCCGCAGATCAATCTGCCGATCTTCAACGCCGGCAGCCTGCGCGCCAGCCTCGACTACGCCAAGATCCAGAAGGACATTGGCGTGGCGAACTACGAGAAGTCCATCCAGACCGCCTTCCAGGAAGTCGCCGACGGCCTCGCCGCTCGCCAGACCTACACCGAGCAGCTGCAAGCGCAGCGTGACTTCGTTCAGGCCAACCAGGATTACTACCGCCTGGCCGAACGTCGCTACCGCATCGGCGTCGACAGCAACCTGACCTTCCTCGATGCCCAGCGTCAGTTGTTCAGCGCACAACAAGCGCTGATCACCGACCGCCTCGCGCAGTTGACCAGTGCGGTCAACCTGTACAAGGCACTGGGTGGTGGCTGGAATGCGCAGACCGCGCAGAACGAAGCGCTGAAAGAAGAAGCGCCGAAGATGAAGCTGTTCTGATCATCATCGAGTGAAACGAGAAGCCCACCGACTGGTGGGCTTTTTCTTGCCTGCCATAAAACTGCGTTGTCTTGTCTGGCCTCATCGCTGGCAAGCCAGCTCCCACAATGTTCTGTGGTGTACCCAAATTTGTGAGCGATGCAAAAATCTGTGGGAGCTGGCTTGCCAGCGATGAGGCCCTCACATTCACCCAATAACCGGCTGAATCTTGCGTTCGATAACCGCCCAAAACCCGCTTTCAGCAATTGAACCCGAACACACAGGCCCTTCACCATTCGAACCAGAAAACCAATAACAACAAGGTTCGACACCATGCTCCAGCGCCCTGCCCCGCCCGGCTGACCGCCACCGCTGCATCTCAGACCTGCATCACGTTGCCTGCGCCGCACCCGCCTCGACAGCGCACCCGTTCGCCCTAAAAAAACAAGAGAGACCCAAGTCCATGACAGTTTTCCCTGTGCCCTACGCATTGCCCGCTGTGATCGCCCTGGCCATCGCCGGTCTGGCACTGCCAGCCAGCGCCGAAGAAGGCGGCTTCGTTGAAGGCGCCAAGGTCAACCTCAACCTGCGCAACTTCTACATCAACCGCAACTTCACCAACCCGACCAAGGCCCAAGGCAAAGCTGAAGAGTGGACGCAGAGTTTCATCCTCGACGCCAAATCCGGCTTCACCCAAGGCACCGTCGGTTTCGGCATGGACGTACTCGGGCTGTATTCGATCAAGCTCGATGGCGGTAAGGGCACGGGCGGCACGCAGTTGTTGCCGCTGGACCATGACGGGCGCCCGGCGGACAACTTCGGCCGCACCAACGTCGCGTTCAAGGCCAGACTTTCGCAGACCGAGGTCAAGGTCGGCGAGTGGATGCCGGTGCTGCCGATTCTGCGTTCGGACGACGGTCGCTCGCTGCCGCAAACCTTCCGTGGCGGCCAGATCACCTCGAAGGAAATCGCCGGCCTGACCCTCTATGGCGGCCAGTTCCGCGCCAACAGCCCGCGCGACGACAGCAGCATGAGCGACATGTCGATGACCGGCAAAGCCGCGTTCACCTCTGATCGTTTCAACTTCCAGGGCGGCGAATACCTGTTCAACGACAAGCGCACACAGATCGGCCTGTGGAACGCGCAACTCAAGGACATCTACAGCCAGCAGTACCTCAATGTGCTGCACAGTCAGCCGCTCGGCGACTGGACGCTGGGCGCCAACCTCGGTTTTTTCTACGGCAAGGAAGATGGCAGCGCGCGTGCCGGCGATCTGGACAACAAGACCTGGTACGGCATGTTTTCGGCCAAGTACGGCGGCAACACGTTCTACCTCGGCTTGCAGAAATTGACCGGCGACAGCGCGTGGATGCGGGTCAACGGCACCAGTGGCGGCACGCTGGCCAACGACAGCTACAACGCCAGTTATGACAACGCTCAGGAACGCTCCTGGCAGCTGCGCCACGACTACAACTTCGCCGCCATGGGCATCCCCGGCCTGACCCTGATGAACCGCTACATCAGCGGCGACAACGTGCACACCGGGACGATCACCGACGGCAAGGAATGGGGTCGCGAATCGGAACTCGGTTACACGGTGCAGAGCGGCACGTTGAAGGATCTGAACGTCAGATGGCGCAACTCGACCATGCGCCGCGACTTCAGCAACAACGAGTTCGATGAAAATCGCCTGATCGTCAGCTACCCGATCAGCCTTCTCTAACCACACATGCCCCACTGTGGGAGCGAGCCTGCTCGCGAAAGCGCAGCTTCAGTCGACATCTCTGTCGAATATGAAATGGCCTTCGCGAGCAGGCTCGCTCCCACATTTGATTCCCATCACAGATGCATGCCATTGGTCAGGCCATGTAGCGCTTTTGCGGGCGACAGTTACAGTGAGCAAACCTGAAGGACTCAGGTGCTCCAACCCTTCACGCTTCCGTTTCGTAGTCGGTCTCCAGCTGTGCACCAGGTTGTCATCGGAAGACACCATTTGATCACCGGAGGATCACCTCATGATCACGCGCCGCACCACCGATTGGGACGCCAAGGCGTACCAACAGTTTTCCCGTCTCAGACAACGTCCGGTCAACGAATTGCTCGACCGTATCGAACTGCAACCCCCCCAACGCATTTACGATCTGGGCTGCGGCACCGGCATCGCTACGCAGTTGCTGGCCAAGCGTTGGCCGCGTGCGCGATTGCAGGGCATCGACAGCTCGGCGCAGATGCTCGACGAGGCCCGAGGCCTGCCGATCAAGGCCTTGTGGAAACAATCTGATCTGCTGGACTGGCAGCCTGAGCAACCGGCGGATCTGTTGTTCGCCGCCGCTGTGCTGCATTTTCTCGATGACCACGAAACCTTGCTGCCGCGCCTGCTCGGCTATTTGAATCCTGGCGGCTGCCTCGCAGCGCACATGCCGGATTGGCGCGATGCGTTGTGGTATCGGTTGATGCTGCAAACGTTGGAAGACGCCGGCCCCGGGGGCGCACCATTGGGCACGCCGGAACTGCGCCGGCGCATGGCCGTGCGGCCGCTACTGACGCTGGAGGACTACTACCGTCTGCTCGCGCCAATGACCGCGTCGCTGGACATTTGGGAGACCGAACAACTGCAAGTGGTCGACGGCAAATCGCCGGTGTATGACTGGATCAAGGTCTCGGCGTTAAGACCAGTAATGCAGGCGCTGGATTCAGCGCAGCAGGCGCGATTCATCTATCACTACCTGATGCGGGTGCATGAGCATTATCCGCAAGAGGAGGATGGGCGTACGTTGTTTGCGTTCAAGCGGATATTCATTGTCGCCAGGGTTTGAGTGCATGTGCTGATTAACACATCACGGCGTCTGCCGCTTTCGCGAGCAAGCTCGCTCCCACATTTGTTTTGTGATCGACACAACTCCAATGTGGGAGCGAGCTTGCTCGCGAAGGCGTAATTTCGGGCGCCATCAATCCCGGGATTCGACTCCTAGCTCGTCCCACACCGACTCCGCCAAATGAAACGTCGCATTTGCCGCCGGAATCCCGCAGTAGATTGCGCTCTGCATGATCACTTCCTTGATCTCGCCACGGCTGACGCCGTTGTTGGCTGCCGCGCGCAAGTGCAGTTTCAGTTCGCCCTCGCGGTTCATGCCGATCAGCATGGCGATGGTGATCAGGCTGCGGGTGTGCCGGGGCAGGCCCGGGCGGGTCCAGATGTCGCCCCAGGCGTGGCGGGTGATCATCTCCTGGAATTCCGAGTTGAACTCGGTCAGCGTGGTCAGGCTGCGATCGACGTGGGCATCGCCCAGCACCGCGCGGCGGACTTGCATGCCTTCGTCGTAACGTTGTTTCTCGTCCACAAATTCTTCCTCACTGAGCCTGCAGAAACGCCAGCACACGGTCGCTGAAATCGGCGCCGGCCTGCACGTTGGACAAATGCGCCGCATGAAACTCGGCGTACTCGGCGCCGCGCACTTGGTCGCGAATGAAATGCCCGCCGGACGGCGGCGTCACCGCATCTTCGCTGCCGGCAATCACCAGCAACGGCACGTTGATCGAAGCCAGTTGTTCACGAAAATCAGCATCGCGCACGGCCGCGCAGTTGGCCGCATAGCCTTGTGGATTGGTCGCGGCGAGCATGTCGGTAATCTTCTTCGCCGCCTCCGGATGCGCTGCGGAAAAGTCCGGGGTGAACCAGCGCGCAATCGAGGCATCACGCAGTGCGACCATCGCCGCCGGGCCGTCGCGCAATACGGTTTCGATGCGTGGATTCCATACCGACGGATCGCCAATTTTCGCCGCCGTGTTGCACACGATCAGTTTGTGCAGACGATGCCCGGCATTGATCCCCAGCCACTGACCGATCAGCCCGCCCATCGACAGTCCGCAAAAATGCGCGCGCTCGATATGCAGCGCATCGAGCAGACCGAGCACGTCGCGACCGAGTTGTTCGATGCTGTACGGCCCCTCGGTGACCAGCGATTGCCCATGGCCGCGCGTGTCGAAACGCAGCACGCGCAAATGCTCGGTGAACGCCGGCATTTGCGCGTCCCACATGTGCAGGTCGGTGCCCAGCGAGTTGGACAGCACCAGCACCGGCGCCTCCGCCGGGCCCTCAATTTCATAGTGCAGTTCGCCATCGGCGAGTTGAACGAAAGCCACAGCCCTCTCCTTCAGACAGTCAAAGCGTTGTGTTCAGCCACCGCGCGCTCGACCCAGACTTGCGCCTGGCCGAGGTAATGCGCGGGGTTCAGAAGATCATCGAGTTCAGCGCCACTGAGTTCGGCGGTGACTTGCGGCTCGTCAGCCAGCACCGCACGCAGATGGCGTTGCTCGGCCACGGCGCGTTTGCAGCATTGTTCGAGCAGGTGATGCGCGGTGTCGCGGCCGACGCGTTGGGCAAGGACGATGCTCACCGCTTCGGCCAGCACCAGGCCTTGGGTCAGTTCGAGGTTGCGGGCCATGCGCGCCGCGTCGACTTCCAGACCGTCGGCCAGCAAGCGCGCCTGTTGCAGCGAACCGGACACCAGGCAGCAGATCTCCGGCAGGGTTTCCCATTCGGCATGCCACAAACCGAGGCTGCGTTCATGTTCCTGCGGCATCGCGCTGAACAGCGTCGACACCAGCCCCGGCACCCGCGTGGCCGCGCCGATCAGCACCGCCGCGCCAACCGGGTTGCGCTTGTGCGGCATGGTCGACGACCCGCCTTTGCCCGGTGCCGCAGGCTCGAATACTTCCGCTGCTTCGGTCTGCATCAACAGGCTGATGTCGCGGCCGAATTTGCCGAGGCTCCCGGCGATCAGGCCAAGCACGGCGCCGAATTCAACGATGCGGTCACGCTGGGTGTGCCACGGTTGCTCGGGCAGGGTCAGTTGCAGCTCTTCGGCCAATGCTTTGGCGATCGGCAACGCCTGTTCACCCAGCGCCGCGAGGGTGCCGGAGGCGCCACCGAATTGCAGCACCAGCAGACGCGGTTTCAGTTGTTGCAGACGCTGACGGCTGCGCGTGACGGCGCCCAGCCATCCGGCGATTTTCATACCGAGGGTCACGGGCGTGGCGTGTTGCAGCCAGGTGCGCCCGGCCAGTGGCGTGGTGGCGAAACGTTGTGCCTGAGTGGCGAGCGAGTCGGCCAGTTGCGCCAGTTGGTCTTCGATCAGCGCCAGCGCCTGGCGCAATTGCAGGACCAGCCCGGAATCCATCACGTCCTGACTGGTCGCGCCCAGATGCACATAGCGCTCGGCTTCGGCATCGCTCGAAGCGATCTGCTTGCCCAAAGCCTTGACCAGTGGAATCGCCGAATTGCCGGCCGTGGCAATCGCCTCGCCCAGCGCTGCGAAGTCATACAGACTGGCGTCGCATGCTGCGGCAATCGGTGCCACGGCCGATGAAGGAATCAGCCCGACCCGCGCCTCGGCCCGGGCCAGCGCCGCTTCGAAATCGAGCATCGCCTGCATCCGGCCCTGATCGCAGAACACTTCGCGCATATCGCGGGCGGTGAAGTAGGCATCGAACAATTGATTGCCCGGTCGCTGAGTCATAAACAGTCCTTGCCGGCGCGGGCCTCGCAGCCCGCGCACATGGGTTTACAGATCGTGGTGCAGATACTTCGCCTGCTTCGGCAAACGCAGGCTGAACAGGAAAGCCACCGCCATCATCGCCGTGACGTACCAGTAGAAGGCGTTTTCCATGCCGCCGGCTTTGAGACTCAGGGCAACGAATTCTGCCGAGCCGCCGAAGATTGCATTGGCCACCGCGTAAGCCAGGCCGACACCGAGGGCGCGCACTTCCGGCGGGAACATCTCGGCTTTTACCAGACCGCTGATCGAGGTGTAGAAGCTGACGATCGCCAGCGCCAGGGTGATCAGCACGAAGGCGAGGAACGGGCTGCTGATGCTTTTCAGGCTGAGCAGAATCGGCACGGTGAACAGCGTGCCGAGGGCGCCGAACCAGAGCATCGAATTACGCCGGCCGATCTTGTCGGCGAGCATGCCGAACAACGGCTGCATGCACATATACAGGAACAGCGCGCCGGTCATGATGTAGCTGGCGGTCTTGGCGTGCATCCCGGCGGTGTTTACCAGGTATTTCTGCATGTAGGTGGTGAAGGTATAGAAAATCAGCGAGCCGCCAGCGGTGTAGCCGAGCACGGTGATGAACGCCGCTTTGTGATCGCGAAACAGTGCAGTGATGCTGCCGGCGTCTTTGTGCGCGCGGGTTTCCTTGTTGGTGGTTTCCTTCAGCGAGCGACGCAGGAACAGCGAAATCAGCGCCGCCACCGCACCGACCACGAATGGAATCCGCCAGCCGTAGGCACGCAGGTCTTCTTCAGTGAGGAACTGTTGCAGCACCACCACCAACGACACCGCCAGCAGTTGTCCGCCAATCAGCGTCACGTACTGGAACGAGGCGAAGAAACCGCGCTGGCCCTTGAGCGCAACTTCGCTCATGTAGGTCGCGGTGGTGCCGTACTCGCCGCCCACCGACAGACCTTGCAGCAAACGCGCGAACAGCAACAGCAGCGGCGCCCAGACGCCGATGTCCTTGTAGGTCGGCAGGCAGGCAATCAGCAGCGAGCCGAAGCACATCATCAAAATCGAGATGAGCATCGAGTTCTTGCGCCCGTGCTTGTCAGCGACCCGGCCGAAGATCCAGCCACCAATCGGCCGCATCAGGAACCCGGCGGCGAACACGCCAGCGGTGTTGACCAGTTGCACGGTGGGGTTATCGGAAGGGAAAAACGCCGGGGCGAAATAGATCGCGCAGAAGGCGTAGACGTAGAAGTCGAACCACTCGACTAGATTGCCGGAGGAAGCGCCGACGATGGCAAAGATGCGCTTGCTGCGCTCTTCGCCGGTGTAGTGGGAGGTGGTGGTTGTCATTGTTTTTTCACTCGATAGGGACAGTCACAGTCTAGACATACTTTGCAACAGTCCCGTTCCACATTGGATCATCACCCGCGTCTGGATCAGCCTTTGTGGCGAGGGGATTTATCCCCGCTCGAGTGCGAAGCACTCGCAAATCAGATACACGCGGTTCATCTGAATACCGCGCCGACTGGTTTTTGGGGCTGCTTCACAGCCCAGCGGGGATAAATCCCCTCACCACAGGGACTCTGTCCTACAGGGGATTTGGGGTGTTCTCTCAATAATCGAAGAACACCGTCTCGGCATCGGTGCCCTGCAGAACCACATTCCACTGGTACACACCCGACGCATCCGCCTTGGCCAGCAACGTCTGGCGACGCTCCGCCGGCACGCACTCGAGCAACGGGTCAGCAACGTTCGCCGGTTCGCCCTCGAAATAAATCCGCGTCAGCAAATGCTTGACCAGACCACGAGCAAACACCAGCACCACCAGATGCGGCGCCTGAGTCGAGCCTTTCAACCCCGGCACGGTGCCCGGTTTGATCGTGGTGAAACGGAAGCGCCCTTCGGCGTCCACCGGCACCCGGCCGAAGCCTTCGAAATTCGGGTCGAGCGGTTTGTCCTGATGATCTTCCGGGTGGTCGTACTTGCCGGCGGCATTGGCCTGCCAGACTTCGAGCATGGCGTCGTTGACGACATCGCCATTGCCGTCCACCACCTGGCCGGTGATCGCCACGCGCTCGCCGAGGGTCAGCTCGTTGGCCAGGGTTTCGCGGTTCAGCCAGGTCAGGCCAATGTGGTAATACGGCCCGACGGTGTGGGACGTGGTCGCATAGAGCGTCATCTTATTTCTCCATCGGCGTGGCTTCACGGCCGCGCAGCACGATGTCCCAGCGGTAACCGAGGGCGTAGGACGGAATGGTTTTTTCCAGATCGAAAGCAGCGATCAGGCGTTCCTTGGCCGAAGTGTCCGGCACGCAGTTGTAGATCGGGTCATACGCCAGCAGCGGATCACCAGGGAAGTACATCTGCGTGACCAGACGCGTAAGAATGCTCGGCCCGAACAGGGAAAAGTGGATGTGCGCCGGGCGCCAGGCGTTGTGGTGGTTGCCCCACGGATAGGCGCCGGGCTTGATGGTCTGGAACTGATACCAGCCGTCGGCATCGGTGACGGTGCGGCCGGTGCCGGTGAAGTTCGGGTCCAGCGGCGCGTCGTGCAGGTCGCGGGCATGGTTGTAGCGGCCGGCGGCATTGGCCTGCCAGATCTCCACCAGAATCCCCGGCACCGGCAGGCCGTCTTCGTCGAGCACGCGGCCGTGAATGATGATGCGCTCGCCCAACGGCTCGCCGTCGTGCTGTGCGGTCAGGTCATTGTCCTTCTCGGCAACGTGTTCGGCGCCGATGGTCGGCCCGGTGATTTCCGAGAGTGAATGGGGCAGGTACACCAAAGGCTTGGACGGCGAGCGCAGGTTGGTGGATTGATACGTCGGGTGCAGGTAGTCAGGCTGAGTGCCTGCCTGTGGGCGACGGTAACCAGGCTTGTCAGTCATTTCGCTTTCCTCAGTTCTTGTAAGTGCCGCAGTGCGTCAGACACGTTCGATGGCCAGGGCCAGACCCTGGCCGACACCGACGCACATGGTCGCCAGACCTTTCTTGCCGCCAGTCTTTTCCAGATGATGCAGGGCGGTCAGCACCAGCCGCGCACCGCTCATACCCAACGGATGACCGAGGGCAATCGCCCCGCCATTCGGGTTGACCTGCGGCGCATCGTCGGCAAGGCCCAACTCGCGCAATACCGCGAGACCCTGGCTGGCAAACGCTTCGTTGAGTTCGATCACGTCGAAATCGCTGACCGCGACGCCAAGGCGCTCGGTCAGTTTACGCACCGCCGGCACCGGGCCGATGCCCATCACCCGTGGTGCGACGCCGGCGCTGGCCATGCCGAGCACTTTTGCGCGGGCGGTCAGGCCGTGTTTTTTCACCGCTTCGGCTGACGCCAGAATCAGCGCAGCAGCACCATCGTTGACCCCGGAGGCATTGCCGGCGGTGACGGTTTTGTCCGCGCCGTTGACCGGTTTCAGCTTGGCCAGTGCTTCGATCGTGGTGTCGGCGCGCGGATGTTCGTCTTGGCTGACCACGGTTTCGCCCTTTTTGTGGGCGATGCGCACTTCGACGATTTCTTCAGCGAAGTAACCGGCGGCTTGAGCGGCGGCGGTACGTTGCTGACTGCGCAAGGCAAAGGCGTCCTGATCTTCGCGCGAAACCTTGTAGTCGTCGGCAACGTTGTCAGCGGTCTGCGGCATGGCATCGACACCGTACTGCGCCTTCATCAGCGGGTTGATGAAACGCCAGCCGATGGTGGTGTCTTCCAGTTTCATGTTGCGCGAGAACGCCGCGTCGGCCTTGCCCATCACGAACGGTGCGCGGGACATCGACTCGACGCCGCCGGCAATCGCCAGCTCCATCTCGCCGCTGGCGATCGCACGGAACGCAGTACCGATCGCGTCCATGCCCGAAGCGCAGAGGCGATTGAGCGTAACGCCGGGCACGCTGTCCGGCAGACCGGCGAGCAGCAATGCCATGCGCGCAACGTTGCGGTTGTCTTCGCCGGCTTGGTTGGCGCAGCCGAGAAACACCTCATCGACGGCGTTCCAGTCCACCGATGGATTGCGCTCCATCAGGGCCTTGATCGGCACGGCGGCGAGGTCATCGGCGCGCACGGCAGACAGTGCGCCGCCGAAACGGCCGATGGGGGTGCGAATTGCGTCGCAGATATACACGTCACGCATCATGCTTCTCCCGGTGCCTGACCGTGGGCGGCAGCGGTGCGCGCTTCAAGATCACGCAGCGCCGTCAGCTCGACTTCGGTCGGCTCAGCGGTGGTTTCAACGGAGTCGGCAAAACGGATCGCCCAACCGGTGGCGGCGACCACTTGCTCGCGGGTCACGCCCGGATGCAGCGCAGTGACCACGAATTCGTGGGTACCCTCCTCCGGTTCCATGATGCACAGGTCGGTGATGATGCCCACCGGCCCGGCGCCCGGCAGGCCGAGACGTTTACGCGAATCGCCACCTTCGCCGTGACCGACCGAGGTGATGAAATCGAGCTTGTCGACAAACGAACGCGCCGACTGTTTAAGGATGATCAGCACGCTTTTCGCCGAACCGGCAATCTCCGGCGCGCCACCGGCACCCGGCAGACGCACTTTCGGCGCGTGGTAGTCGCCGACCACGGTGGTGTTGATGTTGCCGAAACGGTCGACCTGCGCGGCGCCGAGGAAACCGACGTCGATGCGCCCGCCCTGCAGCCAGTAGCGAAAAATTTCACCGGTCGGCACCACCGTGTCGGCGGTCTCGGCCAGCTCACCGTCACCGATGGACAGCGGCAGTACGCTCGGCTTGGCGCCAATCGGGCCGGATTCGTAGATCAGCACCACGTCCGGCGATGAAGTCAGGCGCGCGAGGTTGGCGGCTTTCGATGGCAGGCCGATGCCGACGAAACATACCGAGCCGTTCTTCAGGCGCCGGGCCGCCGCGACGGTCATCATTTCATTGGTGGTGTAAGTCATTACTTGGCCTCCGAAGCAGCGGCCAATTTGGCCTGGAATTCGCTGAAGTCAGCGCAGCCATGGATGTATTCGTTGATCCACGCGGTAAACGTCTCACGGTCGCGAGCGATCGGGTCCCACGCCTGATAGAAACGATTGTCACGCTCGGTGTAACCGTGGGCGTAGGACGGATGCGCGCCACCCGGCACGTGGCAGACCGCGCTCAAGGCCCAGGTCGGCAGCACGCAAGCGTTCATCGGTGCGTTGAGGTCGTCGACGATTTCTTCCACGGTGACGATGCAGCGCTTGGCCGCCAGCGCGGCTTCTTTCTGCACACCGAGAATGCCCCAGAGCAACACGTTGCCTTTGCGGTCGGCTTTCTGCGCGTGAATCACGGTGACGTCCGGGCGTACCGATGGCACTGCCGCCAGCACTTCGCCGGTGAACGGGCAGGTCACGGTTTTGATCAGCGGATTGACCTTCGGCAGGTCGGAGCCGGCGTAGGCACGCAGCACCGCGAACGGCAGGCCGGACGCGCCGGCAACGTAGGCGTTGGCGAGGTCGGCGTGGCTGTGTTCTTCAATTTCCAGCGCGTGCGGCCATTTTTTCTCGACCGCGTCACGCAGGCGGTGCAGCGAGCCCACACCCGGGTTGCCGCCCCAGGAGAAAATCAGTTTGCGCGCGCAACCGGCGCCGATCAGTTGGTCGTAGATCAGGTCAGGCGTCATCCGCACCAGCGTCAGATCTTTCTTGCCTTGACGAATGATTTCATGACCCGCTGCCGTAGGGATCAGGTGAGTGAAGCCTTCGAGGGCGACGGTATCGCCATCGTTGACGAATTGCTTCACCGCGTCGTGCAGCGAAAGGATCTCAGCCATGGAGCGGGCTCCTGTTCTTGTAAGGAATCGCCAGTGATAAAAAGGCGCGAGGTTCAGCGCCGGAGTCACTGAAGATTAAGCTCGGGAAATTCGCCAAACAATCCGATAATCGACTGAGTGTTCGTTTATCGAACGGATTGTTGCTTCCCTAATGATCGTTCCCACGCTCCGCGTGGGAATGCTGCCGGGGACGCTCCGCGTCCCTGTACAGCCGAACGCAGAGCCTCCGTTGAGGCATTCCCACGCGGAGCGTGGGAACGATCATGGGTCTGCCTCAGGTCGCATCCGCATGACTGACCATGTCCTTGATCAGCACCGCCGCCGTCGCCAAACCGGCCGGAATCACCAGTGCGGTCAGCACTTGCTCGAAATTCCAGCCCAGGCCAAGCAAGGTTGCGCCCATCCACGCGCCGAGGATCGCGCCGAAGCGGCCGATGCCCAGCATCCACGACACCCCGGTCGCACGGCCCTGAGTCGGGTAGAAGCGTGCCGCCAATGACGGCATCGCCGATTGCGCGCCGTTGACGCACATGCCCGCCACCAGTACCAGCGTCGCCAGCAAGGTGATGTTGCCCAGGCTTTGTCCCACGGCGTAGGCAAACACCCCGGCCAGCAGGTAGAAAACGCCGATGACCTTGTGCGGATTGAAGCGATCCATCGCCCAGCCCACGCCGACCGCGCTCAACACGCCGCCAAACTGGAACAACGCACCGATGAACGCGGCCTGCTCCATGCTCGCGCCGCTGTCGCGCATCAGCGTCGGCAGCCAACTGGTCAGCAGGTACACAATCACCAGGCCCATGAAATAGGTCAGCCATAACAGCAGCGTGCCGGTGCTGTAAGTGCCGGAGAAGATCACCGCAAAGACATTGCGCGCCTTCACGGTCTTCTGTTCCGGCACGCTGAAGCTCGCAGCCTGGGCAACGGTAACCGGGTCGATCGGCGCGAGGGTCTTGCGTACTTTGTCGGTGCCACGGTTGCGCACCACCAGGTAGCGCGCCGATTCCGGCAGCCAGAACACCAATACCACGGCGAGGATCAGCGGCAGGATCCCGCCGATCATCAGCAGAGCATGCCAGCCGAACGCCGGGATCAGCTTCGCGGAGATGAAACCGCCGCCGGCCATGCCGAGGTTGAAGCCGCAGAACATGCTGGTCACCAGCAGCGACTTCTTGCGCTCGGGTGTGTATTCCGAGAGCAGCGTCGTCGCGTTGGGCATGCCCGCGCCGAGACCGAGACCGGTCAGAAAGCGCAACACCAGCAGTTGTTCGACGTTGGTGCTGTACGCCGAGGCCAGGCTGAAGCCGCCGAACAGAATCACCGCACCGACGAGGACAACCTTGCGCCCGAAGCGGTCAGCCAACGGGCCGGAGCCGAGCGCGCCGAAGACCATACCAATCAGCGCGGCACTCATTACCGGGCCGAGGCTGGCGCGGTCGATGCCCCAGTCTTGCGACAGCGCCGGGGCGATGAAGCCCATGGCGGCGGTGTCGAGGCCGTCGAGAAATACGATCAGGAAACACAGGATCACCACCCGCCACTGATAGCGCGAGATCGGTTGGGCGTTGATGAAGGTCTGCACATCGAGGCAGTTACCCACAGCGGACTGAGGCTGGTTCATTATTTTTATTCCACGCAAAAAACGCAGTCGAACGGCGGCCGGCCAAAGGAAGGCACGGTCACAAGAATAGAAGGTTGTAATCAGGCGTTGCGGTGAACCCGGCAACAACGGGTGGGATACAGACAGTCGGGGAGCGAGCGCATGGTGAGTTGCCTCTTGTCATTATTATGGGGTCGACAGTCCGGCGAGCTCATTCACATCAGCGCCGGATGACGCTGCCGCGACATTAATGATCCGAGGGTTTTAGCGTCAATTCGATAAACGCAACACTGTGCGTTTATCGAACAGCTTCCTCAGGCGAACAACTGCGCACTGAGGTCGCGACTGGCGCTGAGCAGGCCCGGCAAGAAGCGCTGCTCCAGCTCGGCGCGACTGACCCGCCCGGCGTGGGTGCTGACATTCAGCGCGGCGACCACTTGCCCGGAGGCGTCGTACACCGGCACAGCGATCGAGCGCAGGCCCTGTTCCAGTTCCTGATCGACAATGCACCAGCCCTGCTGCCGCACCTGCTGCAAACATTCGAGCAACGCGTCGGGGGTATGAATGGTGCGGCTGGTCTTGGCCACCAGTTCGGCGTGGTCGAGGTATTCGCCCAGGGAGGTGTCGTCCAGCGCGGCCAACAGAATGCGCCCCATCGACGTGCAATAGGCAGGGAGACGCCCGCCGACGGAAAGGTCGACCGAGATCAATCGCTGAGTGGTCGCCGAACGCGCGATATAGAGAATGTCATCGCCCTCCAGCGTCGCCATGTTGCAGGCCTCGTGCAGTTGCTCGCTCATGCGATCCAGATACGGTTGGGCGGAGACGGCCAGCGGTGTCGAGGACAGATAGGCGTGGCCGAGGGTCAGCACTTTCGGCAGCAGCGAATAGGTGCGGCCGTCGGTGGTGGCGTAGCCGAGCTTGATCAGCGTGTGCAGGCAACGGCGCACGGCGGCGCGAGGGATTTCAGTGCGATGACTTATCTGCGCGATGGTCAGGTGGCGTTTGCGTTCCTGAAACGCCTGCACCACGGCCAGACCACGGGCCAGGGACGTCATGAAATCCGGATCACCGGTCAGCGCCTGAATGCGCTTGGCCGGCGAGGCGACAATGGGCGGCGCCACCGAGGTGAAGGAGTTGCGCATTTGATCGTTCATTTCTTGTCCTTGTCCGGCACGCATCGATGCCTAGTCAAACGGCTCGCCGCGCGATGCACAAGCACCGGGGCGCCAACATTGGGCGATTATCGAACCGCCGACCGATAATCGCAATCCAGCCCCCGCTCTCCTCTTCATCCTTGAGGCAGCTTTAGCGATTCTGCTCGCAACTTAGTTGTTCCAGTTAATGGCGCCAAAAACAGAACGCCGGTTCTATAACGCTGTCTTTACACTTAACTAGCGGCAAAAGTTGCCAGCAACAAAACCATCACACATTCAGAACCGTTTTTAACTTGGCAAAGATAGTCATTCCCGAATCGGCCGCTATAATGCACCCTAGTCGCGGCGCTTTAATCAAAAGCCCGCGACTTGCTGAAACGAGGTCCTTCGTCTCAGCTCCGGCCAGCGCCCGGCGCCCATCACACATGCAACGCCAGCGCTCGCTGAAACAGGAAACTGATGCTGCGTCAGTTTTTATCTGGTGCCGTAGCCGCCTGTAACACGGAAGTCTTGATCGCCTCTGCAATGTCTCCGCGCCCGATCGGGCTGTGGATGACTGTCGGGCTCGCTCTATTGACTCGTTGCAGTGTGTTTCACCGGATATTCAATTCAACTCATACAGGTAGCACCGTGACAAAAGACGAACTGCGCGCGGAACTAGAGCGCCAGGAACAACGTTACAAGGAAGTTTACGGCGGGGAAGTCACCACCTACGCCGCTCAGCCGGAACCGGAACGCAAGGCATGGCGCAAGCGCCCTACCGTTCAGGATCAGGTGTTCAAGCAGGAAATCGAAAAGATCGAAAAGGAACTCAAAGCCGAAGAGCCATGAGCCATGAGCCACGGCGGTTGAGCATTCGAAAGTCGGCGTCCGCCTGAGCCACAGCGCGGTGGAAGACGACACCTCGCGCGCCCGCTATCCGCGGGCAGCGGCTGCATCGCTGTTCTGCGGCTTATGAACGAGCGTCCCACAGGTTTCAGAGATATTTCAGACAAGCGTTTGAGCCTTTGCGATGTCTGAAAAAACGGCTCGAAAATCTAGTTTATTCAATAAAATCAAGTAGTTGAAAAACCCTGCGTGCTGCTTGGTTTTCACGCCCTGCAACAAATTAAATCGAAGAAGGGTGTGACCAGTGAGCAGACGGGGCATCGATTTCCTGTCTTTTCTGGCATAATCGCGCCCCCTTACGACCGGGTCAGAAAACCTTCATGATCGATTTATTCAGCGGACTGGATGCTTGGGTGCTTGTGAGCCTCTTGCTCGCCCTGACGTTTGTCCTCGCCTTCGAGTTCATCAATGGATTTCATGACACCGCTAACGCGGTAGCCACTGTTATCTACACCAAAGCCATGCCGCCACACCTGGCGGTGTTCTTTTCCGGTGTGTTCAATTTCCTCGGCGTGCTGCTGGGCGGCGTTGGCGTGGCGTATGCCATCGTCCACTTGCTGCCGGTTGAGCTGCTGATCAATGTGAACACCGGCCATGGCCTGGCGATGGTGTTCTCGTTGCTCGCCGCGGCAATCGCCTGGAACCTGGGTACCTGGTACTTCGGTATCCCGGCTTCCAGCTCGCACACCCTGATCGGCTCGATCCTCGGTGTCGGCCTGGCCAACGCGCTGATCAACGACATTCCGTTGAGAGATGGCGTGAACTGGCAGAAAGCGATCGACATCGGCGCCTCGCTGGTGTTCTCGCCGATGGCCGGCTTCCTCATCGCCGCGCTGGTGCTGATCGGCCTGAAATGGTGGCGCCCGCTGTCGAAGATGCACAAGACGCCGGAACAGCGCCGCAAGATCGACGACAAAAAGCACCCACCGTTCTGGAACCGTCTGGTCCTGGTGATCTCGGCCATGGCCGTGAGCTTCGTGCACGGTTCCAACGACGGCCAGAAAGGCATTGGCCTGATCATGCTGGTGCTGATCGGTATCGTCCCGGCACAGTTCGTACTCGACCTGAACAGCACCACCTACCAGATCGAACGCACCCGCGACGCGACCCTGCACCTGAGCCAGTTCTACCAGCGCAACGCCGATTCGCTGGGTGAGTTCCTGGCCCTGGGCAAGAGCGTGGAAGGCGACCTGCCGGAGAAATTCCGCTGCAACCCGCAGCAGACCGAACCGACCATCACCGCCCTGCTGCACACTCTCAAAGGTGTAGCGGACTATCATTCGCTGTCGTCGGACAGCCGCATCGAAGTGCGTCGCTACCTGCTCTGCCTGGACGACACGGCGAAGAAAGTCGGCAAGCTGCCTGGCCTGGAAGCCCGTGAAAAGGCTGACCTCGACAAGCTGCGCAAAGACCTGACCACCACCACTGAATACGCCCCGTTCTGGGTGATTCTGGCGGTCGCCCTGGCACTGGGCCTGGGCACCATGGTCGGCTGGAAGCGCGTAGTGCTGACCATTGGCGAGAAGATCGGCAAGCAGGGCATGACCTATTCCCAGGGCATGTCGGCGCAGATCACCACCGCCAGTTTGATCGGCATGGCCAACATTTTCAGCCTGCCGGTGTCGACCACTCACGTGTTGTCTTCGGGTGTGGCCGGGACCATGGTTGCCAATAAAAGCGGCCTGCAGGGTGGCACGGTCAAGACCATTTTGCTGGCCTGGGTGTTGACCTTGCCAGCGACCGTGGCGCTGTCGGCCGGATTGTTCTGGTTGGCTTCGAAGGCTTTGGGTAGTTGATCGTTAGCTGTTGATTGGAAAAGGCGTGATTCGTGAGGATCACGCCTTTTTTGTTATTGGGGCTAAGAAGTCTGCCGAAGGGGCAAAAGATCAAAAGCCAAAGCAAAAGCCAGATCAAGAGCCCCTCACCCTAGCCCTCTCCCGGAGGGAGAGGGAACTGACCGAGGTGTTTGAGCGAGTTACGTCGATGTGAAAGTCCGAGTTGAACTCAGGATTTGAAAAGCACACAAATCAGCTCCCTCTCCTCGGGGAGAGGGCTGGGGTGAGGGGCAGCAACAATGCAAATCAAAAGCCGAACACCCACGCTTTTCACCACTCAATAGGCCGAGTGTCAGCTCGCCTGCTCTTGATCTTGATCCACCGGCGACGTCGGAAGGCTGAGTGGAGGGATTGATCCGGGCGTGGGAGCGCAGCGACCGTCTGGCGCAGCCAGACACAGCGGAAGGAGGTGCAGCGAAGCAAACCGGAGCCGCTGCGCCCGGATCAGTCCCGGAGCGAAGGGACCCGAGCCTGCGAGGGCCGAACGCAGGAGCTAGCGTTTTGGTTACTTTTTGGCGTCTGAAAAAGTGACTCGCCGTAAGGGCGAAACCGCCAGCCGCCACACCCGAAGCAACGGATATTCACCCAAAACCCCAACAGCCTGGTCGGCCAAAAGGCCGCCAAGGCACAAAAAAAAGGGGCAACCGAAGTCGCCCCAAAATGCCTTGCGTGCCCATCAAATCCAGAAGAACTCACTTGCGCCGCTTATGCGCATCCTTCCAGATAAAAAATCCAAACCCTGCAAAAAACAGCACCATGAGCCCCACCGTGAGAACCCCGGCAAACACCACGTTATCGAAAAACATGACTGACCTCCCGGCCCTGCTTTGCTTTGCTTTGTTGCGATGGACTCAAATTAACAAACACACAGGCGCACATATTGACCAGGATCAATATCCGCAACGTTGGGAAATAAAGGAGGGGAAATAACTGATCTGCATCAACCAATGCAGCGGGAGATCAACGCTTTTTCGGCTTGTTCTTCGACTTTTTCTTGGCTTTTCCCAACGGCATCGCCTGCTCGAAAGCCTGGCGCACTTCGTTCAGGCGCTTTTCGTTGAGGTCATGCACACGCTTGGCGCGTTCAGTGCTGAGGTCGATCAGTTTGTCGTCTTGGCTCATGGCGTCCGGCACATCGCAGAAGAGATCACAGCTGCCGTCACCGGCAGGATTGCGCCAATCATGCCGCTTGGCGCAGGCGCTGACCAGTCACTGCTCAAATCTCGATATCGACCCACAGCCCCTGACGCGGCTGATCGTCTATCAACGGCACCACCGGCACGGTGTTGTCGGCGTTCAACTCGGTACCCGGCACGGCCAGATGCTCTTCAGGATCCTCATCCGCCTCACGGCGTCGGCGGTCACGTTCCTGCTGACGACGCTGTTCTTCGCGCGCCAGCAGACGATCCTCTTCCGGATCACGCTTCTGCAGATCGATCGTGCTTTCGTTGGAGCTTTCCTGCACCGGCACCACTGGCGGGATGTCCGGCCGCTGGCGGATCGGATCCTGCTGGGAAGTGATCGGCACGGCGCTCAAGGGGAGCATCGGTGGCAACATATAAAGGTCTCCTGTCTGCAGGCTATCGGCTGGGGTGCAGGCGCCTTGAGCCGCCTGTCGCAAACTTGTGATGCGCTTGGCACCTGTTGGAGCTGCCGAAGGCTGCGATCTCTTATGGGACAACGCAAAATCGAAGTGTTCCCACAGATCAAAAGATCGCAGCCTGCGGCAGCTCCTACCCCAGTATTTCTTTGGCCTCAGGGTCGCATTCCGTTAAGATAGCCCGCTTTTTCAAGGTGGGAGTCAGGCAGCATGGCGCAGCAGTATCAACCGGGGCAACGCTGGATCAGTGACAGCGAAGCAGAGCTTGGTTTAGGCACCGTTCTGGCACAGGACGGCCGCTTGCTGACCGTGCTTTACCCGGCCACTGGCGAAACCCGCCAGTACGCGCTACGGAATGCGCCCCTGACCCGCGTGCGGTTCTCGCCGGGCGACTCCATCACCCATTTCGAAGGCTGGAAGATGACCGTGCAGCAGGTCGACGACGTCGACGGGCTGATGGTCTATCACGGCCTCAACGGGCAGAACGAAGTCGTCACGCTGCCGGAAACCCAGCTGTCGAACTTCATTCAGTTCCGTCTGGCCAGCGACCGCCTGTTCGCCGGGCAGATCGACCCGCTGCCGTGGTTCTCCCTGCGCTACAACACTCTTGAACACACCAGCCGCCAGTTGCAGTCCTCGCTGTGGGGCCTGGGTGGCGTGCGTGCGCAACCGATCGCGCACCAGTTGCACATCGCCCGCGAAGTCGCCGACCGTATCGCCCCGCGCGTATTGCTGGCGGACGAAGTGGGTCTGGGTAAAACCATCGAAGCCGGTCTGGTGATCCATCGCCAACTGCTCTCGGGCCGCGCCAACCGCGTGCTGATCCTGGTCCCGGAAAACCTCCAGCATCAGTGGCTGGTGGAGATGCGCCGCCGTTTCAATCTGCAGGTCGCGCTGTTCGACGAAGAACGCTTTATCGAAAGCGATGCCACCAACCCGTTCGAAGACACGCAACTGGCGCTGGTCGCGCTGGAGTGGCTGGTCGATGACGAGAAGGCACAGGACGCCTTGTTCGCTGCCGGTTGGGACCTGATGGTGGTCGACGAAGCGCACCACCTGGTCTGGCATGAAGACAAGGCCAGCGCGGAATATTCGCTGGTCGAGCAACTGGCCGAAGTCATCCCCGGCGTGCTGCTGCTCACCGCCACCCCGGAACAACTCGGTCAGGACAGCCACTTCGCCCGTCTGCGCCTGCTCGACCCGAACCGTTTCCACGACCTGGCCGCGTTCCGCGCCGAGAGCGACAACTATCGCCCGGTCGCCGAAGCGGTGCAGGAACTGCTCGACAAGGGCCGTCTCTCCGCCGAAGCGCACAAGACCATTCACGGTTTCCTCGGCAACGAAGGCGAAGCCCTGCTCACCGCCGTCAACGATGGCGATACTGAAGCCAGCGCCCGCCTCGTGCGTGAACTGCTCGATCGCCACGGCACCGGCCGCGTGCTGTTCCGCAACACCCGCGCCGCCGTGCAGGGTTTCCCGGAGCGCAAACTACACCCGTACCCGCTGCCGTGCCCCGACGAATACCTCGAACTGCCGCTGGGCGAACACGCCGAGCTGTACCCGGAAGTCAGCTTCCAGGCGCAGCCGGAAGCCAGTGAAGAAGAGCGCTGGTGGAAATTCGATCCGCGCGTCGAGTGGCTGATCGATCAGCTGAAAATGCTCAAGCGCACCAAAGTGCTGGTGATCTGCGCCCACGCCGAAACCGCGATGGACCTGGAAGACGCGTTGCGCGTGCGTTCCGGCATCCCGGCCACGGTGTTCCACGAAGGCATGAACATCCTCGAGCGTGATCGCGCCGCCGCCTACTTCGCTGATGAAGAGTTCGGCGCGCAAGTGCTGATCTGCTCGGAAATCGGCAGTGAAGGTCGCAACTTCCAGTTCGCTCACCACCTGGTGCTGTTCGATCTGCCGTCGCACCCGGACCTGCTCGAGCAGCGCATCGGCCGTCTCGACCGGATCGGCCAGAAGCACATCATCGAACTGCACGTGCCGTACCTGGAAACCAGCCCGCAAGAGCGCCTGTTCCAGTGGTACCACGAAGCGCTCAACGCCTTCCTCAATACCTGCCCGACCGGCAACGCCTTGCAGCATCAGTTCGGCCCGCGCCTACTGCCGCTGCTCGAAGAAGCCGATGACGGCGAGTGGCAAACGCTGATCGACGAAGCACGGGCCGAGCGTGAGCGTCTCGAAGCCGAGCTGCACACCGGCCGCGACCGTTTGCTGGAATTGAATTCCGGCGGCGCTGGCGAAGGTGAAGCGCTGGTAGAAGCGATCCTCGAGCAGGACGACCAGTTCGCCCTGCCGATCTACATGGAAACCCTGTTCGACGCCTTCGGCATCGACAGCGAAGACCATTCGGAAAACGCTCTGATCCTCAAGCCGAGCGAGAAGATGCTCGACGCCAGTTTCCCGCTGGGCGACGACGAAGGCGTGACCATCACCTACGACCGCAATCAGGCGCTGTCGCGCGAAGACATGCAGTTCATCACTTGGGAACACCCGATGGTGCAGGGCGGCATGGATCTGGTGCTGTCCGGCTCGATGGGCAACACCGCCGTCGCGCTGATCAAGAACAAGGCGTTGAAGCCGGGCACCGTGTTGCTCGAATTGCTGTACGTCAGCGAAGTGGTCGCACCGCGCTCGCTGCAACTGGGTCGCTACCTGCCACCGGCGGCGCTGCGTTGCCTGCTCGATGCCAATGGTAATGACCTGTCGCCACGGGTGTCGTTCGAAACCCTCAACGATCAGCTGGAAAGCGTGCCGCGTGCCAGCGCCAACAAGTTCATCCAGGCCCAGCGCGATCAGTTGACGCCACGGATCAACGCTGGCGAAGAAAAGATCGCCCCGCGTCACGCCGAGCGTGTGGCCGAAGCGCGCCGTCGTCTGGCCGCCGACACCGACGAAGAACTGGCGCGCCTGACCGCGTTGCAAGCGGTCAACCCGACCGTGCGCGACAGCGAACTGCAGGCATTGCGCACTCAGCGTGAGCAGGGTCTGGCGATGCTCGACAAAGCGGCGCTGCGTCTGGAAGCGATTCGGGTGCTGGTGGCGGGCTAACCGCCCCGCTTCACCGCTGAAAACCAAGAGGCCCGCAGTGATGCGGGCCGATCGTTCCCACGCTCTGCGTGGGAACGATCATGTGGGAGCGAGCCTGCTCGCGAAAACGGTCAGGCAGTCGCCGCAGAAATTTCTGGCTCAACCACCGCCACCAATCCCTCCTTCATCCGCTGCGCATCGCGAACAAAACACCGCGATGCCAGAAACAGAAAGACCATCGTCAGGAACAGCGCCACCGGGATCAGGTACATCGCGTCATGCAGGCCGACAGCCTTGAACGCTTCGGTCATCTGCTCAGCCCCCGCCGCCAGCATCGCCGTATGCGCGAAATGATCCGACAGACCACCCACGACCACTGGCCCCAACCCGCCGCCGAGCAGATACAGACCGGCGAAAAACAACGCCATCGCCGTGGCCCGCAGGCGTGGTTCGACGACATCCTGAATCGCCGTGTACACGCAGGTATAGAAGTTGTAGGCGAATAGCCAGCCGACGCTGAACACCGCGACGAACACACCGATCTCGATGCGCCCGGCATGCAGCGCCCAGGCTGTGCACAACGTCGAAATGATCAGACTGAACGCGGCAAACAGCAGCCGCCCACTGGCGAAACGCTGATGAATCTTGTCGGCAATCCAGCCGCCGAGGGTCAGCCCGACCAATCCCGTCACGCCAACGATGACACCGGTGGCCACCGCCGCCTCCTGCAACGGCATGAGGAAATAGCGTTGCAGCATCGGCACCAGAAACGAGTTACAGGCATAGGTCGCGAAGTTGAAGCACAGTCCGGCCATGACCAGCCACAGGAAGGTCGGCACGGCGAGGACGCGGCGGATCGGTTTGTCGACTTTCTCTTGGGAGACCTGCACGGTTTCCGCTGCGCCGCGTTTCGGCTCTTTGATGAAGAACATGAACACCGCGAGGATCAGCCCCGGCACGGCGGCGATGAAGAACGGCGCACGCCAGCTGTCGAACGCCTTGACCATCGCGCCGATGGTGAAGAACGCCAGCAGCAGCCCCAGCGGCAGGCCAAGCATGA
Source organism: Pseudomonas sp. Sample_14 (assembly GCF_004307515.1). Lineage (NCBI taxonomy): Bacteria > Pseudomonadati > Pseudomonadota > Gammaproteobacteria > Pseudomonadales > Pseudomonadaceae > Pseudomonas > Pseudomonas sp. Sample_14. The sequence continues at coordinate 18,835 of NZ_RCOC01000054.1, read as the reverse complement.
AAATACCCATCGCCCGCGCCCGACGGTGCGCCGGAAACAGATCGCCGATCAGCGAGTTGGCCGCTGGTGCGTAACTGGCTTCGCCGATGCCGATGCCCATGCGCACGATGAGGAAACTCCAGAAACTGCCGACCATGCCGTTGACCGCAGTCAGCGCACTCCAGGTCGCCAGGCCCCAGCCCATCAGTTTGCTGCGTGAACCGGTGTCGGCCATGCGCCCCAGTGGCAGGCCGGCAATCGCGTAAACGATGGTGAACGCGGTGCCGATGATGCCCAGCTGGAAGTCGCTGAGGTGCCATTCCATGCGGATCGGTTCGATGATGATCGCCGGGATGGTGCGGTCGAAGAAATTGAACAGGTTGGCGAGGAACAGCAGGAACAGAATGCGCCAGGCATTCGCCGCTTGGGTCGAGTTCTGCATGGGTCCGTCTCTTTATTGTTATGAGGGCTTCACTGCCAGCGCGTCGAGCCCGGAACCTGCAATCTAGTCAGCCGCGCGGGGACTGTCTGTCATCATTCGTCAGCCTGATATCGACCCATCGCACTGTAACGAAACGTAAGCGCTTGATAAGTCTGGAATCCCCCGCCATACGGGGCTTTCGTGGCAAAATCCAGCGACAAAAAAATAGTTTCGCGCCCCCCTTCCCAACGCCATGGCAAAGCCTAGAATGGCCGCCGGATCCGTCCGGATCTTCCGATCAACCCCTTTGATACCCCCGCCCATGTCCGAAGCCAGTCCGTGTCTGAATTGCGGTGCCTGCTGTTCCCACTTTCGCGTGTCTTTTTTCTGGGGTGAGTGCTCATCCGCTGGCGGGACGGTGCCCGATGAACTGGTCGCGCAGATCACTCCGAGCCGGGTGGCAATGATCGGCACCGATCGCAAACCGGCGCGTTGCATGTCGCTGGCGGGTGAGGTCGGCAGCGCTGTGGCCTGCACGATCTATGACAAGCGCTCGAGCACCTGCCGCGAGTTCGAGGCGTCGTGGGAGAACGGCGAGCACAACCCGGACTGCGACAAGGCCCGCGCCGCCCACGGCCTGCCACCGTTGTCGCCACACTGGAACGATCTGCCGCTGGAGCGCATTGCCTGAGCCTTAGCGCGAATCGCTATGAGGCTAATGGCAAAATCATTACCACCAATATGCCACTACGGCTTGCAGCCGGAAAACCGCCTCTATACTGCTTTCATTCGCCTGCGTTGATTGACGCACGGGCCAGATGAATCCGAGACGGGGCATGCTATGGAGTGGCTTGGTTTGCAGTTTGTTGCCGAGCTGCCGGCGAGCGGGCAGATTCTCCTCGATTGCAGCCACAACCCTTTGTTGGTGATGGTGGCCTATCTGGTCGCCTGCGCGGCGAGCTTCGCCACCCTGGACATGGCAGAGCGCCTGGTGCATGCCGAAGATCCGGGGTCGCGGCGAATCTGGCGCTGGATCGGCGCGACCTGCCTGGCCGGCGGCATCTGGGCCATGCACTTCATCGGCATGCTGGCCTTCCAGACCCCCATCGATATTCAGTACGACCTCGGCATTACCCTCTTGTCGTTGCTGATCGCCCTGCTCGCCTCTTGGCTGGCCATGCACACTCTCAGTGAGGTGCAGCCGAGCGCGTTGCATTGCCTCAAGACCGCATGTGTCATCGGTTTGGGCATCGCTGGCATGCATTACGTCGGCATGGCCGCGATGAGGTCGAGCGCCACCGCCTACTACCAGCCGGGGCTGTTCGCGCTGTCGGTGCTGATTGCCATCGGCGCCAGTTTCGCCGCGCTGTGGGTGGCGCGCTATCTCAGCGAAGGCAGCGGCGTCGCGCATCAATTGCTCAAGTACAGCGCGGCGCTGATTCTCGGCGCTGGCATCATCAGCATGCACTTCACCGGCATGGCTGCGCTGGATCTGGTGCTTCCCGAAGGTGCCCTGGCAGCGAGCGGCAGTGAAACCGGGCATTTGCAACTGGGCCTGACCGTGGCGCTGATCATCCTGTTGATCCTCGGCAGTGCGATCAGCGCCGCCCTCGCCGACAAAAAGCTGCAGAACAAGGAAAAACGACCTGCGCCGGGTCAACGCCCTGCTCAGCCAACTCGATCAGGCGCGCATGTCTTTGCAGCAAGCGGCCAATTACGACGCGCTGACCAACCTGATCAACCGCCGTGGTTTCAACCAGATGTTCGCCGAGAAACTCAGCCAGAAAACCAGCGAGGGCGGCATGCTCGCGGTGATGTTTCTCGACATCGACCACTTCAAGCGCATCAACGACAGCCTCGGCCATGACGCCGGTGACGCGCTGCTCAAAGTCATCGCCCAGCACATCAAGAGCTCGGTACGCAGCCATGAAGACGTGGTCGCGCGGTTCGGCGGCGACGAGTTCTGCATCCTCATCAGCCTGCGTGACCGCGAAGAGGCGCGCGGCATGGCGCAGCGCATCATGCACAAGATGAAAGAGCCGATCGAACTGGCCGGCCGGCGCATGGTGATGACCACCAGCATCGGCATCAGCCTGTTTCCCGAAGACGGCACCACTTGCGAAGAGCTGCTCAAGCACGCCGACCTGGCCTTGTACCAATCCAAAGGCGCCGGGCGCAACGGTCTGCACTTCTTCAATTCCAGCCTGAAGACCCGCGCCAGTTTCGAGCTGCAACTGGAAGAAGAACTGCGCAGTGCGCTACGGCAAGACAACGCGCTGATGCTCTACTACCAGCCGATCTTCGAAGTGAAAACCGGACGCGTGACCAAGCTCGAGGCGCTGATTCGCTGGCAGCATCCGGTTCACGGTTTGCTCACACCGGATCGCTTCATCGGTATCGCCGAGAACAACGGTCTGATCGCCGAACTGGACAACTGGGTGCTGCGCCGCGCCTGCAAGGATCTTGGCGAGCTGTCGCGGCATGGTTGTGCCGAATTGAAAATCGCCTGGAACTGCTCGCCGCTGAATCTGGCGCGCGAAGAGCTGGCCGAGGAGATTGAGCACGCCTTGCACACGGCGGGCGTTGCCCCGGAACGCCTGGAACTGGAGGTCACCGAAAACGCCTTGATGGGCAATATCGCCGACACTTTGGTGCTGCTGCGGCAGATCCGCGCCCTCGGTGTGTCGCTGTCGATCGATGATTTCGGCACCGGCTATTCGTCGCTGGCCTACCTCAAGCGTCTGCCGCTGAACACCCTGAAAATCGACCGCTCGTTCATCCTCGACATCCCCACCGCCACGGCGGACATGGAGATCGTCCAGGCGATCATCGTCATGGCTCACACCCTGCATCTGCAGGTGGTCACCGAGGGCGTCGAGAGCCTGGAGCAATACGAGTTTCTCGAGCGTTCGGGCTGCGACTTCATTCAGGGTTATCTGCTCAGCCGCCCGGTGCCGCTGGACGAATTGCGCGCGGTGCTCGATGAAATCAACCAGCGCAAACCCGTCCTGGGGGTCAATCCGTTGAGTCTGGCGCGCGATACATTTGCACCAGAGTCGCTGGATCCTTCGCTAAAAAGCCTTGCGCCCCATGCAGGCGCATCAATTGTGCGGCCAATCCGCTGATTGGCGTCGCCGAGCCCTGCTCGCGGGAAAATTTCACCGCCGTGTCGAGATCCTTGAGCAGCGTGCGCACGTGCCACTTGATCGGTTCGAAACGGCTCTCGGCCATTTGCGGGGCAAGGATTTGCAAGGGCTTGGAATCGGCAAAGCCACCGGCCAGCGCCTCGGCGATCAGACTGGCATCGACCCCCGCCTGCTCGGCCAGCGCCACCACTTCGGCAATCACCAGTGCATTGCACGCGACGATCATCTGGTTACAGGCCTTGGTCACCTGGCCGGCACCGACGCCGCCCATATGCGTGACGCGCTGACCGAGGCTGAGCAGCACCGGGCGCACGCGCTCAAGATCTGCCGCTGCACCACCGACCATGATCGCCAGACTGCCAGCCTCGGCGCCGGCCACACCGCCGGACACCGGGGAGTCAAGCCAGCCCATGCCGCTTTTCTCGGCCAGCGCTGCGGCCATTTCGCGAGTGGCGGTCGGTTCAAGACTTGAGAAATCCACCAATAGCTGACCGTTTTTCGCACCTTCGGCAATGCCGCCAGCGCCAAACACCACCTCTCGGACCACCGCCGTGTCTGCCAGACACAGCATCACCACGTCGGCGTGTATGCACAGGTCAGCCGGGCTCGATACCTGGCGGGCGCCGGCCGCAACCAGCGGTGCACACTTGTCCGGGTTGCGGTTCCACACTGTCAGCGGGTAACCCGCCGCCAGCAGACGCCGGCACATCGGCAGGCCCATCAGGCCGATTCCGGCAAACCCCAACGAAGGTAGCGTTGACATCATTTCGCCTCTTTTCGATTAAAGATCACCGAATCATGGCCGATTCATCAACGATCAGGAAAGGATTCCGCCCGGCGATCAGACCAGCCAGCACTACGACGCCCGGGCCGTATTCGCGCACACAAGACGCGAGATCTTATTCCGTGAGGTTCGCCGGCACCGTCCGGCGGGCCAACCCAGTCCAGGTAAATGGCGCACCATGACCTCTAAAAACAACCCCGCCAGTGCAACAGCCGATCTGACCCTGAGCCCCGCCGCGAACAGCGCGTCATTATCCAGACCGACGCCGCCTTCGCGTCCGCTGTCGACCCAGCAATACATGTACTTCACCGAAACCAACACTGACCGCATCCTCGATAACCTCGACGGCCTGCGCGATTCGGTGTTCCCGCGCCCGGCGCATCAGGAAGGCGACAACGAGCAGCACAACGACCAGGAATTCCCCTCGGTGTGCCTGATCGGCCTCGGTCGCTGCGGCTCCAACATCGCCCTCGACGTGGCGGAGCTGGTGTACAACGCGCGCAAGTTCTACCTCAACGAATTCAACAACGAAGACCGCCCGACCGACCGGCGTCTGGCCGACAAGGGCTACAGCCCGGCGCAGTGGATCAAGAACAATCTGCGCATCGGCACCAGCAAATCGACCAAACCGGTGTTTCTGGTCGAACCGCTGGTGATGCTGGGCGACCTCGACAAGGACATCGCCGGGCGCATCCGTTTCTCGCGCAAGGGCGAGAAAAGCGGCTTCCTGCGCGACTACAGCAAAATGAAGATCATGGACTTGTCCGAAGTCCACGCCGGTGGCGCCGGTAACGCGCCGATCCTCGGCCAGTACCTGGCGAAGATCATCCTCAACAAGGACACCCAGCGCTTCTCCAGCCCCGACTGGAAAATGATCCACTCGTACCTGATTGACAGCTGCGGGATCAAGGCCAACCAGTCGCGCCTGTATTTCTCGATCTTCAGTGCCGGCGGCGGTACCGGTTCGGGCATGGCCTCGGAGTTCGGTCTGGCCCAGCAGCACTCGTACATGAACAAGACCTTCGACACCAAGCCGATGGACGAGCATGACGGCAAGAGCGGTCATTCGTTCGTGTTCGAGCCGATCTTTACCAGCGGCATCTGCGTGCTGCCGAACATTTCCGACCACCGCAGCGAAATGTCCGAAGCGCTGCACATCAACGCCGGGCGCCTGCTGTGCAAATACCTGTCGGAGGAATGGGATTTCTCCTACAACTTCGCCAATGAAGACAGCAGCGAAGCCAGCGTGATGGGGCGTATCCGCCCGTGGAACGCGATGATGCTGATCTCCAACGACATCATGCGTTACGCCGAAGAAAGCGATGACGGCAATATCCAGAACATTGATGTCAATGCCATGGAGAAGCACGCCAACCAGTACATCTCGCAGCAGATCTTCAATATTCTGACGGCGCAGGCAGTCACCACCGACTACGACCAGAACTACTTCCGCCGTGCCGGCATCGACATCGGCGAAACCATCCGCCTGGACGCCAACGACCTGTTCATGAGTCTGGCCGGGCCGGTGGCGATTGCCTACGCCGAATCGGTAGTCCCGGAAACCCCGCCGCCGAGCAGCGACAAGTTCAAGGTCTTCGACAAAGAGCCGCAGCGCCTGAACATCGACGACCTGTTCTTCCGTTCGATCGACCTGCCGCACTTCAACAAGGTCACTCAGGCCATCGAAGGCATCAGCCTGCTGCCGATCGAATCCAAGCGTTATCGCGCTTCGCTGGAGCAGTACAAGAATTCCGGCTACGACGCCGCCGCGCTGCACGACCTGCACTTCTTCAAGAATTGCTCGTCGGTGGTCTCGATCGTCTCGCTGCCGAAAGACTACAAACTGTCGTACATGGACCTGAACCGGTTGAAGACCCACCTCAACAGCCTGTTCCCCAACACCACGCTCAAGCGCTACGCGCTGGTTATCGGCGCTTCGGCCAACCTGTCGCTGACCACCCTGATAGCCAAGAGCCCGTGCCTGTCGGACGACTTCCTCACGCTGATCGTGGCGTTCATCAAGCGCTGCTTCGCGAAGAATCCGTACCGTTTCGACGAGACGCTGGATAACTCGATTCTCGACTTCATCATTCAGGAAGACTTCGACGAAGAGCGGATCGACGACCTGCTCAATGAGTTCGAAAACCCGGCGAAGATTCTCGATACCAACTGGTACGCGATCAAACCGATGTACGAAAAGAAATACCGTGAGTTGATCAACGACAAGGACAAGTTCGTCTCGATCAATGACATTCGCCTGTCGCGTGATTGCGTGAAGAAGTCGATCAAGTACCTGCGCGAGATCTACCGCCACCGGATTGGCAAGACCAAGGTGATTTCGCTGAATAACCATACCGGGAAGACGTTCTCGGTCTGATCCAGCACCGAGTAGCCCCCTTCGCGAGCAAGCTCGCTCCCACATTTGGAATACATTGCCCTGTGGGAGCGAGCTTGCTCGCGAAGGGGCCGGCTAATTCGCCGAAAATCTCAGGCCTCCCAACATCCAGAAACAATTAAGCGACCCTCAGGCCGCTCCATAAACTGTTCCCGTTACGTTTACGTCACCGTGAGGCGTGGCATTTCTCCACGGCAAGGTGCCATCACGCTACTCCGCTACACACTTGCGGTGCGGCAATCGAGGCACCAAAAGAGTGCGGGCAATTACACGGCCGCCCTTTCCTGGATCAGAATCCACGGCGAAACCACCACGGCCCACAGCTGCGGATCACGTTCGAAAATATCCAGTGCCCGCGTTTCAGACAGCTTGGCGACCTTGTCGTCGGCCAGCCAGGCCGCGACTTTCTCGCCTTCATCCGAGGCCACGGCCTCGGCGGCGGCGATCAAATCCAGGTCAGGGTCGACCCACAATAGGGCACCCTTGGCGAAGAACGGCTCCAGCTCTTTCCAGGTAATAGATGCCGTTTCACCAAGCAGCTTGGCATAGAGGGTGCTAGGTTCTTGATTCATGGGAGCTGTCCGGAAAAGAAATCGACGCGAATGATAACGTCGGTGGTCCGGCAGAAAAACCCGGTTGCAAATCGCTGCACCGAACGAAAAGAGCAGGAACGCCAGGGAATGCTGCCTTTTGGGATATATGCCCCCGATTGCCCCGCCGCAATTCTGTCTCTTTCATTCAAAAATGCGACACCCCCAAGTTTTGCCCCGTGGCGCCCGCTTCCCAGTTGATCAAGCGGCGCTCTACACTGTACCGGTACAGTTGCCGGGGCATTTTCCGGAGGGTATCGCAAAGATATCTGACCCGGTTCTGCTGCTACGGCGCCAGAACTCTAAAAAATACAACAGTAAGAGTGGAGCACTATGACTAAGGCTACTAAGCAGATTTCCAAACTGTTTGCCGCTATGGTTCTGGCCGGGGTTGCCAGCCATTCGTTCGCAGCTGACACCATCAAAATCGGTATCGCCGGTCCTAAAACCGGTCCAGTAGCCCAGTACGGCGACATGCAGTTCAGTGGCGCGAAAATGGCCATCGAGCAGATCAACGCCAAGGGCGGCGTCGACGGCAAGAAACTCGAAGCCGTTGAATACGACGATGCCTGCGATCCAAAACAAGCGGTAGCGGTAGCGAACAAGGTCGTCAACGACGGCGTCAAGTTCGTGGTCGGTCACCTGTGCTCCAGCTCCACTCAACCGGCTTCGGACATCTACGAAGACGAAGGCGTGATCATGATCACCCCGGCTGCCACCAGCCCGGACATCACCGCCCGTGGCTACAAAATGATCTTCCGCACCATCGGTCTCGACAGCGCCCAAGGCCCTGCCGCCGGCAACTACATCGCCGATCACGTGAAACCGAAAGTGGTTGGCGTGCTGCACGACAAACAGCAGTACGGTGAAGGCATCGCTACCGCCGTGAAATCGACCCTCGAGAAGAAAGGCACCAAGGTTGCCGTCTTCGAAGGCGTCAACGCCGGCGATAAAGACTTCTCCGCCATCATCGCCAAGCTCAAGCAAGCCGGCGTCGACTTCGTCTACTACGGCGGCTACCACCCGGAGCTGGGTCTGATTCTGCGTCAGGCTCAGGAAAAAGGCCTGAAAGCCCGCTTCATGGGTCCGGAAGGCGTGGGTAACGACTCGATCACCCAGATCGCCAAGGATGCGTCCGAAGGCCTGCTGGTGACCCTGCCGAAATCGTTCGACCAGGATCCGGCCAACGTTGCCCTGGCTGACGCGTTCAAAGCCAAGAAGGAAGATCCGAGCGGTCCGTTCGTGTTCCCGTCCTACTCGGCAGTGACCGTGATTGCCGAAGGCATCAAGGCGGCCAAGTCCGAAGACGCTACCAAAGTGGCTGAAGCCATCCACGCCGGTTCGTTCAAGACCCCGACCGGCGACCTGAGCTTCGACGACAAGGGCGACCTGAAGGACTTCAAGTTTGTCGTGTACGAGTGGCACAACGGCAAACCTAAAACCGAAGTTTCGCCTCAGTAAGGCCTTGCCCGACTGACTGCCAATAAAGCCCACGGCGTGCCGTGGGCTTTGTTTTGCGAATGTATGGGCCGCGCTGGCGTGATCCGCCAGTCGACCCACCTGAAAATCTCAAAACCGTCATCAGCGGTTCGCTGGCAAAACCCGGATTCGAAGTGGATAGAGATCCACGGGGCCGGGCGGGAAAATGACTCCACCAGTGAAATGCGTACAGGTTTTTAGGAGCGCTGTAATGCCTGACCTCTATCACTTCTTCCAACAGCTGGTTAACGGCCTCAACGTTGGCAGCATGTATGCCCTGATCGCCATCGGCTACACGATGGTCTACGGCATCATTGGAATGATCAACTTCGCCCACGGCGAGGTGTACATGATCGGTTCCTACGTGGCCTTCATCGCCATCGCCGGGCTGACCATGATGGGACTCGACAGTGTCCCGCTGTTGATGACTGCGGCGTTCATCGCCAGCATCGTCGTCACCAGTTCCTACGGTTACAGCATCGAACGGATCGCCTACCGCCCCCTGCGCGGCAGCAACCGTCTGATCCCGCTGATTTCTGCCATCGGTATGTCGATCTTCCTGCAGAACACCGTTCTGCTGGCGCAAGACTCCAAGGACAAAGCTATCCCCAACCTGATCCCGGGCAACTTCGCCTTCGGTCCGGGTGGCGCACAAGAAGTGCTGATTTCCTACATGCAGATCGTGGTGTTCGTGGTGACCCTGATCGCCATGCTCGGCCTGACCCTGTTCATCTCCCGTTCCCGTCTGGGCCGCGCCTGCCGCGCCTGTGCCGAGGACATCAAGATGGCCAACCTGCTCGGCATCAATACCAACAACATCATCGCCCTGACCTTCGTCATCGGTGCTGCGCTGGCCGCCGTTGCCGCAGTGCTGCTGAGCATGCAATACGGCGTGATCAACCCCAACGCCGGTTTCCTCGTCGGCCTCAAGGCCTTCACCGCTGCGGTACTGGGCGGCATCGGCAGCATCCCCGGGGCCATGCTCGGCGGCCTGGTGCTCGGTGTAGCGGAAGCGTTCGGTGCCGATATCTTCGGCGACCAGTACAAGGACGTCGTTGCGTTCGGCCTGCTGGTTCTGGTGCTGTTGTTCCGTCCGACCGGCATTCTGGGCCGTCCGGAGGTTGAGAAAGTATGACTAGGAATCTTAAACAGGCACTGTTCAGTGCCTTGCTGGTGTGGGCGGTGGCCTACCCGGTACTGGGTCTGAAACTGACCATCGTCGGCATCAATCTGGAAGTGCACAACACCAGCCCTGCGGTACTCGCGACCATCGCGATCTGCTCGGTGCTGATGTTCCTGCGCGTGCTGTTCAACCAGCAGATCAGCAACGCCTGGCGCTCCTCGCCGGGCATGCCGCTGATCCCGGCCAAGGCCAGCAACTTCCTGACCCTGCCAACCACCCAGCGCTATTTCATCATTGCGCTGATTCTGATCGCCCTGGTCTGGCCGTTCTTCGGCTCCCGTGGCGCGGTGGATATCGCAACGCTGATCCTGATCTACGTGATGCTCGGCCTGGGCCTGAACATCGTCGTCGGTCTGGCCGGTCTGCTCGACCTGGGTTACGTCGGTTTCTACGCCGTCGGCGCCTACAGCTACGCGCTGCTGTCGCATTACTACGGCTTGAGCTTCTGGATCTGCCTGCCGATTGCCGGCCTGATGGCGGCGACGTTCGGCTTCCTGCTGGGCTTCCCGGTGTTGCGTCTGCGTGGCGACTATCTGGCGATCGTGACCTTGGGTTTCGGCGAAATCATCCGTCTGTTCCTGCGTAACCTGACCGACATCACCGGTGGCCCGAACGGCATCAGCAACATCGAAAAACCGACGTTCTTCGGCCTGACCTTCGAGCGCAAAGCCGCCGAAGGCCTGCAGACGTTCCACGAGTATTTCGGCCTGCAATACAACTCGATCAACAAGGTGATCTTCCTTTACCTGGTTGCGCTGTTGCTCGCACTGGCCGCGCTGTTCGTGATCAACCGTCTGCTGCGTATGCCGATCGGCCGTGCGTGGGAAGCACTGCGTGAAGACGAAATCGCCTGCCGCGCGTTGGGCCTGAACCCGACCGTGATCAAGCTCTCCGCCTTCACCCTGGGTGCTGCGTTCGCCGGTTTCGCCGGCAGCTTCTTCGCTGCACGTCAGGGGCTGGTAACGCCCGAGTCGTTCACCTTCATCGAGTCGGCGATCATCCTCGCCATCGTCGTATTGGGTGGCATGGGCTCGCAACTGGGCGTGATTCTGGCGGCGATCGTGATGATCCTGTTGCCGGAAATGATGCGCGAGTTCAGCGAGTACCGCATGTTGATGTTCGGTGCGCTGATGGTGCTGATGATGATCTGGCGTCCACAAGGTCTGCTGCCGATGCAACGCCCACACATGGAGTTGCGCAAATGAGCCGCGAGATCCTTAAAGTCGAAAATCTGAGCATGCGCTTCGGCGGCTTGCTCGCGGTCAACGGCGTGGCGCTGACCGTCAAGGAAAAGCAGGTGGTTGCACTGATCGGCCCGAACGGCGCCGGCAAGACCACCGTGTTCAACTGCCTGACCGGCTTCTATCAGCCTACCGGCGGCAGCATCCTGCTCGACGGCGAGCCGATCCAGGGCCTGCCGGGCCACAAGATCGCCCTCAAAGGCGTGGTGCGCACCTTCCAGAACGTGCGTTTGTTCAAGGACATGACCGCGGTCGAGAACCTGTTGATCGCCCAGCACCGTCACTTGAACACCAACTTCCTGTCCGGCCTGTTCAAGACCCCGGCGTTCCGCAAAAGCGAGCGCGAAGCCATGGAATTTGCCGAGTACTGGCTGGAAAAGGTCAACCTTAAAGAGTTCGCCAACCGCACCGCCGGCACCCTCGCCTACGGCCAGCAACGGCGTCTGGAAATCGCCCGCTGCATGATGACCCGCCCACGGATCCTCATGCTCGACGAACCGGCCGCCGGCCTGAACCCGAAGGAAACCGAAGACCTCAAGGCGCTGATCGGTGTGTTGCGCGAAGAGCACAACGTCACCGTGCTGCTGATCGAACACGACATGAAACTGGTCATGAGCATTTCCGACCACATCGTCGTGATCAATCAGGGCACGCCGCTGGCCGACGGCACGCCGGAACAGATCCGCGACAATCCTGAAGTGATCAAAGCCTACCTGGGGGAAGCGTAAATGCTGCAGTTCGAAAACGTTTCCACCTTCTACGGCAAGATCCAGGCCCTGCACAGCGTCAACGTCGAAGTCCGTCAGGGCGAAATCGTGACGCTGATCGGCGCCAACGGTGCCGGCAAATCCACGCTGCTGATGACGCTGTGCGGTTCGCCGCAGGCGCACAGCGGCAGCATCCGCTACATGGGTGAGGAGCTGGTCGGCCAGGACTCGTCGCAGATCATGCGCAAGAGCATCGCCGTGGTCCCGGAAGGGCGTCGGGTGTTTGCCCGTCTGACCGTGGAAGAAAACCTGTCCATGGGCGGATTTTTCACCGACAAGGGCGACTATCAGGAACAGATGGACAAGGTTCTCGGACTTTTCCCACGCCTGAAAGAACGCTTCAACCAGCGCGGCGGCACCATGTCCGGCGGCGAACAGCAAATGCTCGCCATCGGTCGCGCGTTGATGAGCAAGCCCAAGCTGCTGCTGCTCGACGAGCCATCGCTGGGTCTGGCGCCGATCATCATCCAGCAGATCTTCGACATCATCGAACAGCTGCGCAAGGACGGTGTGACGGTGTTCCTGGTCGAGCAGAACGCCAACCAGGCGCTGAAAATCGCTGACCGCGCCTACGTTTTGGAGAACGGCCGCGTGGTCATGCAAGGCACCGGTGAAGCGCTGCTGACCGATCCGAAAGTACGCGAGGCGTACCTCGGCGGTTGAGTGTTATCGCTGCACAAAAAAACGGCCTTCGGGCCGTTTTTTGTTTCCTGAGCACCACCAAGGTAACCCTGTGGGAGCGAGCCTGCTCGCGAAAGCGCTCTGTCATTCAACATTATGGGTGCCTGACACACCGCCTTCGCGAGCAGGCTCGCTCCCACAGGGATACCGCTGAATCCGAAATTTTTCATAAATTTCTCGCCCCGCCTGTAACGCATCCCCCCACCCGTTCTCTAGAGGGACAAGCAAGCGCAAACCGCTTGCAGAAACCCTGATAAAAACTGGAGAAACATCATGACTGCGACTACCCGTACCCTGTCCGCTACCGCCCTGGTTCTGGCCCTCGGTTCCGCTCTGAGCATCGCCACTGTCTCCACCGCCCAAGCCGCCGATGCCAACATGGAAAAATGCTTCGGCGTGGCCATGAAGGGCAAAAACGATTGCGCCGCAGGTGCCGGGACTACCTGTGCCGGCACGGCGAAAATGGACTATCAGGCCAACGCCTGGAAGCTCGTTCCGAAAGGCACCTGCGCCACCACCGAAAGCAAAACCTCGCCGACCGGCTTCGGTCAGCTCGAAGCCTTCAAAGCCAAGTCCTGATCCACGGCCTGCCTGAGTGACGCCCATGTTCAGTCATCACGAACCGTCCCTGCCGCGCACTCAGGCAGCTCGCACCGAGCTCCCTGCCCGCGCCGGGCTGGGGCTCAAGACCGGGCACTTCCTCGAAGTGCTCGGCTCCGTACCGGACCTCGGTTTCTTCGAGGTCCACGCCGAAAACTACATGGTGGCCGGCGGCCCTTTTCATCATTTTCTCGGTCTGATTCGCCAACAGTACCCGCTGTCATTGCACGGCGTGGGCCTGTCGATCGGTGGCGAAGGCCCGCTGGACGGCCAGCACCTCAAACGCCTCGCCGAGCTGATCGAGCGCTATCAACCGCAAGCCTTTTCCGAACATCTGGCGTGGTCGAGCCACGGCCCGGTGTTCCTCAATGACCTGCTGCCACTGGCTTACGACACGCCGACGCTGAACCGCGTCTGTGCGCACATCGACCAGGTGCAGAACACGCTGAAACGACCGATGCTGCTGGAGAACCCGGCGACGTATCTTGCGTTTGAGCATTCGACGATCGACGAGGCCGAGTTCATCGCCGAAGTGATCCGCCGCAGCGGCTGCGGCTTGTTGCTCGACGTCAATAATGTCTACGTGTCGTGCATCAACCATCAGCGCGATCCTCTGGCCTACCTCGATGCGTTACCGCTGCAAGCGGTCGGCGAGATTCATCTGGCCGGCTTCGCTGAAGATTGCGACAACCTCGGCGACCGCTTGCTGATTGACGATCACGGCGCGCCTATTGATCAGGCCGTCTGGGATCTGTACCGGCAAGTGCTGCAACGTATCGGCCCGGTGGCGACGCTGATCGAACGCGATAACCAGGTGCCGGCCTTCGACGTTTTGCTCGCCGAAGCGCAGCAAGCCGAGACGCTGTTGCGGCGCGCGGAGTGTGCGGCATGAGCACGCAAGCGGACTTCGCCGCCGCCCTGCTCAATGCGCAACTGCCGTATCCCAAGGGCCTGTGCAGCCGCAACGGCGCCGATCCGTCGCGACGTTTTGCGGTCTATCGCAACAACGTGCAGAGCTCGTTGATCAATGCCCTGGCCGACAGCTATCCGGTGGTGCTGCAATTGGTCGGCGAGGAGTTCTTCCGCGCCATGGCAGCGATTTTCGTCCAGAGTCAGCCGCCACACAGTCCGTTGATGAGCCGCTATGGCGAGCACTTCGCCGACTTCATCGCACAATTCGAACCCATTGCCGGCGTGCCTTATGTGGCTGATGTCGCGCGACTCGAGCATTTGCGTACTGTCGCCTACCACGCCGCCGATGCGCAGCCGATCCGGCCTGACCAAGTCAGTGCCGCGCTGGCCGATCCGCAGTCGCTGAGTGAACTGTGTTTCGAACTGCATCCCTCGCTGCACCTGCTCGACTCTGCTTTCGCGGTGGTGGCGATCTGGGCCGCGCATCAGCAGGAGCCAAGTCTGGCGGGCATTGGCCTCAATCAAGGCCAGCATGCCCTGGTGCTGCGCAATGGTCTCGACGTTGAGGTGTTCGCTCTTGAACCGGGTGCGAGCGTGTTCATTGGTCATCTGCTCCAGGGCTCGCCACTGCTCGCGGCGGCAGAAAACAGCCCGCCGTTCGATCTCGCCCAAACCCTCGCCTTACTGATTGCGCATAACGCGATCACCCAGCTGAATTACAAGGAGTTGCCATGAACGCTTTGGTCTTGCGCGTCATCGCGCTGTTGGAAAAAATCCCGCACAGCCTGATTGCCCTCATCGGGCGTTTTTCCATCGCTGCGGTGTTCTGGAAATCCGGGCAAACCAAGGTCGAAGGACTGGCCGTCGATTTGATTGACGGCACTTTTGAACTGGGCTGGCCACGTTTGGCCGATTCGACGATTCCGTTGTTTCAGAGCGAGTACAACCTGCCGCTGCTGTCGCCGGAAATTGCCGCGCATCTGGCGGCTTTTGCCGAGCATGTGTTTCCGCTGTTGATTCTGCTCGGCTTCGCCACACGGTTTTCGGCGCTGGCGCTGCTCGGCATGACCCTGACCATTCAACTGTTCGTCTACCCGGATGCCTACCCGACCCATGGCACTTGGGCGGCGGTGTTGCTGTATCTGATGGCGACCGGGCCGGGCAAATTGTCGATCGACCAACTGATTGCCCGCCGTTTCCAAGGCTGACCTGAAACTGTTCGATGTCAGGACTGGAGTCGATCCAGCGCCTCGCCACTGCGCTTGAACCAGCCCATCAGATAATCCGCGAGCACCTGCGTGCGTTTCGGCAATCCACCCTGATACGGGTGCACCAGATACATCGGCATGCGTCGGGTCTGGTAATCGCGCAGCAGCCAGCGCAAGCGGCCGTCCGCCAGTTCCGCTTGCAGCAGATACGACGGCAAACGGGCGATGCCGGCGCCGGACAGCGCTGCTTTCTTCAACAGGCTGTAGTGATTGCTGGCAAACGGACCCGAAACCCGCACCCGCAACAACTCGTGCTGCTGGTGATACAGCCATTCTTCGCGGCCGCTGTAATGGCTGTTGAGCAGGCAACGATGCTCGACCAAGGCATGCGGCGTCGCCGGCTCGCCGAAGCGCTCAAGGTAGGCCGGGCTGGCGCAGGTCATTTCGTGCCACGCCAACAGCGGCTTGGCCACCAGCCGATCGTCATTGGCCACTTCGGCGCGAATCGCCAGATCAAAGCCATCGCGGGCCAGATCGCGATAGCTGTTGTCCAGCTCCAGCTCAATCTGCACCTCGGGGTATTGCCCGGAAAACTCCAGCAACAAGCCATCGAAGAAGGTCTCGCCGAGCGACACCGGAACCGTCATGCGCACGGGACCGGCCATGTCGTCCTTCAAACGCGCCAACGCCTGCCGTGCGCGTTCGACCTGAACCACCAGCGCCTGAGCCTGCGGCAGCAGCGCCGCCCCCGCCGCCGTCAGGCTCAAGCGTCGGGTCGTGCGTTGCAGCAGCACCACACTGAATTGCGCTTCGAGCTGGCTGATGCGCTTGGAGAGTTGGCCCTTGCTGCAGCCCAACTGCTGCGCGGCCAGGGTAAAACTGCCGGCCTCGATCAGCACAGCGAACGCGGCGAGATCATCCATTTCGCTCATGGATTGTTTCCAATTGAAAACCAAAGGTTGCCTATTAGTGCGCTTATCCGCTGAAAAAACCACCCTAGACTGAAACCTCATTCACACACATGGGGTACAGCACGATGAAAATTCTGTTGATAGGCGCCGGCGGCACCATCGGCTCAGCGGTGGACAAAGAATTGTCGCAACGCCACGAGGTCATTCGTATCGGCCGCAACAGCGGTGACTTGCAAGTGGATATCAGCGACAGCGCCTCGATCCGCAAGCTGTTCGAACAGACCGGCAAGTTCGATGCGCTGATCTGCGCGGCGGGCAACGTGACTTTTGCAGCGCTGGACGAGATGACTGAGGACAGCTTCGCCCTCGGCCTGAAAGACAAGCTGATGGGCCAGGTCAACCTGCTGCTGATCGGCCGCGAGTACGCCAATGACGGCGCCTCGTTCACCTTCACCACCGGCGTGCTCAGCCACGACCCGATTCGCAGCGGCGCCTCGGCAGCGCTGGTCAACGGCGCCCTCGACAGCTTCGTCCGCGCCGCCGCCATCGAACTGCCGCGTGGCCTGCGGGTGAACTCGGTGAGCCCGACCGTGCTGACCGAAGCCCTGGGCAAATACGCGCCCTACTTTCGCGGCTTCAAGCCGGTTCCTGCAGCGGAAGTGGCATTGGCCTACGCGAAAAGTGTCGAAGGCCTGCAAACCGGTCAGACGTTTCACGTGGGTTAAGGCCCTTGTGATGAACGGTCAGGCTGCGTAACGTGGCGACACTTGTCTGGAGAGCCAAAGATGCGTGTTGCCCGTTCGTTCGTCCTCGTTGCCCTGCTGCCGATGTTTGCCGCCTGCCAGTTGTTCGACGGCCAGCGTGAAATTGTGTCCCATGCCGGGCAGACGCGGATGCAGGGGCAACTGACCGCCGCCAACGGCAAACTGGTGTTCCAGCCGTGCCAGGAGCAGCGGCAACTGGTGGTCAACGACATCGGCGGCACCAGCGTCCTGCAAGAAGCCGCCACCCTCGCTGACGAGCAGGGCAAGCTGTTTGCCGATGTGCGCGGCAAGGTTTCCGGCGATCGTCTCGACCTCGGCCAGTTATATCGCGTCGAGCGCTCGGGCACGGCCTGCGACGACCCGAATTTCAAACTGCTGATCCTGCGCGCCGCCGGCGATGGCCCGGAGTGGAATGTGAAGGTCAGCGGCAAAGGCATGGTCATCGAGCGCGACGGCCAGGCTCCACTGGCCGTGCCGTATGTGGAAGAGCAACTGGGCGACGGCCGCTTCAATCTCAGCAGCGAAGCCAACAACCAGCGCATCGAATTGTGGGTCGCGCCACAGCGCTGCGTCGACAGCAGCACCGGCAGCGTGCAGCACATGAGCGCCGAGTTGCGCATCGACGGTCAGGTGCAGCGCGGCTGCGGCTATTTCGGCGGCGCGCGTAACGACTGATCGTTTTTCCCCCACGGATCCGCTCGCGGCGGCTTATAATCGCCGCCTTTAAACGCCCTGGCGCAGTTGTGCGCCCCGCGAATCCGGATCCCCGCCATGTTACGAATCACTGAACTCAAGCTGCCAATCGACCATCCCGAAGAAGACCTGCGCACCGCCATCGTGCAACGCCTGGGCATCGCCAGTGATGATCTGCTCGATTTCACCTTGTTCAAGCGCAGCTATGACGCGCGCAAAAAGTCCTCCGAACTGTGCTTCATCTACACCATCGACCTCAACGTACGCGACGAGGCCAGAGTGTTGAGCAAGTTCGCCGACGACCGTAACGTCAACGTGGCGCCGGATGTCAGCTACAAATTCGTCGGCCAGGCACCGAGCGATCTCGGCCAGCGGCCGATCGTCGTCGGTTTCGGCCCGTGCGGCATCTTCGCCGGCCTGCTGCTGGCGCAGATGGGCTTCAAACCGATCATTCTCGAACGCGGCACCGAAGTCCGCCAGCGCACCAAGGACACCTGGGGCCTGTGGCGCAAAAGCGTGCTCAATCCCGAGTCCAACGTACAGTTTGGCGAAGGCGGCGCGGGCACGTTCTCCGACGGCAAGCTGTACAGCCAGATCAAGGACCCGAAATTCCTCGGCCGCAAAGTCCTGCACGAGTTCGTCAAGGCCGGTGCGCCGGAAGAAATCCTCTACGTCAGCAAGCCGCACATCGGTACGTTCCGCCTGACCGGTATGGTCGAAAACATGCGCGAGCAGATCCGCGAACTGGGCGGTGAAGTGCGCTTCCAGGAGCGCGTCAGCGACGTGCTGATCGAAGATGGCCAACTGGTCGGCGTGCAACTGGCCAGCGGCGAAACCCTGCATTCGAAGCATGTGGTTCTGGCCCTCGGCCACAGTGCCCGCGACACCTTCCGCATGCTCCACAGCCGTGGCGTGTTCATGGAAGCCAAGCCATTCTCGGTGGGTTTCCGCATCGAACATCCGCAGTCGCTGATCGACCGCGCGCGCCTGGGCAAATACGCTGGCCACCCGAAACTTGGCGCCGCCGACTACAAACTGGTCCACCACGCCAGGAACGGCCGTTCCGTCTATAGCTTCTGCA
>NZ_RCOC01000029.1:0-62268 GCF_004307515.1 Pseudomonas sp. Sample_14 | reverse complement strand
GGAAATCGGTCAGCTCTTCTTTCGGCTTCTGGGTGAACAGGTTGTAGGCGATGCGTACGGTCAACTGGTCGTCTTTGGCCAGTTGTTCGATCACTTGGTAATCGTCCGGATAGTTCTGGAAACCACCGCCGGCGTCGATCGCACTGGTCAGGCCCAAGCGATTGAGTTCGCGCATGAACTGGCGGGTCGAGTTGACCTGATATTCCAGCGGCAGCTTCGGCCCTTTGGCCAGGGTCGAGTAGAGAATCATCGCGTTCGGCCGCGCGACCAGCATGCCGGTCGGGTTGCCGTTGCTGTCGCGCACGATCTCGCCGCCCGGCGGGTTCGGCGTGTCGCGGGTGTAACCGGCCACGCGCAGGGCGGCGCGGTTGAGCAGCGCACGGTCGTAGAGGTGCAGGATGAACACCGGAGTATCCGGCGCGGCCTGGTTGATTTCTTCCAGGGTCGGCATGCGTTTTTCGGCGAACTGGAATTCGTTCCAGCCACCGACCACGCGCACCCACTGCGGGGTCGGCGTGCGGTCGGCCTGGTCCTTGAGCATGCGCAGCGCGTCGGCGAGCGATGGCACACCTTCCCAGCGCAGTTCGAGGTTGTAGTTCAAACCGCCACGAATCAGGTGCAAGTGCGAGTCGTTGAGGCCAGGGATGACGCAGCGGCCCTTCATGTCGACCACTTGTGTGGCGCTGCCCTTGAGGGCCATGGCCTCGGCATCGTTACCGACGGCAACGAAGCGGCCGTCCTTGATCGCCACCGCACTGGCCAGTGGTTTTTCCCGGTCTACGGTATGAAACTGGCCATTGAATAAAATCAGATCGGCGCTCATCGCAGTTCCTCAAGCGAAAGTGAAAAGAAGCAAACCCCGCTCAACGCGGCGAGGTTTCTTGGGAATCGAGGTGTTCATGGGCCTGGCTGGCTTCCAGCCACGGGGTGAACAAACGGGTAACCGGCGGCATCACCACGTAGACCACCGAGAGGACGATGGTCAGGGTAATCAGGAACGTGGCGACCACGTAGTTGGACAGAAGCGGATGCAGCGCCAGCAGCGGCCCCCAGATCAGCGGCACCAGCAGGGTGTGCGGCAGAATCACCAACAGCGTGACGACAGCCTGCTTCCAGCGCGGCGGTGGCGAGCCGGCTTCGGCCAGCGGTGTGAACCAGAATTCATTGACCGGCGCGACTTCGGTCTGATCGCCGTCGGCCAGCATCGGTGCGGCTTCAGCCACCAGCGCCTGACGCTCGGAGGATTCCAGCCAGCCCTGCATCGCTTCGGTGGAGCTGAAGCGCAATACGCACGTGTAGAAATCCAGACGCCCGCGCTTGCCGCGCACCACGTCCACACCCAAATGCCCTTCGCGCTGGCCGGCGACGCGCACGATGTTGCGCAGCCATGCTTCATACGCCGATTCGAAACCGGTTTTGACCGAGTGTTTGATGATCAACGTGACGGTCTCATCGGCCCCCGGTGCTTGTGAATTGAGGACTTCAGGCATAACGCAGCACTCCGGGCAAACGAACAGGAATCGCCAGCCGTCCGGGCCCGGCGATCAATACGGTGGTGAAAAGAATCAACAGCAACCAGCCAAACTGCCCTTCAGCCACACTCCATTGCGGATGCACGACCAGCAGCGCCACGAGCAGTACAAAGAGAATAGGCAAGCAGGCCAAACGCGCCAGCACACCGGCGACGATCAGCAACGGGCAGAGGACTTCGGCGAAAATCGCCAGGATCAGGGTCAGGTGGGCGCCGAGATGGAACGGGTCTTCGATCAGTTGCAACTGCGCGGTGAAGTCCAGCAACTTCGGTAAGCCGTGCACCCACAACAGAAACAACCCGCCGCTGACCCGCAGGAACAGCAACCCGATGTCGCGCGCCTGTTCATCCCTCGTAGCAATCATGACCCGACCCTTTGAATGTCATTGACGGGAATCATGCCAAGGCCGGCGCGGAAGAAATTGGATGGGTGTGCTTAGTTGCTTTTCAGACCACAGAATTCCCTGTGCTTGATCGTTCCCACGCTCTGCGTGGGAATGCAGCTCGGGACGCTCCGCGTCCCATCCAACGCCGAACGCGGAGCGTCCGTTGAGGCATTCCTTTGCTGCGCGTGGGAATGATCAGCACCGGAGATCGGCGCTGGGATCTATATCGCCTGAATATCCAGCGGCGCCGCCATGAACTGGCTGATCCGCGAGCGCAGCCATTTCTCTGCCGGGTCGTTGTCGTGCACCCCGCTCCAGGCCATCGACAACTGCGCGGCATCGATCGGGAATGGCGGGTCTTCGGCACGCAGGGCGCAGCCTTCGACCAGGGCACAGGCGGCGTAATCCGGCACCGTGGCGATCATCTCGGTACCGGCGAGCAAGGCGCGCAAGCCGCTGAACTGCGGCACACCAAGAACCACCCGGCGGCAGCGGCCGATCTTGGCCAGATCCAGGTCGATATTGCCGCTCAGATCACCGGAGAACGACACCATCGCATGCGGACGCGCGCAATATTCGTCCAGCGTCAGCGGCCCCGGACGGTCGTCGCCGCGCAGCACTTTGCAGGGAATATCACGCAGCTTCTTGCGCTTGGCATTGGCCGGCAGATCCGTGGTGTAGCTGACGCCCACGGAGATTTCCCCCGAAGCCAACAGCGCCGGCATCAACAGGTAGTTGGCGCGGCGTACCACCACGACAATCCCCGGCGCCTCCTGCTGAAGCTGGCGCAACAGCGGCGGAAACAGACCGAACTCGGCGTCGTCCGACAGACCGATGCGAAACACATCGCAACTGCTCGCCGGTTCGAATTCCTTGGCGCGGCTGACTGCGCCGGAAATCACGTCCATCGCCGGTTGCAGCTCCTTGAGGATCGCCAGCGCCCGCGCCGTCGGTTCCATACCGCGACCGTTGCGCAGCAGCAACGGATCGTCGAACAGATCACGCAAGCGCCCCAGCGCAGCACTGACCGCCGGCTGGCCCATGAACAGTTTTTCCGCCACACGGGTCAGATTCTTTTCGAACATCAACGCTTCGAAAATCACCAGCAGGTTCATGTCGACGCGGCGCAGATCGTTACGGTTCATGGGCGTGGTTTCCTTATCGGTGTCAGACGCTTTATGCCACTGGCGCTGGGCACTTTACTCGATCAACGGCACTTTCGCCGCGCGTTTGTAAGGGCCGTACTCCACCGGCACCCACTGGAAATGCTTGCCCTCGGCGGCGATGTGGCCGATGCCCGGGAACGGCAGATGCGCTGCCGTCACCCAGGTCTTGCTCGCTGCCGCAGCACTGAACACTGCCTGCCGACTGGCGATCGCTTGCTGACTGTTGACGTCGAAACCGATCGAGACTTCCGGGTGCAAGAACTGCACCGCGAGGTTGTGCACCAGATCGCCCATGAACACGATGCTCTGCTGCTGCGAGGTGAAGCGGTACGTGGTGCTGCCCGGGGTGTGCCCGGCTTCGAGGGTTGCTTCGACCAGTCCCGGCAATGGCGACTGCCCGGCGGCAAACATCTTGAAGCGGCCAGCGGCAACGTAGGGCGCCGTCGAATCCTGGGCAATTTTGAAAAACTCTTTGGCTCCCGCCGGGGCCTTGGCCAGTGCTGCCGGATCAAGCCAGTAATCGGCCTCTGCCTTGGCCGCATAGACGGTGGCATTGGCGAACAGCGGCTTCTTCTCTGCATCGACCAGACCGCAGACGTGATCGAGGTGCAGGTGGGTCAGCAAAATTGTGTCGACCTGCTCAGGCTTGTAACCGGCGGCCTGCATGTTGGCCGAGAGTTGGCCTGCGGTGGCGCCGATGCACTGCCCTGCGCCGGTGTCGACCAGAATCAGTTGCGTGCCGGTGTTGACCAGAAAGGCATTGAACGCCGTCTGCACGCCCGGGGTTTCAATCGAACGGCGTGCGAGCAGCGCGCGAATCTGACTCTGGCTCATGCCCTGCAACAACTTCGGCGACAAATCGTTGTAACCGTCGAACAACGCGGTGACTTCGTAATCGCCCACCGCCAAGCGGAAATAACCCGGCGCCTGAGTGCCCACCTGCGGTGCCTGCGCCATCGCGCCGGACATTGCCAGCATGACCGCCAGGGCCGCTGCTGCTTTCACCAAGCCTTTCATTGCATTCCCCTTTGAACCTGGCCAACGGCGGCCGTGCTTTGTCGACATCGTCGCGCAAAGCACCGGGCGCTGACTTGCAATGATGTGCTGAGTTCCAGCCTGAGCGAGGAAATTAACAACGATTAACTCGTCAGCCTCAAGCCCTCGCCCAACAATGAAGCCCTCTGCGCAGCGTTGCTTTTTTGACCTGAGGGAATGCGCCGACCGTGTATTCCCCACCGACACGGACCTTGGCCATGGCTTATCTACAGCAAACCGTCGCCCTCGCCCCTGCCTGCGAACCGCGGAAAAACACGACTGGCGGACTCAGTCCGCAGCGCGAACGCCAGATCAAACAGTTGATCCTCGATCGACTGGGCGAAAGCCTGGAAGTGGCTGAGCTGGCCCGGGCATGTGCACTGTCGCGCAGTCACTTCTCCCGTGCATTCAAATGCAGCACCGGCCTGTCGCCACAGGACTGGATCCGCGCCCAGCGCCTGGCCCGGGCCAAGTTGCTGATCCAGCACACCGACTTGAGCCTGACGCAAATCAGCCTCGAATGCGGCTTCTGCGATCAGGCGCACTTCTGCCACATGTTCACCCGCAGCGAGGGCATCAATCCCTTCGCCTGGCGCTGTCGAGTCATGGGCAAGCCGAAAAACAACGCAGCGCAGCCTGCGGTGTTTTGACTGCTGCCGTTACGCCACCCGTTGCACTGATGCTCAAACCTGAGGATTATGCCCGGACACCCCGGATCAGACGGCCTGCGCATGCGCCAGGGACTGATTCGCCCTGTCCGCCGCATCACCGCAGGAGCGCGCTGTTGAGTTTCTCCCCGAATCAGGCCATTGCGTTTGGCCCCTATCGGATTCATCCCGGGCAACGACTGCTAATTGAAGGCCAACAGCCTCTGCGCCTGGGACGGCGGGCGATGGATATCCTCCTGATTTTGCTGGCCCACGCCGGTGAAGTGGTGAGCAAACAGCAATTGATGGCCGGCGTCTGGCCAGACAGCGTCGTCGAAGACATCAATCTGCGCGTGCACATGGCGGCCCTGCGCAAAGCGCTGGGCGACGGACAGAACGGTCAGCGCTACATAGTCACCGTGGCGCAGCGCGGCTACAGTTTTGTCGCACCGATCGTGCTCGACAGCATCGAACAAAAACCGGCGATGCCCGTCGCCAGACACAACCTGCCGCTGCGCCGTACGCGAATGATTGGGCGCCAGCCCGTGATCGATCACCTGATCGCGCAACTGCCGCGCCGACGCTGCATCACTCTGGTCGGTCCCGGCGGCATCGGCAAGACCACCGTCGCCCTGCGCGTCGCCGAACAATTGCTCGACCAGTATCGCGACGGCATCCGCCTGGTGGACTTGGCGCCCATCGCCGATCCCGCGCTGATCGGCTCGCATCTGGCGACGCTACTTGATCTGTCCGCGCCAGAAGGCGATGCGCAGGCTAGTCTGGTCGACGGCCTGCGAGAACGGCAAATGTTGTTGGTGATCGACAACTGCGAGCACTTGATCGATGCGGTCGCGTCGCTCAGCGAGCAGATTCTGCGGGGAGCGCCAAAGGTGCATATCCTCGCCACCAGCCGCGAGAGCCTGCGCGCGGAGGGCGAATTCGTGCAGCGTCTGGAATCGCTCGAATGCCCGTCCATGTCGACGCCGATGGAGCCGGCTCAGGCGCTGGGCTTTGCTGCGCTACAACTGTTTGTCGAGCGCGCCACCGCGGCGCGGGAAAGCTTTCAACTGAGTCGCGCCGAGCTACCGCAGGCGATCGAAATCTGCCAGCGCCTGGACGGCATTCCGCTGGCGCTGGAACTGGCCGCCGCACAGGTCAGCGAATTGGGCATGGACGGATTGCTCAAGCAATTGCGCGAGGGTTTGCCGCCATTGTCGGCTGGACACCCCAGCAGCGCCGAGCGCCACCTGACCCTGCGCGCAACGATGGACTGGAGCTTCAACCTGCTCAACGCCTGCGAACAAACCTGTCTGCGGCGACTGGGGATTTTCCGCGGCAGCTTCACCCTCGCCTCGGCGGCAGCGGTGGTCATCGGCCAACAGATTGATCCCGGCGCGGTGTTCACCGCAGTCACGCAATTGGTGGCCAAATCCCTGCTGAGCGTCGAAGTGGGCGACGAAGATGTTTTCTACCGGTTGCTCGACACCACGCGCCACTACGCACTGGAAAAACTCGAACAGGCCACCGAGCTCAGCGCAACCCGCCAACGCCACGCCGAGCGCTGCCTGACACTGATGCAGCAGGCGCAGGCGGATTGGGACAATACTCCGACTGTATTGTGGATGGAGCGCTATGCCAGGGGGCTGGAGGATTTGCGCGCGGCGCTGGACTGGAGCCTCGACGGGCCGGGCCCGGATGAGCTGGGCGTGCAACTGGCAGCCGCGTCGGCACCGTTGTGGCAGGAGCTGTCGTTGCTGCGCGATTACAGCCGCTATGTGCGCCGGGCACTGAGTTTGCTGGAGGCTTCGCCAGCAGACTCGCTGCTACCGCCCTGCCCTCGCCTGCAAATCGCCTTGAAACTGGCGCTCGGTAGCGCCAGCTATCACACCTGGGGCGGCACGCCACAAACCATTCAGGCCTTCGTCGACGCCTGCCAATTGGCCGAGGAACACGGCG
Organism: Pseudomonas sp. Sample_14; assembly: GCF_004307515.1. Classification (NCBI taxonomy): domain Bacteria; kingdom Pseudomonadati; phylum Pseudomonadota; class Gammaproteobacteria; order Pseudomonadales; family Pseudomonadaceae; genus Pseudomonas; species Pseudomonas sp. Sample_14. Next base: position 55,547 of record NZ_RCOC01000029.1, on the reverse strand, counting down.
ATCTGGCCGGGCAACTGCGTGCGATATCGGGGCATATGGCGGTCAATCTGAGTTGCGGGCATTACCGCATGGCGCTGGCGCAGAGTGAGCAATTTGATCGCATCGGTGTGCACGGCGAGCCATTGCTGTCGCTAAGCACGCATCGCTTGCGCGTGCTGGCCCTGCATTATGCCGGCGACCAACCGCAGGCCCGCGTACATGCCGAGCAGGTGCTGCAACGCATGGCCCACAGCGGCCATCTCAATCGTTTCACCCATGGCTTTGGCGTGCAGTACGACCAGAGCGTCGCTTCGCTGACGGTACTGGCCCGCGTGCTATGGCTGCAGGGTCTGCCAGAACAGGCATGGCGCGCGGCACGGCAGGCGCTGGATATTGCCGTGCAGATCGACCATGGCACATCGATCTGCTACACGCTGGCGCTGGCCAGTTGTCTGATCGCCCATTACAACGGCGACGCCGCCAACGCCCGCGCGCTCCTGCAATTGTTGCTGGAGCAGTCGCAGAAGCATTCGGTACTGCTGTTCAATAATTGGGCGCGGCACTACGCGCAGGTGATCGATCCGGATAATGCCGCGCCGGTATCGACGCAGAGCAGCGGTTTGATCCGGGAAGTGATGGTTACGCTGGATGAGCGTTTTGTCGATGATGCACTGGTGGAGCGCGCGCGCACCGGGGATGCGGGTTGGAGTGCAGCGGAGATACTGCGGGCACGGGCGGTGGCATTAGTGAAGGGTTCAGAATGGCCCCTTCGCGAGCAGGCTCGCTCCCACAAGGGGTCGGTGTCGGGCGCAAATTCCGAGTTGTGCGCTGTTTCCTGTGGGAGCGAGCCTGCTCGCGAATCGGCCTGCTCAGACACCGCTGAAACCCGAGAAGCCGAACAAACCCTGCAACAAGCTCTGGCCATCGCCAGAAGCCAGGGCGCGTTGGCCTGGGAGCTGCGCAGCGCCACGGACCTCGCCCGATTATGGCAGCGCCAGTCCCGCCATCGCGAAGCATGGGATTTGCTCAGCCCCATTTACCAGCGCTTCACCGAAGGCTACGCCACCCCGGACTTGCGCAAGGTCCGCCTGCTACTCGACAGCCTGCGCGAGCAGTGCCTGGCCTGACGCATTGCGCGTGCGGCTGAGATAGCGCGCATGACGCTGTTGCAGTTCGAGCCTGTCGTCGCTGCGCTCAAAGCGATCACGGGCATAGCGGCGCACGGTGTTGAGCATCCAATAGCGTGCCGTTGCCCGGTTGGGTTCTTGAATGAGCAGTGACTTGCGCGCCAACCCTTCGATAATTGCGCTCAACCTGGATCCCGCCAGATCCACGCTGCTGATCACGCTCAGCGCAGCCTCCAGAGTAAAGCCCGTGCTGAACACCGACAGACGCAGCAGCACCCGCTGTTCCATTTCCGTCAGGTACTGGAAGCTCCAATCGATCGCAGCGGCCATTGACTGATGACGTGGTTCTGCGGTGCGCCGGCCTTGGCCAAGCAACTGCAGACCGTTTTCAACCTGGGCCTGTAAGCCGATCAAGCCCAGCGCATCGATCTGCGCAGCGGCGAGCTCGATCGCCAGCGGCAGACCGTCCAGTTGACGGCAGATCTCGCGCACGCCTGACAAATCCTGTTGACGCAAACTGAAGCCCTGTTGCCGCGCTCGCGCGCGATTGACGAATAGCTGCACCGCCGGATAGCCCATGGCTTCCTCGACGGAGTTCAATGTAGAGCGCTTGGGAATCGCCAGCAGCGGCACGTGATGAACGGCTTCCTGTGGAATGTGCAAGGCTTCGCGGCCGGTGACCAGAATCGACAGGCGAGGCGCGGCATGCAACAGGGTCTCTACCAGAGTCGCGCAACTGTCGCGCCGGTGATCGCAGTTATCCAGCACCAACAAGGCGTGCCGACCGGACAGTGTGAAAAAGTCTGTATTCAGGGCGTGCAACAGGTGGTCGAGCAAGGGTTTGTCATCTTCGAGCATGGCAAGGTCGACCCACCAGGCGCCATCACGAAAGTATTGCAGCAGCAACTCCGCCACGCGCAGTGCCACAGTGGTTTTGCCAACACCCGGCGCACCGGTAATGGTCATCAAGCGGCACACCGGCATTTGTCGAACCAGACTACCGATCAGGGCGTCGCGCCCACTGACTGGCGTCAGTCGTGCCGGAAGATTGTGCAGTGGCGTGAGGGCGGCAGCGGGCATGTGCAGCGCATCACTTGTGCCCTGCTCCATCGGGGCGACAAAGCTGTAGCCGCACTGCGCCACGTGAATGATGTAACGCTGGCCGTTGGTGCCGTCGCCCAGTGCGCGGCGCAACGCCGCGATGTGCACCCGCAGGTTGATCTCTTCAACGATCGATGTCGGCCACACACGAGCAATCAACTGCTCTTTGCTGACTACCTCGCCCGCGTGTTCGAGCAGCACCTGAAGAATGTCCATGGCGCGCCCACCCATGCGCAGCGGCTGCTCGCCTTCAAGAACCAGACGCTGGCGCACATGAAAGGCGTAGGGGCCAAAACGCAGCACCGAACCTTGGCTTGTGTCGTTGTGATTATTCATGCCAAACATCTTGGCACTGTTGCGTGACGATACAACCGCCGGAGCCGACGCAGCACGGACATCCGGCTGCGTCTGACGGACAGAACCGCTCTAGCTGAACTGTTCGCGGTATTGTAACGGCGTAAGACCGAGCTTTTCGGCGAATAGCGAGCGCATGTGCCGGACACTGCCGAAACCACTTTTGTAGGCGATGGTTTTCAGCGGCAGATCGCTGGTTTCCAACAGGTTTCGCGCGCAGTCAATGCGGGCATTCTGCAGAAACTCCATGGGAGTCATGTTGACGTCACGGGCGAACAGGCGAGCAAAGTGCCGTGCGCTCATATTGGCCAATCCGGCCATGCGCTCGACTGTGAAGGGCTCATCCAAGTGTTCAAGTACGTAATTCTGCGCGCGGGTGATGGGCGTTTGTTGCGGTGAGACGGCCGCCATCAATGGGCTGAACTGGGCTTGCCCACCCTGACGCTTCATCACCACCAACAAAACCTTGGCGACGTCCTGGGCGATTTTCTTGCCGTGATCCCTGGCCACCACCGCCAGTGCCAGATCGATGCCAGCGGTCACGCCGCCCGAAGTGATGAGATTGCGATCCTCAACGTAGATCTGGTCGGTGGTCACCGTGGTTTTCGGGAAAGCCTTGATCAGGCGCTCGGTGTAGTTCCAGTGCGTGGTGACGCGATAACCGTCAAGCAGGCAGGCATGGCCGAGGATGAATGCGCCAGTGCAAATCGAACCGTAACGCTCCGCGCGCGGCACGGCTTTTTTCAACCAGCCAAACAGCTCGGGAAATCTCTGGTTATAGGCGCCGGGGCCGCCGGGCACCAATAACAGGTCATAGCGCTCGGCCGCCTCGTCGATGTGCAGATCAGCCTGAACCTGTACACCATTGGAAGCCTTGAGCAAGCCGCGCTCCGTCCCTAGTGTCGTCAGTTGATAGTGCAAATCAGGTTTCAGATAACGGTTGGCGACTGAAAACACTTCCAGCGGCCCGGCCATGTCGAGCATCAGAAAGTCGGGGAACAGCACCATTGCCACGGTTTTCATGGTAGGCATCACACATATTCAAGGGTCAATACGCACGCTACAGCCGGGGCATTATGGCCAACTGAGTCGTGATGAGCGTAATCGAATACGTGAACCATAACGCAAAACTGTCAACCTGAGCCGGACAGTCTTTCAATTTCGATCTACTTATTGCCTCCCAAGGTAACCAGTAACCTTCTCCTCACTCGGACGAATTCACGTCCAGCCAGGAGATTTCATCATGCTGACTCTTCGCAAAGCCTCCGATCGCGGCCTCGCCAATCACGGCTGGTTGAAGTCGTTTCACACCTTTTCTTTCGCCAGCTACCGCAACCCGCGTGAACAGGGTTTCTCCGATCTGCTGGTGATCAACGATGACCGCGTCGCAGCCGGCAAAGGTTTTGGCCAGCACCCGCACCGCGACATGGAGATCTTTTCCTATGTGCTCGAAGGCGCGCTGGAACACAAGGACACCCTCGGCACTGGCTCGGTGATCCGCCCCGGTGATGTGCAATTGATGAGTGCCGGCAGCGGCGTGGCGCACAGTGAGTTCAACCACTCGGCCACCAAGCCCGTGCACTTTCTGCAAATCTGGATCGTGCCGGATGTCAGTGGCGCCAAGCCGCGCTATCAACAGGAACACTTCAGCGCGCAGAAAAAACGCGGTCGTCTGCAACTGATCATCTCGCCGGACGGTAGCAACGGTTCTCTGAAAGTCCGTCAGGATGCGCGGGTCTACGCCGGGTTATTCGACGGCAAGGAAAGTGCCACGCTGAAATTGCCGGCCAGTCGTTACGCCTACGTGCACGTTGCGCGTGGCAGTGTCGAACTCAATGGCCAAGCCTTGCAGGAAGGCGACGGCGTGCGGGTTCGTGAAGAACAGCTGCTCACTTTGAGCAACGGTATCGATGCCGAAGTGCTGGTGTTCGACTTGCGCCCTCACGAGTTGCCGGAAATGCCATGATCTGGCGCGATGCAGAACGGCCTTCCAATGAAGGCCGTTTTTTATTGCGGCGGCACTGTTGAGGGCTGTACGACAGGTTTGGGTGACGATACCTCTTTGCCAATCTGAATCGCTGCCAGCGTGGTCTGTATGGTGGTCAACACCGCCGCCTGATTGGCGAAATGTGCGCCAACCAGCAAGGAAGCCACGCCGAGGAAATGCACAGTGGTGGCAGCCCAGTAATTGGCCTTGACCGTCGATGCCTGTCTGATCGCTTCCCGCGATTCGTCGGCAATTTTCTGCACGCCCATCCACATCAGGTCATAACGCTTGTCCCGTTCCTGCAGTGCCTTGTCCCGTTCAAGATAGACCTTGTCCCGCTCTGCCTGAGCAGCCAGGAACCCGCGAATGTCGGCGCGCATTTCTGCCACGCGGCCATCCATCCTCGTCTCGATGGTCTCTATCCTGGCATCGAATTCTTCGCGACTTATGCTGCTCATGGTTTGCCTGTCCCGCCCCGCGTCCGATCTGTCCGTGACTGCATATTGATTCACTTCCCTGATTTTCAATTCGACACCTTTCTGCGGCTACGCGGCCTTCCCTGGCTCTCCGTTTTGATGCGTAACTGAGGTTCGCATCGAGCTGCGGTCACAATAGAACTCATCACTGCCTACAACAAGCCGGCCCATTCTGCCTCGGACGTAGGCTGTTTCGTCAGACGTTGTAGCCTCGGCAAAGGCCTGAACTCACTATTGGTTTTCCGGCGCAAACGCCTCCACGATCTGCTCGATCACGGCCCGTACCCGCGCGGTGTGGCGCAAGTCGGCGTGGGTGACCAGCCAGACTTCATACGGCTGCGGCCGGGTCCGCTCCGGCCAGAGTCTGACCAGGCCGTCGCGTTCGCCCATGTAAACAGGTATCTCGCCTACCCCGAGGCCGGCGGCAATAGAGCGGCGCACCAGAAGGCTGGAGCTGAGCGTGGTGACGATGCGTCCGCGGGTCAACGGTTCAGAGACCAGCGTGAGGTCTTTTTTGCTCTGTAAGTACGGCTGATAGACCACCAGATCATGGCCCTCGAAAGCGCTGCCGGGCTGTGGTTCTCCATGGCGATCGACATAGGCCTTTGCTGCGAAAAGTCCTACAGGCCAACGGGCGATCCGTCGAGCGATGAGATCGGGGTTATCCGGCCGGGTATTGCGCACCGCGATATCGGCCTCGCGCTTGGCCAGACTGAGGATTTGCGTCGACGCATCCAGCTGGATCTGCACATCTGGATGTTGATCATGCAGGCGCGCCATCGCCGGGATGATGAAGTCAATGGCCATCGAGTCGGTGGTGCTGACCCGTACGTTACCGGTCAGACGATCATCCAGCCCATGGATGTGCCGCTCCAGTTCCAGCGCCGAATGCTCCATCTTTTCCACACTTTTACGTGCCGCTTCACCAACGGCGGTCAGCGCATAACCGTCGGAGGTACGCAGGAACAGCGTCGCGCTCAATGCCTTCTCCAGCGCAGTAATGCGCCGTCCGACCGTGGCCTGATCGACGCCGAGTACACGCGCAGCCCCTCTCAATGTCGACTCGCGACAGACCGCCAGAAACACCCGCGCATCATCCCAATTCATATGCATCCTCTTTGAAGCATTTTTGCATCATCGTGCCGCTTAATCGCTGCATATACGCAGCAACGATAGCCGATAAGCTGAGCGCCATACACCTCTCGTGAGATCGCGATCATGCGTACTGCAAACTCTACCGGCATCTGGCTGCCGATCTTCGCCGGACTTTGCGCCAGTCTGGTCAGCATTGGTCTGGCGCGTTTCGCTTACACGCCATTGATCCCTTCGCTGATTCAGGCGCAGTGGTTTTCGGCCAATGATGTCGTCTACCTCGGCGCGGCCAATCTGGTCGGCTACTTGATCGGCGCCCTGCTCGGTCGGCCCATGGCTCACCGAACAGGCAACCGCAACGCCTTGCGCCTGATGATGCTGGCGGTCACGGCGGCATTTTTTGCCTGTGCTTATCCGCTGTCGGTGAGCTGGTTCTTCGGCTGGCGTTTGCTCTCCGGGATTGCTGGTGGCGCGATCATGGTGCTGGTGGCGGCAACCGTGCTGCCTCACGTTCCGGCTGCTCGCAGAGGCTTGGCCAGTGGCGCAATCTTCCTCGGCATCGGCCTGGGGATTGCCGGCTCCGGCACCATCGTGCCGCCACTGCTGACTCTTGGCTTGCAGGCAACATGGCTGGGACTGGGCGCGCTGGCGTTGTTGCTGACCGCGGTGAGCTGGTTCGGCTGGCCTGCGGATACCACGCATGCCGTGGCTGCGCACGCAACGTCGGCTGATGAGCCAACACCGTCGGGCGTTTACCTGTTATTCGCTCAATACGCGTTCATGGCCGCCGGGCTGGTGCCTGCCATGGTGTTTCTGGTGGATTACGTAGCGCGTGGATTGGGTGCCGGGGCGCATATCGGCGCAATGGTCTGGGTCATGTATGGCCTGGGGGCGATTGTCGGGCCGGTGACTTACGGCTTCCTGGCCGACCAGCTCGGCGCCCGCACTGGTATTCGACTGGTGTTGGTAGTGCAAGCCATCGCCCTCGGTTTGCTGGCCGTCTCCCATTCATTTCTGGCGCTGGCTTTACTGGCGGTGATTCTCGGCTCGTTCCCGCCGGGCATCGTGCCGCTGGCCTTGGCCCGGGTGCATGAACTGGTGCCGTCGCATCACCGTCAGCAGATCGCCTGGAGCCGTGCCACTGTGTCATTCGCAACCTTTCAGGCGCTGGCCGGGTTTGCCTATTCGGCATTGTTCAATGCCTCGGGCGGCCAGCACACGCTGCTGTTTGTGATCGCCGCTGGCGCGATCGTCGTCGCTCTACTGCTGGAGCAAGCCATGCGCTGGCTGCCCTCTACAACTGAACCCCGTTGCGCGGCGAACTGAAGGGAATCATTGCGCGCTGCCAGCGTTCCCATCTACACGACCTTTTTCACAGGAATCGACAATGTCACTGCCCAACGAAATGACCCGCATTGAAATCACCGAACCCGGCGACCCTGAAGTATTGCAAGCCAGGCGCGTGCCTTTGCCGACCGTTGGCGAAGGCCAACTGCTTATCCGCGTTCACGCTGCCGGCATCAATCGTCCGGATGCCTTGCAGCGCGCCGGCAAGTATCCGATGAAACCCGGGATGGACCCGATTCCCGGCCTGGAAGTGGCTGGCGAAGTGGTTGCACTGGGTCCCGGAGTTACGCGGTTCGCTGTGGGCGATCGTGTGTGCGCACTGACCAATGGCGGCGGATACGCCGAGTATTGCGCGGTACCAGCCGGCCAGACTTTGCCTGTGCCGGATGGAGTCGATTGGGTCCAGGCCGCCGCGATTCCGGAAACGTTTTTCACCGTCTGGGCCAACCTGTTCGGCCTCGGCGGTGCCAAGGCCGGCCAGCGCGTGCTGATTCACGGCGGCACCAGCGGCATCGGTACCACCGCGCTGATGCTCTGCCGTGAATTCGGTATTGAGGCGTTCGCCACCGCCGGCAGTCCTGAAAAATGCGCCGCAATCAGCAAACTTGGCGGGCAGCCGATCAACTATCGGGAAGAAGATTTTGCCAAGGTCATTGCCGAGAAGACCGCAGATCAAGGCGTGAACGTGATTCTCGACATCATGGGTGGCTCGTATCTGAACGGCAACATCAGCGCACTGGCGATGGACGGCCGACTGGTGATGCTCGGTTTCCTCGGCGGCGCCCGCGCCAACGACATCGATCTGCTGGCGATCCTCGGCAAACGCGCGGTGGTCACCGGTTCGCTGCTGCGCGCGCGTACCGCTGCGGAGAAAGCCGCCATCGCCGGTCAACTGCAAGAACACGTTTGGCCTGCCCTCAGCGCCGGGCGCTGCCTGCCGATCATCGACAAGGTTTACCCGCTGGCTGACGCGGCTCAGGCCCATGCCCGCATGGAGGGCGGCGATCATATCGGCAAGATCGTACTGCAAGTGGCGTGAGTGATTGCAGCATCTTGTAATCGTTGCACATGAACGGTGGTCGAAAATAATCACGCGCAGACCGAGGCATCTGGTAAAAAGCGTTCTTTGTCTGCGCCGTGGTGAAACGATTAATGTTCCTGTCCTTGCTGACTCGTCTGCGACGCCGCCGCCTGGCATTCGCCATGATGGCCGCGCTGATCATTGGCGTGCCGACGAGTTGTGCGGTGCTGGAACACACCGAGCGCAAACTGCTTTTTCGCATTGAGCCGGGCACTGCCGGCTGGTATCGCGGACTGCCCGGCAGCGTTCAGGAACTCGATCTGCATCCGAAGAGTTTCAAGGCCGGGCAGAACATCCATGCCTGGTGGTGGCCGGCGGAACGTGCCAATGCCCCGGCAATCCTTTACTTGCATGGCGTGCGCTGGAACCTCACCGGACAGTTGTTCCGCATAGAGCAACTACGCGCGGCGGGCTATTCGGTGCTGGCCATCGATTATCGAGGGTTCGGCCAAAGCAAGGGTGATCTACCATCCGAAAGCAGCGTTTATGAAGATGCCCGCGTGGCGTGGGAGCGCTTCCAGTTGCTGCAACCGGACCCGAACAAGCGCCTGATCTACGGCCACTCTCTCGGTGGCGCGGTGGCGATTGATCTGGCGGCCGAACTGGGACAGAACGCGGCGCGCAACCACACACCTCTGCCGGTACGCGGTCTGGTCATTGAATCGACCTTCACTTCTCTCGCCGACGTAGCCGCCGCCGTGGCCAACACCTCGCTCCCGGTGCGCTGGTTGCTCTCGCAGAAATTCGACTCCATCGACAAGATCGCCGATATTCATATGCCGCTTTTGGTGGTGCATGGCCTGGCTGATGCCTTCGTGCCGCCGCGCTTCAGCGAGCAGCTGTTCAATGCCGCTGAGCAGCCCAAGCGCCTGCTGCTGGTGCCCGGAGCAACGCATAACAACAGCATGGCGCTTGGCGGTCAGGGGTATCGCAAGGCTCTGGATGCGTTGATGCAGAGCAAGCCGTTGCCGCGGGTGGCCGGGCCGGCAGTCGCCAAGGGTTCTGGCGATTCCTAAGCTGTGTTACCAGTGCTGGATAAAGAGGCATCAGCGCCGAGCCAACTCATGGCGTACGCATTGCTCATAATAGGTCTGCTTGACCGCTGCCGGTTTGAGCTTGGAACTGCTGTTGTAGGTCTGCTCGGTAATCCCCATCGCGGTCATGCGCATCCATGGCTGCTGGAACCGGCGAACCTGCAATTGCTTGCGCGCGCCATACAGTGAAACTCCAGACAATTTCGATCGCTGCGCCCCGGCAGCGATATCCGAGCCCCAACTGCAGGCAAAGCGATGGCCTCTGCTTAACTCTTTTGCCTGCACTCCCGAGGCGATCAAAGCCAGGGAAAGCATCGCAACGGTGATAACAATCGTCCGCATATAGCCAACCTAACCTTTTGAAAGAAGGCGATTTTGCCGGGGCGAAATGTCTCTGGGGGCCAGCAATTTGCCTGCTGTCAGGATTTTTTTCATCAGGGTGAAATTCGCCGCTCGTCCAGTACCGCGCACCTTTGCCAGACAGGCCTATCCAACGCTGTACATCCAACCGCGCAGAAGGCCCACGTGATGAACAAGAAAATTTTCGCCTTGTCGTTTTTCAGCCTGTGCCTGATCGGCCCGATTCACGCTTCGGCAGCCGAATCCACGGCGGGCGCAGCAACCCCTGCCACGGCCTTGCCCGGCGTCAATCATGCAGAAAGCTCTCGCGACCATGACGAGAAGGCAAACAAGAAAGGCGAAGAGTCCTCAGGCGCCAACGCGGGATCAGAGCCGCATGAGACAGAGAAGGATGCGGCGACGTCGAGCGACTCCAGAGACCTGGATAAAAAACCCGCTCAGTAAGAGTGGTTTCGCTTTTAGTAACGAAAATCCGGCACCGAAACTAGCGCAACACCGGGTGATATCAATATGATGCGCGCACTGGCCGCCATAGAGGGCGGCCAGAGGAAAATACATCCAAGGAATGCAAATGAAAGATTTCGTCATCGGCGTCAACAACATCGTTCTCTACATCGCATTGGCGGTCATCCTGATCGTTTCCCTCTTCATGATGAGCCAGAGCTTTCTCTCGGGTCTCGGTATGTTCGTAGGCGGCACCCTGGGCTGGTGCATCGTCTCCGGCTTTTGGTTCGTGCAGTCGGCGACCTATGAAGAACTGCGCAAGCTGAACTCGAAAACCAGCTGATCTGCGCCGAGTATTCGTTAAAGAAAAAGGCCAATGTCATCGACATTGGCCTTTCTTTTTTTAGCGGCGAAGAGACTGGTTCTTCATTGCTTGGTGCACTGAGCGCCCAGTCCCATGCCCATGGAACCCAGAGCTACCATCGGGCCGCTCGGCAGCTCGCACGTATATTCACCGCTTTCGGTTTGAGCGGTATAGAACGTTGTATTGAAGTCGCTGCGGATGTTTGAAACCTTGATCACGGGTTTGCCAATGGTGGTCTGTGCGCGATTCTTGAGATCACTCTCCCCCGGCTTTACGGTCTGGCATCCAGTGACCGCGAGGACCAGTGTTGCGATTAAAGCGAGAACCGGAATAGTCCTTGATGAGTTCATTGCAGATCGACCTTTTTGATTTTGTACGGGAAAAATTTGACAGTCAGCTGCCAAGCGACAGGACTTTAAGGTCGAGCCGGAACAGGGGCAATTAGGTCGAATGTGCTAATGGCTGAGGGCTAGTGGCGCTCTCAGTGAGGTTTTGCGACTGTCTTCGGGATCGCAGGTCGCTACTAATGAGTTGGTGAAACTGCTATCCGCAAGCGATCACTGCCCTCCTCCTGACAATCAATACGGACGGGCAAAAACAGCTGGATGACTTCAATGTTGCTGCGCAAATGATCAGTCATGCGCGGCGTGGTGAACGATCCACCGCCGGCCAGCGCCATCGGTAACAGCAACTGATCGGCCAGATGCTCAGCCACCGCAGCACCACTACGCAGCCAGTCAGCAGCCTGATTGATCGCGGCATCCGCTACTTTCTCAGCGCGTAACGACACTTGGCCAAATGCGCTGAACACTTCAGTGACGTGTTCGAAAACGTACTCCAGCAATAACACATTGCCCGGGCCGCGTGTCGGATCAAGCGTCACCGCTTGCAGCGCCTCCGCAAGCCAGTTCAACCGCTTGGCCACTTGGCTCAGTTCTCGCTGAGCGACGGTAGGCGCAAGTCCGGCAGTCAGCGCCAGAGCCTGCCGTGAAATCGCCTCGCCGCGCTCACACACATCCAGTCGCGTCAGGCGCGACGGCTGCACCGTCACGGCAATCTCGCCACCGCCAGCCGGTACGAAACCATGACGCAGCAACTCCAGCTCGACATCGCCGCCCATGCGCCGCAGCAGCGGTAGCCAACTGCGCGAGAGGAAATCCGTCGGCGGTGCCAGCGGATTGTGGGTGCCACCGGAGATCGTCACTCGGCTGGCCTGCGGCGCCTGCAACAAGGCTGGCAACAGCGTCTGTAGCACCAGCGTGCAACTGCCCGCCGTGCCAATAGCGAACTGAAAGTTGCCTCCGCGAATCTCGCCCGGTTCGAAGCTCAGGGCTTGCGACCCCAGATGCGCACCAGATATCTCTGCACCACAAACCTCGGCCGCCGCCATCACGGCTGTCAGATGTTGACGCAGCAGTCCCGGACGGCTGCGTCTGGCGCGGATCTGTTTAATACGAAACGCCCGGCCTGTCACCATCGACAGGCTCAGCGCACTGCGCAACACCTGGCCACCACCAATGGCGCCGTCCAGTTCAATTATGTCTTTCATTGCCAATCCCTTACGCGTTCAGCCCGACGGTGTCTCGGAGGTACCATTTAGCCGTCGTGAATCTTCCTGAGTTTTCAATAGTGTCGGTACTTCTCGCTCAGGCTCAGCCGCGATGAAACGCTGCCGTGCCGGACGACGCGGCCCAAAGGCGTTCGCGCCAGTACCGATTGCTTAACCTTTGACGCACACCACCTGACGCAGGGTGTGCAGCACTTCCACCAGCTCACGCTGGGCGTGCATGACTTTGTCGATGTCCTTGTAGGCCATCGGAATTTCGTCAATCACCGCTTCGTCCTTGCGGCATTCCACGTGGGCGGTGGCGCGAATCTGATCGGCGACGGTGAAGGTATTCTTCGCCTTCGTGCGGCTCATGGTGCGGCCGGCGCCATGGCTGCAGGAACTGAATGACTCTTCATTGCCCAGACCGCGAACGATGAAGCTCTTGGCGCCCATCGAGCCCGGAATAATCCCCAGCTCGCCCTTCTTCGCTGACACGGCGCCTTTGCGGGTAATCAGCACGTCTTCACCGTAATGCCGTTCCTTCTGCACGTAGTTGTGATGGCAATTGACCGCTTCGAGCGCGACCTCGAAAGGCTTGTGGATGATCTGCCGCGTGGCCTGAATCACTGCGCGCATCATCAGTTCACGGTTCTGTCTGGCGAAGTCCTGCGCCCAGCCAACCGCCTCCACGTAATCATCAAAATGCTGACTGCCCTCTTCGAAATAGGCCAGGTCACGGTCCGGCAGGTTGGCAATGTGCTGACGCATATCGGCTTGGGCCATCTGGATGAACAGGTTGCCGATAGCGTTGCCGACGCCACGCGAACCGCTGTGCAACATGAACCAGACACGGTTGGCTTCATCCAGGCACACTTCGACGAAGTGGTTGCCACTGCCGAGCGTCCCCAAATGTGCCCGGTTGTTGGTATTGGCCAGTTTCGGATACTTGTCGGTGATCAATTTGAAGCGCGGCTGCAACCCCGCCCAGGCCTGATCGGCTTGCTGCGGAACCTCGTCCCAGGCGCCTTTGTCTCGCCGCGAACGATTCGAACTGCGGCCGTGCGGCACCGCTTGTTCGATTGCAGTACGCAATCCATGCAGGTTGTCTGGCAGATCTGCAGCCGTCAGCGACGTACGCGCAGCGATCATGCCGCAACCGATGTCGACGCCCACCGCTGCGGGAATGATCGCGCCGACCGTTGGAATCACGCTGCCAATTGTCGAGCCCTTGCCCAAGTGCACATCGGGCATCACCGCCAGATGCTTGAAGATGAACGGCATTTTTGCCGTGTTCATCAACTGTGCGCGGGCTTCGCTTTCAACCGGGACACCTTCGGTCCAGAGTTTGATGGGCTTGCCGTTGGCGACTTCGAGAAGCTGGTAGGTGTGGTCTTTCATATCTTGGTGTCCATGTTCGTTTCCATCAGCATTGCAGCCGCTGTGCCAGCTTTGGATGCGGCTATGGATGTTTCTGCTATGTTTTTGATTTTATTAGCTTTTATCCTCTGATGCGACGAGTCTCGGTAATCTATGGAAGACAAATCAGACCAGCAAAATTATCATTGCATATCGTCATTTATCTTATGAGATAAGCATGCCCAACAAACGCACGGTCGCCATCGGATTTATCGGAGCCACCCTGGATCGTGTCGGCAAAGGCGCCAGCCGGTGGAATTATTGGCGACCAAGCGTAGGTCTGTGCCAACAAACAGACCTCCCTATCCATCGGCTTGAATTGATTCACGGCCTCGACGCGCGCGACGTCAGCCTCGCCGAGCGCGTCCGAGCGGACATCCAGCAGATTTCTCCGAGCACCGAAGTGCGCCTGCATCCAATGTCGCTGCGCAACCCTTGGGATTTCGAGGAGGTGTACGGCGCCCTGCACGACTTCACCACTGCGTACAATTTTGACACCGAGCACGAGGATTACCTCGTCCACATCACCACCGGCACCCACGTCGCACAGATCTGCTGGTTCCTGCTCACCGAGGCGCGTTACCTGCCGGCCCGGCTGATCCAGACCTCCCCCGCCAAGCGCAAGAACGATAACGAACCCGCCTGCGGCACTCATGCGCTGATCGATCTCGATCTGTCGCGCTATGATCGGATTGCTTCACGCTTCGCCAGCAAACGTCTCGAAGGCCTGGAATTTCTCAAGTCCGGCATCGCCACGCGCAACCCGGCCTTCAACCGCTCCATTGAGCAGATCGAGCGCGTTGCGCTGCGCTCCAAAGCCCCCATGCTGCTGATCGGCCCGACCGGCGCCGGCAAATCCTTCCTGGCGCGGCGCATCTACGAACTCAAACGCAATCGCCATCAGATGCAGGGACGCTTTGTCGAAGTCAACTGCGCCACTTTGCGTGGCGACGGCGCGATGTCGGCCTTGTTCGGCCACGTCAAAGGCGCCTTCACCGGCGCGCAGAACGCTCGCGATGGCCTGCTGCGCGCCGCCGATGGTGGCATGTTGTTTCTCGATGAAATCGGTGAGCTCGGCGCAGACGAACAAGCGATGCTGTTAAAAGCAATCGAAGAGAAACGCTTCTTCCCGCTGGGCTCGGACAAGGAAGTCGAGAGTGATTTTTTGATCATCGCTGGCACCCACCGCGACCTGCGCAGCCGGGTCGCCGAAGGCGCGTTTCGCGAGGACCTGTACGCTCGGATCAATCTATGGACGTTCGACCTGCCCGGCCTCGCCGGCCGTCGCGAAGATATCGAGCCGAACATCGACTTCGAACTGGAACGCCATGCTCGAGAACAGGGTGAGCGGGTGCGCTTCAATCTGGAAGCACGCCGACGCTACCTGGCCTTCGCCAGCTCACCTGCAGCAGCCTGGCTGGGCAACTTTCGCGAGCTGTCCGCATCGATTACGCGGATGGCAACTTTGGCCGACAGCGGGCGCATCGATGAAGCGCAGGTCGATGATGAGATCGAACGATTGCGATATGCGTGGGGCTTGGCGCATCCCTCTGCGCTATCGACTGAGTTGCCAGGAGATGGCGAGAGCATGGACTTGTTCGATCGCTTGCAATTGAAGGCTGTCATTGAGGTGTGCCAGCAGGCGGACAGCCTGTCGGATGCCGGCCGACAGTTATTCGGGGTTTCCCGGCAGGCCAAGGCGCAACCCAATGATGCCGATCGCTTGAGGAAGTATCTGGGGCGGTTCGGGCTTGAATGGGGTGAGGTAGTTGGCGCGAAGTAACGCTGTGTTCCTGCTTATGCGGCGCGAATGACTACTGTAGAAAAAATGAATTAGCCGCCTGATCTCTCGGTCAAGAATTATGAACGCAGTAAATCTGACGAGGTGACAGCAATGACTATCCAGGCAGAGACACTCGTACAACTGACCGAAGCGCTTCAAGAGCGCGGCATGAAGATGGTTTCAGATGTTCATTTCACTCGCGCGCCGTACCGATACAACCACCGCTGGATCTGCATAGTCGAGTAAACACGCTTGTTGCCGGCGCCTGGATCGATCATTCAGGTGCCGGCGCCGCTCGGCTTCGCCCTTAAAACCCAGATAACCGTCCCCACATAAATCTCGGCTACGTTGGGAGAGGATTCGGTGGCAATAAAAAACCCGGCGCGATGGCCGGGTCTCGTACACGATATGAATTCCATGCGCCTATTTTGCGCCGCCGTTATCGCGACCGGTCTGGGCATCTTGATCTGAACCAGGATTGCCGGGTGGCGGATTCCAGTCCTCTGGTCGTTCGTCGGTACCTTGCTTTGGCTCAGAGTCAGCTTGCTCCAGGCCGGAGTCATGACCCTCGCCAGAATCAGGGGTTTGCTCGCTTGGACCCGGGTATGGGGCTTCAGGGCCATTGTTGTCGTCGATCATCATTCTCTCCCGTCAGTGGCGCAGGGGCTGCGCTTAATAAGTGAGAGGAGATCGGCGCACAGAGAGTGCTATTTGCTCGACGAGCGGACATTCTGACCAACCCAAACACTTGGTAGTGCGAGTCGCAGGCGTGATCGAGCAGCCCCGCGCATCTCAAACACATGAAAAAGGCCAATGCTGTGAACATTGGCCTAAGTCATTGAAAAATATGGTCGGGACGGAGTGATTCGAACACTCGACCCCTAGCACCCCATGCTAGTGCGCTACCGGACTGCGCTACGCCCCGACTGATGTTGCATCTCGCTCTTCACCTCGAAGAGCGCTCAAGAATATATCGCAAGCTTTTGAAAACTGGAAGTATTCAAACGCTGCTTTTTATTTCTTGAGCACCACCAGGACATCTTCCAATTCGGCAATCATCTGCCGAATCATCTGTTTGTACTGGGTGGTATCGTCTTTGGCTTCGTCGCCGGACAGACGCAGACGCGCGCCGCCGATGGTGAAACCCTGATCGTAAAGGAGCGCGCGGATCTGCCGGATCATCAGCACGTCCTGGCGCTGATAATACCGGCGGTTCCCGCGGCGTTTGACGGGGTTGAGCTGAGGAAACTCCTGCTCCCAGTAGCGCAGCACGTGTGGCTTTACGGCACACAGCTCGCTGACTTCACCAATGGTGAAGTAGCGTTTGCCCGGGATGACGGGTAGTTCGTCGTTATGACTTGGTTCCAGCATAAGCCTCAACTCGGGCCTTCAACTTCTGCCCTGGACGAAAGGTGACCACACGGCGAGCCGTGATCGGGATTTCTTCCCCCGTTTTCGGGTTGCGGCCAGGCCGCTGGCGTTTGTCCCGAAGGTCGAAATTGCCGAAACCGGACAATTTGACCTGCTCGTTGTCTTCAAGAGCGTGCCTGATTTCCTCGAAAAACAGTTCTACCAATTCCTTGGCTTCCCGCTTGTTCAGGCCCAGCTCTTCATACAGACGTTCCGCCATCTCAGCTTTCGTCAAAGCCCCCATACGTCACTTCCTTAACGTGGCGTTCAACCTTTGTTCGAGCGAGGTGAGGATATTTTGCGTCGTCGAATTCACCTCATCGTCATTAAGAGTGCGCGATGGATGCTGCCAGGTCAAGCCAACTGCAAGGCTTTTTCTATCAGGATCAATACCTTTACCCTGATACACGTCAAACAGCCTGAGCTCTGTGAGCCATTCGCCTGCATTTTCACGGATTACGTCCAGTACAGCCGAGGCCGCGACGTCTTTGTGCGCGATCAGTGCAAGGTCACGACGCACTTCAGGAAAGCGAGACAACTCGTGGAATTTCGGCATTTTACCGAGCGCCACTTCCGCCAGAACCAGCTCGAAGACGAACACCGGACGATCCAGCCCCAGCGCCTTCGACAGCTCAGGGTGAATTGCACCGATATAGCCTACCTCGCGACCTTCACGCTCGATGCGCGCGGTCTGACCCGGATGCAGCGCCGGGTGCTTGCCCGGAGCAAAGGTGAACGAATCGAGGGCACCGGCGAAACCCAGCACCGCTTCCACGTCAGCCTTCACGTCGAAGAAGTCGACGGTATCCCGACCCTGCGCCCAGCCTTCCGGCAAGCGACTCCCGCAAACTACCCCGGACAGCATCGGCTCTTGCTTCAAGCCTTCAAGCTGACCAACGAAGCGCAGGCCGCTCTCGAACAGACGCACGCGATCCTGCTGACGGTTGAGGTTGTGCTGCAACGCCTTGACCAGACCTGGCCACAACGACGAGCGCATGGCGGCCATATCGTTGGAGATCGGATTGGCCAGCAACAGCGGCTCGACACCTGGATTGAACAGTTCGAACTGACGCGGATCGATGAAGCTGTAAGTGATCGCTTCCTGATAACCACGAGCAACCAGCAGACGACGCAGCTCAGGCAGATCACTACGCGCTTCGGCCTTGGCCTGTGGCGCCAGACGCGCTTGCGGGTAGCGAACCGGCAGACGGTTGTAACCGTACAGGCGAGCCAGCTCTTCGATCAGGTCGACTTCCAGGCTGATATCGAAGCGATGGCTTGGCACTTCAACGCGCCATTGGCCTTCGCCATCAGCGGTAATGCTCAGGCCCAAGGCACTGAGCAGACGCTCGACCTGTGCCGAATCCATCTCCATGCCGAGCATCTGAGTGATGCGCTGCGCGCGCAGAGTGATCGGTGCAATCGATGGCAGATGTTGCTCGCTGACGGTCTCGATGATCGGACCAGCTTCGCCGCCAGTGATTTCCAGCAGCAGGCCAGTGGCGCGCTCCATGGCTTCACGGGCCAGCTGCCAGTCAACGCCACGCTCGTAGCGATGCGAAGCGTCGGTATGCAAGCCGTAAGAACGTGCCTTGCCGGCAACCGCAATCTGATCAAAGAACGCAGATTCGAGGAACACATCACGGGTGGTCGCGGAAACACCGCTGTGCTCGCCGCCCATGACACCGGCGATCGCCAGTGCACGAGTGTGGTCAGCGATGACCAGCGTATCGCTACGCAGGCTGACTTCCTGACCATCAAGCAGAACCAGCTTCTCGCCCTCTTCAGCCATGCGCACACGAATGCCGCCATTGATTTCGGCGAGATCGAAAGCGTGCAGCGGTTGGCCGAGCTCGAGCATCACGTAGTTGGTGATGTCGACGGCAGCGTCGATGCTGCGCACGTCGGCGCGACGCAGACGTTCAACCATCCACAGCGGAGTTGGCTTCGACAGGTCGACATTACGGATGACCCGGCCCAGATAACGCGGGCAGGCCGCTGGGGCCAGCACCTCGACCGAACGGACTTCGTCGTGTACCGCTGCAACCGCAGCCACCACAGGACGGGTTACCGGCACGGCGTACAGCGCGCCGACTTCACGGGCCAGACCGGCCAGGGACAGGCAGTCGCCACGGTTCGGGGTCAGGTCGACCTCGATGCTGGCGTCTTCCAGATCCAGATACACACGGAAATCTTCGCCCACCGGCGCATCGGCCGGCAGCTCCATCAGACCGTCGTTGCCCTCACCGACCTGCAGCTCTGCCTGCGAGCACAGCATGCCGTTGGACTCGACGCCACGCAGCTTGGCCTTCTTGATCTTGAAGTCGCCCGGCAGCTCTGCGCCAATCATGGCGAACGGAATCTTCAGGCCCGGGCGCACGTTTGGCGCTCCGCACACGACCTGGAAGGTTTCCGCGCCATTGCTGACCTGGCATACGCGCAACTTGTCGGCGTCCGGATGCTGCTCGGTGCTCAGCACCTCACCCACCACCACACCACTGAAGACACCGGCGGCCGGCGTAACGCTATCGACCTCAAGACCGGCCATCGACAGACGAGCAACCAGCTCATCGCGATCTACCTGCGGGCTAACCCAGCCACGCAGCCATTGTTCACTGAATTTCATCCTGCTCTCCTAAGAATTCGTTACGACTAGCGAAATTGCGCGAGGAACCGCAAGTCGTTGTCGAAGAACAGACGCAAGTCGTTCACGCCGTAACGGAGCATGGCCAGACGCTCGACGCCCATGCCGAAGGCAAAGCCGGAGAACTCTTCCGGGTCGATGCCGGACATGCGCAGCACGTTCGGGTGAACCATGCCGCAGCCCATCACTTCCAGCCAGCCAGTCTGCTTGCAGACACGGCAGCCTTTGCCGCTGCACATCACGCATTCCATGTCGACTTCGGCGGATGGCTCGGTGAACGGGAAGTACGAAGGACGGAAACGCACGGCCAGTTCTTTTTCGAAGAACACCCGCAGGAATTCTTCGATGGTGCCTTTGAGATCGGCAAAATTGATGTCGCGATCAACCAGCAGGCCTTCGACCTGGTGGAACATCGGCGAATGGGTGATATCGGAGTCGCTGCGATAGACGCGGCCCGGGCAGACGATGCGGATCGGCGGCTGCTTCGATTCCATGGTGCGGACCTGTACCGGCGAGGTATGGGTGCGCAGCAACATGTTGGCATTGAAATAGAAGGTGTCATGCATCGACCGGGCCGGGTGATGGCCTGGGATGTTGAGCGCTTCAAAGTTATGGTAGTCGTCTTCGACCTCTGGGCCTTCGGCAATGCCGTAGCCAATGCGGGTGAAGAACTGCTCAACGCGCTCCAGAGTCCGGGTGACCGGGTGCAGACCGCCAGAGGTCTGGCCACGGCCCGGCAATGTCACGTCGATGGATTCGGCAGACAGTTTGGCAGCCAGCTCGGCTTCTTCAAACAATGCCATGCGCGCATTGAGAACGCCTGTAACACGTTCCTTGGCAACGTTGATCAGCGCACCGACTTGCGGACGCTCTTCGGCCGGCAGATTCCCCAGGGTCTTCATCACCTGAGTCAATTCGCCCTTCTTGCCAAGGTATTGAACCCGGATTTGCTCCAGGGCATTGATATCTTCAGCGCTTTGCACAGCCTCTAGTGCTTGAGAGACCAGCGCATCCAGGTTTTCCATGTACAGACTCCAGATACAAAATAGGGGAAGAGCTTGAAGGCTCTTCCCCTATTTATGACGTTTAACACCTGGCCCCACAGAGGTGA
This sequence comes from Pseudomonas sp. Sample_14, assembly GCF_004307515.1. Taxonomy (NCBI): domain Bacteria; kingdom Pseudomonadati; phylum Pseudomonadota; class Gammaproteobacteria; order Pseudomonadales; family Pseudomonadaceae; genus Pseudomonas; species Pseudomonas sp. Sample_14. The sequence continues at coordinate 34,888 of NZ_RCOC01000029.1, read as the reverse complement.
GGCCGGGTGACTGTCGGGGGTACTTAAGCCAAGGTGGCTTTAGCTTTCTCGACAATCGCAGCAAACGCCGCTTTTTCGTTCACTGCCAGATCAGCCAGAACCTTACGGTCGATCTCGATGGACGCTTTTTTCAGGCCAGCGATGAAACGGCTGTAGGACAGACCGTTAACACGAGCACCAGCGTTGATACGAGCGATCCACAGAGCGCGGAACTGACGTTTTTTCTGACGACGGTCACGGTAGGCGTACTGGCCTGCCTTGATTACCGCTTGCTTGGCAACACGGAATACGCGGGAGCGTGCGCCGTAGTAGCCTTTAGCAAGTTTCAGAATTTTTTTGTGACGCTTACGGGCAATGACGCCACGCTTTACACGAGCCATGAGTTACTTCCTCTATTCTTGACTAAATTAACGAAGGCGCAGCATGCGCTCGACTTTTGCCACGTCAGACGGATGCAGCAAGCTGCTACCGCGCAGTTGACGCTTACGCTTGGTCGACATTTTAGTCAGGATGTGGCTCTTGAAAGCGTGCTTGTGCTTGATGCCGTTAGCAGTTTTCAGAAACCGCTTGGCAGCACCACTTTTGGTTTTCATTTTTGGCATGTTCGGATACTCCGCATTCAGTTGATAAACATAATCAGAAGGCCTGCCGTGCCCTGTTGATTACTTCTTCTTTTTCGGGGCGATGACCATGATCAGCTGGCGTCCTTCCATCTTAGGATGCTGTTCGACCGAACCGTACTCGAGCAGGTCTTGTTCAACCCGCTTGAGGAGTTCCATCCCCAGCTCCTGGTGGGCCATCTCACGGCCGCGGAATCGCAAGGATACCTTGGCCCTGTCCCCGTCACTCAGGAAACGTACCAGGTTGCGCAGTTTTACCTGGTAATCCCCTTCCTCCGTCCCTGGACGAAACTTGATTTCTTTAACCTGAATCTGCTTCTGGTTTTTCTTCGCCGCGGCAATCTGCTTCTTCTTCTCGAAGATCGATTTGCCGTAGTCCATCACCCGGCAAACAGGCGGGACTGCATCTGCGGAGATTTCCACCAGATCAAGCTTTGCTTCTTCAGCGATACGAAGCGCTTCATCAATCGAGACGATGCCAATCTGCTCGCCATCAGCGCCAATTAACCGAACCTCGCGTGCCGAGATATTCTCGTTGATCGGGGCTTTCGGTGCAGCTCGTTTATCTTGTCTCATTTCACGCTTAATAATAATTACTCCGAATCTGGGCGACCACGCCGGGAAACCGCTTGCGCGAGAAACTCAGCGAACTGGGCGACGGGCATCGAGCCCAGGTCAGCACCTTCACGAGTACGCACAGCGACAGTCTGCATCTCGACTTCCTTATCTCCGATAACCAAAAGATAGGGAACCTTGAGCAAAGTATGCTCGCGGATTTTAAAGCCGATCTTTTCATTTCTCAAGTCGGACTTGGCACGAAATCCGCTTTCGTTGAGAGTTTTTTCAACCTCTGCAACAAAATCTGCCTGTTTATCAGTGATATTCATGATCACCGCCTGGGTTGGCGCGAGCCACGCAGGGAAGGCACCTTCGTAGTGCTCGATCAGAATCCCGACGAAACGCTCGAACGAACCGAGGATCGCGCGGTGCAACATCACTGGGTGTTTGCGACTGTTGTCTTCGGAGACGTATTCAGCGCCCAAACGGACAGGCAGGTTAAAATCGAGCTGCAAGGTACCACACTGCCAGACGCGACCGAGACAATCTTTCAGCGAAAACTCGATCTTCGGCCCGTAGAAAGCACCCTCGCCCGGCTGCAGATCGTACGGCAGGCCAGCAGAATCAAGGGCCGCAGCCAATGCTGCTTCAGCGCGATCCCACAGCTCATCGGAGCCGACACGTTTTTCCGGACGAGTGGACAGCTTCATCTCGACTTCGGTAAAGCCGAAATCGCGATAGACGTCCATGGTCAGCTTGATGAACGCAGCGGACTCGGCCTGCATCTGCTCTTCGGTGCAGAAAATGTGCGCGTCGTCCTGGGTGAACGCTCTCACACGCATGATGCCGTGCAACGCACCCGATGGCTCGTTACGGTGACAGGCACCGAACTCGGCCAGACGCATCGGCAACTCGCGGTAGCTTTTCAGGCCCTGATTGAACACCTGCACGTGGCACGGGCAGTTCATCGGCTTGATGGCGTAGTCGCGGTTTTCCGACTGAGTGGTGAACATGTTGTCGGCGTAGTTGGCCCAGTGCCCGGATTTCTCCCACAGGCTGCGGTCGACGACTTGAGGAGTCTTGATCTCAAGGTAGCCGTTGTCGCGCTGGATCTTGCGCATGTACTGCTCGAGCACCTGATACAAAGTCCAGCCATTCGGGTGCCAGAACACCATGCCCGGCGACTCTTCCTGAGTGTGGAACAGGCCCAGGCGCTTGCCGATCTTGCGGTGATCGCGCTTCTCGGCTTCTTCGATGCGCTGGATGTATGCCGCCAGTTGCTTCTTGTCGGCCCAGGCAGTGCCGTAAACGCGCTGCAACTGCTCGTTCTTGGCGTCGCCACGCCAGTAGGCGCCCGACAGTTTGGTCAGCTTGAAGGATTTCAGGAAACGCGTGTTAGGCACGTGCGGACCGCGGCACATGTCGACGTATTCTTCGTGATAGTACAGACCCATGGCCTGCTCGTTCGGCATGTCTTCGACCAGGCGCAGCTTGTAGTCTTCGCCACGGGCCTTGAACACTTCGATCACTTCGGCGCGCGGAGTGACTTTCTTGATGACGTCGTAATCCTTCTCGATCAGCTGCTGCATGCGCTGTTCGATGGCCGCCATGTCTTCCGGCGTGAAAGGACGCTCGTAGGCGATGTCATAATAGAAGCCTTCGTCGATGACCGGGCCGATTACCATCTTCGCGGTCGGGTACAGCTGTTTGACCGCGTGGCCAACCAGGTGCGCGCAAGAGTGGCGAATGATCTCCAGCCCCTCTTCATCCTTTGGCGTAATGATTTGCAGGGTCGCGTCGCTGCTGATGATGTCGCTGGCGTCGACCAGTTGGCCATTGACCTTGCCGGCGAGCGTGGCCTTGGCCAGACCCGCACCAATGGATGCGGCGACCTCTGCTACGGAAACCGGGTGATCGAATGAACGTTGACTGCCGTCGGGAAGAGTAATAGTTGGCATGGCGCCTCCTCTCCTAGTGGTGACCCCTACCAAAGGTCACGTGGGTTGGGATGAGCCAGTACAAGATCCGATCCAGGCCATTCAATGACGAACGCCTGCCTTACAGCGGCAGGAGCCTTGCGGCCAACCGGAAAACCGAACCAGAGTGACTGGGATTCAAATCGGAAAAATTCGCACGCCGACCGCTTCGGGACTGAAGGTCATCCGAAGCCTGAGAACGCTTGAGCCCGGCATGCTAGCACAGATGAGCGGTCGCTCACGCCCTGATTTGGCAGAAGGCGAAATGTCCGATTTTATGCCAGAGTGCTGAACTTGATCGGCCCTTGCGCCCTCAGATAACAAGACATTGACCCACAAGGAGCATCCTCGCATGCGTCTGAAAAGCTTATTCGCCGTCGTCGCCCCCGTCGTCCTGCTGCTGCCACTGAGCGCCCATGCCGACTGGCCGAAAGGCGAGCGCGAAAAGTACATGGCCCAGTGCACTCAGGCTGCGACCCAGCAAATCGGTGCTGCTGCGGCGAAATCCCACTGCGCTTGCGGAGCTGACGCCATCAAGTCCTATCCGGCCAGCGACATTCAGGCGCTGATGGACAACAAGGCGACTCCTGAATTGCAACAGAAAGCCCTTGGCCAGATCGCCAAATGCAAGGCAAATACCGCCCCGAAAAAATAAGAAAACCGGGTATTAATATCGGCTGAAAGGCGGAAAAAAGTGCTGGAAATGAGCCTTTTCAGACGATTTATGCAGGTTTTACAGGTTTTTTTATCGTCTTTACGTTTCGCTGAAAGCCTTTCAAACCGGGGCTTTCAGCAGAAACGGGTGGTAAAGAAAACACGACTGATTGGCAAACAGCACGTCCGGGGGGCTCCCAAAGCGAACATTTCGACTATGATACCCGGGTGTGCCCAGTTGGCCTGAGCAGCACAGTACTACTGAAAATATATGTTTCTTGGAGATACACCATGTCTAATCGCCAAACCGGCACCGTTAAATGGTTCAACGATGAAAAAGGCTTCGGCTTCATCACTCCTCAAGGTGGCGGTGACGACCTGTTCGTACACTTCAAAGCTATCGAATCCGACGGTTTCAAAAGCCTGAAAGAAGGCCAGACCGTCTCTTTCGTGGCTGAGAAAGGCCAAAAGGGTATGCAAGCTGCACAGGTTCGCCCAGAGTAATTTCTCGGCGCACTAAAAAAACCCCGTCCTGGTGACGGGGTTTTTTATGCCTGACACAAAAGGACTCAGCCGCAGTTGACGCGAGTAACTACCAGGTTGTTGTCGGTGTTCAGGTTCAGGCGATCGGAGCGGTATTCCAGGGTGATCATGTCGTTTGGCTTGAGGAAGCGCGCATTTTGCGCCCCAGCCTTGGCACGTGCCTGATCCAGCAATTCAGGGGATGCCTTCTTGCCGATGGCGAATTGCGCTGCCGATGCTTCGCAGCGGCTGTTCCCCGATTCAGCAGCCACGGGTTCCTTTGCCGACTCGCTGGAGGTTGTGCTGCAACCAGCCAACAGCGCAGCGGCCATCAGTGCACCCAGTGTCGCGAACTTCAAAGGCATGAAGCCTCCTTGTTTTCAAATGTTTAAGCAGAGATCGTGCGACCGCCAATGCGGCGTTTGGTTTCAAGGCTCAAGCCATGCCCTGCCCCACGAGCGGAAAAATGCCGAGTTTGCCTGAGCTGCGCGCGGCGACTCAGCAAACAATCGTGACTGAATATTAACGACCTCAATAAACGTCGATGTAGTCATACGGCGGATTCGGCCAGTTGTCCTTGAGCGCGTTGAAAATCTGCATCACCCAGACTTCATCACTGGCTGCGACGTTCCCCACATAGCCGGAGCCCTTTGCCCAGGTTTCCAGGCGAAACAGCAGACCGTCGATATCCTGCCCACCGGTCACGGTGGACAGATAGGCGATGCCGTCTTTGGTCACGCGCAATTGGTTGTGTACGTCGTCACTGGCTGAGGCGAGCAATTGGCGCACGGCATCGAGTGTGAGGCCGTCAGGGCTATTCAGATCGATCTGCACAACAGGGTCCTTGGTAAGCCGGAAAAGACCAAGTGTCGCATAGCGCTCCGCTCATGCCTAAGTCGCAGTGCCAAACGCCGCGCAAAATGGTTAACTCGAAAAACAGACATCCTGACCTTTCGAGCCTCCCATGACCAGTGTAAGCATCGACGCCGCCATCAACGCCAAATGGGCCGAAGGACACAGCTCTTACAGCCCCGGCACGACGGAAGAACTGGCGCTGATCGGCATCGATCTACTGGTCAAGGAGTTGGGGATAGAAGCGGCGCAGCATTTTATCAACCAGGTATTCGAACGCTATCCGATCGGCCAGGCCGAACAGCCGCAGTGAAAACCCGCAGGCAAACTGCCTGCGGGTCGACGACTTATTTCAGGCGTTTCAGGCGCTCGGTCAGCAGATCAAAGAATCCCTGGGCGTCGCCATTTTCGACCCAGAATGCATTCTTCGGCGCTTTCAGGCCGTCATACCAGTCAACGATGGTCTGGCCGAATGTCGGTCCTTCACGGCTATCTACCACGACGTTGACCGCCCGACCGGTAAACAACTCAGGCTTGAGCAGATACGCCACAACGGTGGCGTCATGCACTGGGCCGCCGGGAATGCCGTAGTGCTCCATATCGCCCTTGATGTATTCGTTGAGAATGTCGCCGACGATCTTGCTCGCATTGTTGTTCAGCGCGGCGATCTGCTTCAGGCGTGCATCGCTGGTCAGGATCTTGTGGGTCACGTCCAGCGGCAGATAGGTGAGTTTCACCCCGCTCTTGAGCACCACCTCGGCAGCCTGCGGATCAGCGAACAGGTTGAATTCAGCCACAGGGGTGATGTTGCCACCGTTGAAATGCGCCCCGCCCATGATCACCACTTCCTTGATGCCCTGAACGATCTCCGGCTCCTGGATCAACGCCAGAGCCAGGTTGGTCTGCGGGCCGAGCATGGCGATGGTGATGCTGTGCGGTTTGGCCGATTTAAGAGTGTCGATCAGATAATTGACCGCATTTCCTTTCGCCAGGCCTTTCTTCGGCTCGTGAACCGTCACGCCCGACAAGCCTTCCTTGCCATGAATGTTCTCGGCGTAAATCGGCGTGCGCATCAGCGGCTTCGGTGCGCCAGCGTAAACCGGCACATCTTCGCGCCCTGCCCATTCGCGAGCGAGCCGCGCGTTACGCGAAGTCTTGTCCAGGCGCACGTTGCCAGCGACGGTGGTCAAGGCTCGGATATTCAACTCATCCGGCGAAGCGAGGGCAAAGAGCAAGGCGACCACGTCGTCAGCGCCCGGATCGGTGTCGATGATCAGGTCGATCTTTTCCGCCGCCTGAGCGCCGGTCGCAGTTATCACGGACAAAAGCAGCAGACCCCGAAGCAGTTGATGGAGTTTTTCAGCATAGCGTTGCATAGCGCATTCCTTGTGCAGGTGAAATCGGAAATCAGAATGTAACTCCGGCGACCAGAACGATGTTGCAGTACGGCTGACATTCTCCTGTACGAATGATCGCCCTGGCTTGTCGGCTCAGTACCTTGAACTGCTCGTGAGTGAGCAGATCCCTACGGCCCAGCGCGCCCTCTTCGTTCATCGCGTCCAGATCGGCCAGCGCCGAGGGCTGCTTATCGAAGATCTCTCTGGCCAGCACATGGCTTTCCACCTGCATCTCGCTGAGTACGACTTTCAGCGTGCTGACGAAATCAGGGATGCCAGGGGTCAGCGCCAGATCAATCAGCTCGACACCCGGCGGCACGGGCAAACCGGCGTCGCCGATCACGACCATGTCACCGTGGCCAAGCGAAGCGATCAGTCGCGACAGCGCGACGTTGAGTAATGGAGTCTTTTTCATGCGGGTCTGAACGCCTGTACTTCGGACATGGTTGGAATCGACGGTTGTGCACCGGCGCGGGTAACCGACAGTGCAGCGGCGATCTGACCGTAGCGGATCGCCTCGTCCTCGGATTTGCCATCGGCCAGCGCTGCGGCGAAACCGCCGACAAAGGTGTCGCCTGCGGCCGTGGTATCGACCGCCTTCACGGTCGGCGCGGGGAAGTGTTCGAAGCCCTTGCCATTGGCGAACAGCGAACCCTGCGCGCCCAACGTGACAATGACTTTACCGGCGCCCATGGCAATCAATTGAGTGGCAGCCGTTTCTGCCGACTGCAACGAGTCGACAGCGAGCCCGCTCAACGCGGCGGCTTCGCTCTCGTTAGGAATCAGATAGTCGATCGCCGCGAACCAGTCTGCCGGCAAAGGACGGCTCGCCGGCGCCGGATTGAGGATGACGGTCTTGCCCAGTTCACGTGCACGCTTGAGCGCATGCCCGACCGTCGCATCGGGAATCTCGAGCTGACAGATCACCACATCGGCGGCTTGCAAAACCGCATCAAAACGGTCAATTACTGCTTCCGTCATTGCGCCGTTGGCACCGGCGACAATCACAATGGCGTTCTGGCTGTTGTCATCCACCACAATCAGCGCCACGCCACTGGAATCTTCTACGACGCTGACAGCCTGGCAGTCGATGTGCTCGGCGAGCAAGGCATCGCGCAATCGCACACCGTAGTCGTCATTTCCCACACAACCGATCATCGCCACCTGCGCGCCCAGACGAGCAGCGGCAACTGCCTGATTGGCGCCCTTGCCGCCCGACACAGTGGCAAAGGAATGACCGATCAGCGTTTCACCGCCGCGCGGCAGCCGTGGCGCCCGGGTGACCAGGTCCATGTTCAGGCTGCCTATTACCACTACATTTGCTGGCATACATCACTACTCATCAATTCGGTTTCAGCGATATTCGGTGAACACGCCGGACAGCGGCGCGGTCGATTCGCGCAGGACAATACTCGGGGTCACGATGCGTTGATCAGTGCCCGATTCCGGCGCAGCAATTCTGCGCAACAGCACTTCGGCGGCCATCTCGCCCAGTTGCAGGATCGACTGGCCGACCGTGGTCAGCGCCGGATAGACATAACGACTCATCTGAATGTCATCGAAGCCGATCACCGACAGCTCGGCCGGCACCCGAACATTCCGTTCAGCCGCCGCACGCAGCACACCGATGCCAATCATGTCGTTGCCGGCAAAAATCGCACTGGGCGGATGGCTTTCAAGCAGCCGGGCAGCGGCGTTGTAACCGCCGGTGCTGGTGAAGTCGCTTTCCAGCATGCGCTCTTCGCGCACCTCGATTCCCGCCTCTTGCAGCGCTCGGCAATAACCGGCCTGACGCATTTGCGCCACGCTGGTACTGGCCGGACCGCCGATGGTGGCGATGTCGCGATGCCCCAACTCGAGCAGGTGACGGGTTGCCAGATAAGCGCCGTATTCGTGGTCGATGCGCACCAGATCGGCATTTACACCTTCCAGGCCCCGGTCGACGATGACCATCGGCGTCTTCACGCCCGCCAGCCCTTGCGCCAGACCACTGTCACCGCCGGCGGAGGCGACGATCAAACCGTCAATGCGCTTTTCCAGCAACACACGCAAATAGCTGCGCTGCTTGTCCGGGTTGTCGTCGGAGTTACAGAGGATCACGCAATAGCCGTTGCGCTCGCAGTAATCCTCGATTCCGCGCGCCAATTCAGCGAAGTACGGGTTGAGACTATTAGGTACCAGCAAACCGATGGTCGCGGTGGTCTTGGCTTTCAGCGAACGCGCCACGGCACTGGGAACGTAGTCGAGGCTCTTGATCGCCGCCTCGACTTTGCGCCGCACTTCCTGACTGACCGGGCGGGTGTTGTTCACCACGTGCGACACGGTCGTGTAGGAAATGCCCGCGAGCGCCGCTACATCCTTGATCGTTGCCATGGTTCAGCCCCGGCGACTGGCGCGTTGACTGCGATAGGTGTCGAGCACCACAGCGATAACGATTACCGCGCCGGTGATGATGCGCTTGGTCGGCTCCGTCGCACCAATCTGCGCGAGACCGGCTGCCAGAACGGAAATGATCAACACACCAAAGAAAGTGCTGATCACCGAACCGCGCCCGCCCATCAGGCTGGTACCGCCGATAACCACCGCCGCGATCACTTGCAGTTCCAGGCCCGAACCTGCGTTCGGGTCAGCCGCCTCCAGACGCGAAATCTGAAACAGAGCGGCAATGCCCGCCAGCAGCCCCATCAGGCTGAACACCAGAATCTTGTAGGGCTTGGGATTGATCCCGGCCAGCCGCACGGCTTCTTCGTTGGTGCCGATGCCGATCAGGTAGCGGCCGAAAACAGTGCGGGTCAAAACTGCCTGCGCGATGAAGATCACCAGCAAAGCGATGATGAACGAGGGTGAAATACCGAACGCGATCGGATTCGACAGCCAGGCGAACGCATCGCCGATGTACGCAGTCCGCGACCCGGTCATCTGATACGCCACACCGCGGGCCATTTCCAGCACGCCGAGGGAGACGATGAACGACGGAATCCGCCAGGCCACGGTGATCGAGCCAGTGATGGTGCCGGCCAGAGCCGCCACCGCCATGCCGAGCAGCGCCGCTGGCAAAACGCTCCAGCCCCAGCCGAGAATCGCAACGCTGACCGTCGACGCGGCCAGCGCGAGGACCGAGCCGACGGACAAATCGATGCCGCCGATGATCAGCACAAAGGTCATGCCTACCGCCAGCACCATCAGGTCGGGAATCTGGTTGGCCAGGGTGCTGAAAGTGTTGTACGAGAGAAAATGGCTGCTCAGGACCGAGAACAGCGCAATCATCGCCAGCAAGGCACCGGCCAGGCCCAGATAAGTACCCAGGCCAAAGAAATTGCCACTACGTTTACTGGCAGAAGATGCAGTTTTCATGGGAGATCCCTAGGCGCTGCTTCATTGAGCAACGCATCACGTTTCTGGTAGCCGGCGAAAGCGGCGGCAAGCAAATCATCCTGGGTCCAGCTGTCGCGCTCGAAGGTGTCGATCAGACGTCCCGCCGAGAGCACGCCGATCCGGTCGCAGATCAGCATCAACTCACGCAAGTCACTGGACACCACGACCAACGCCTTGCCCTGGCGGGTCAACTCTCCGAGCAAACCGTAAATATCGAACTTGGCACCGACATCGATCCCACGAGTGGGCTCGTCGAACAGCAGCACGGAACAGTCGCGCTCCAGCCAGCGGCCGATCACGACCTTCTGCTGATTGCCGCCGGACAGTTCCGAGACCAGCTGCGTCGGGCTCGAGCTGCGGATACGCATGACTTCGATCTGACGCTGCGCCAGGGAGATTTCGTCGCCGTTGTTGACGAAACCACCACTGGAGATTTCCGGCATGTTGCCCAAGGCGATGTTGGCGCTGATCGACTGACTGAGCAGCAGCCCTTCGCCCTTGCGATCCTCGGTGATCAACGCGATGCCATTGCGTACGGCATCGACTGGCGAGCGGACACTCACGACCTTGGCCGGGGAGCCGAGCGCGATGGTGCCGCTGTCGGCAGCATCGGCACCGAATATCAGCCGCAGCAATTCCGTGCGCCCTGCCCCGATCAATCCGGAAATACCGAAGATCTCCCCGGCACGCACTTCGAAGGAGACGTCGCGGACTTTGTCCGAACGCGTCAGCCCTTTGACCGTCAACGCCGGAGCGCCGATCTTGCGCGGCCCCATGTCGATGTGTTCGCCCAGTTCGCGACCGACCATCAAGGTGACCAGTTGCTCGCTGTTGTAGTTGGCCATCGGCTCGACGCAGACCAGATTGCCGTCACGCAGCACAGCAATACGCTGCGCCACCCGCGCCAGTTCTTCGAGACGATGAGAGATATAGATGATGGAAACGCCGCGAGCCTGCAATCGGGTGATCTGCTCGAAGAGCATTTCGACTTCGCGCGCCGTGAGCATCGCGGTCGGCTCATCGAGGATCAGCACGTGGCAATCGCCAATCAGGTTGCGCGCGATTTCGACCATCTGTTGATGCCCGATACCCAACTCGCCAACCAGCGTGTCCGGGTCGATCGCGTCGAGGCCGACCTGCGCCATGGCTTCGATCGCCGCCTTGCGCAACTGCTTGCGGCTGATCCAGCCCGCGCTGCTCGGCAGATTATCCAGAAACAGGTTTTCCGCCACCGACAGCGTCGGCAACAGATTGAGTTCTTGCATGACCATGCGCACGCCAAGCTCTTCAGCCTGGGTACGGCTGCCCGGACGATAGTCCTTGCCGTGGAATTGCATCTGGCCGGTGGTTGGCGTGACCAGACCACCAATGATCTTCGACAGGGTACTTTTGCCGGCACCGTTTTCGCCGGTCAGCGCCAGTACTTCACCGCGCATCAGCGTCAGATCGATGCCGGTGAGCACCGGTTGCGCATAAGTCTTGCCGATACCGCTGACCGAGAGGACAGCGTTCGGGGCGGAAACTGACATAGAAATCTCCATGCGCTCGCCCGGACGGACGAGCGCCGTTGTGTCGCCAGATGACTTACTGGGTGACCAGTTCGACCGGTGTTTCGATCACGCCGTTGGCACCGCTGTCGACTTTCTCGCCTTTGATGATCTTCAGTGCGGTTTCGATGCCGAACACGGCCTGCTTGGCTGCAAACTGGTCAGCAGTGGCCAGCACGCGGCCGTCCTTGAGCATTGGCTTGATCGCATTGATGTTGTCGTAACCGACGACTTTCACCTGCCCAGCCTTACCAGCGGCACGGACTGCGGAAACGGCGCCGACCGCCATGCTGTCGTTACCGGCCAGCAGTGCTTTGACATCCGGGTATTCACTGAGGATCGAAGCGGCAACCTTGTTGCCCTTGTCGATTTCCCAATCACCGGATTGCAGCGAGACCACTTTGATCTGCGCGGCTTCCATCGCGTCCTTGAAACCGGCCGTGCGCGCCTGTGCGTTGGTGGTAGTGGACACGCCTTCGATGATGCCGACCTCGTCGCCCGCCTTCAGTTGCTTGGCCAGGTATTCGCCAACCAGACGTGCACCTTTGCGGTTGTCCGGGCCTACGAAAGGCACGTTGATGTTTTTACTTTTGACTACGGCGGGATCGAGCTGGTTGTCGATGTTGATCACCGTGATACCGGCGTCTACGGCCTTCTTGATAACCGGCACCATGGCTTTGGAGTCAGAAGGCGCGATCACCAGTGCATTCACCTTGGCCAGGATCATCTGTTCGACGATGCGAGTCTGGCCGGCGGTGTCGGTTTCGTCTTTGATACCGTTGGAAATCAGATCGAAATCGGCGGAGTGTTCTTTCTGGTAGGCTTTGGCGCCGTCTTCCATGGTCAGGAAGAATTCGTTGGCCAAGGATTTCATGACCAGCGCGACTTTGGGTTTTTCTGCGGATTCGGCGAAAGCCGAGGAGACAGGTAGTGCGGCGGCTGTGGCAGCCAGCATAGCGACAGCAAGAAGACGTGCGGCGAATGGCAGCTTCATGGGTTCACTCCGATCTTATGATTATTGTGAGCAACGTTTGCGTTGACGTAAGCTACGTCACGGCTCCGGGAGATAATACCCTTCCAAGCCGCGCAAACGTTTGCGTAGACCGAACTATGAGAATCCCGCCGGCATTTGTCAACAATCAGAAATCGTCTTTTGTTGTAGGTCGAATCGCCGAATTGGCAATTTGGCGCTTCAGGCAGTCGTATTGACCAAGCCGCCGCTGGGAGCGCTTTTCGACATCTCCTTGACCAACGCACCCGCCACTTCCGCCAGTGCGGCGCTGGTTTGCGCGATCTGGCCCTGAATCGACATCACTGCCTGGGATTTCGCTTCGGGAGTCGGATAGCTTGCGGCCTGAGCCGCAGCCAGTTGCTGCTGCTGCTCCTGAAGTTGCTTTTGCAATTCCTTCATCCGCTTGAGCAGTGTCTTGACGGTGATGCTGAGATTGCTGTCAGCCTCGGTTTCACTGTTTTCCTGCACAGGACCACCACCGGTTCTGACCTGATTCTTCTCAGTCTTCTCGGTACCCAGCGCCTGCGCCGAAGCCTCATTGGTCGCGTCGTTCAGGGTGTTGATAGTCGCTGCAGTTTTACCGCCGATGGTGACTGCAGCGGGATTGGCAAAACCGACCGTCAATGACATGTGAACTCCTAAGATTTGGTTTCCTTGAGGACGCATCGGCCTGGGAGCACATTTCTTTAGCAGGGATTTGTCTCCCGCCTGGCTTTTCAGAGATTGCCTATCGGCGAGCCGAACAAGAATCCCGCTGTCGTTCGGAATCCCGGATGGATGGGTCCTCAACGATGCTCCAGCCACCGAAAAATATTGATTTAAATCATTGGGTTAAACATTTTCCGCCAGCACATTACGCATGGTATGAATCCTGCTCCCGTCCTTGCACCTCAAGCATTCAGATCGGCTTGGGGCGCATCTAGATGAACCTGCATCAGCACCGTCTCACGACTAGAGAGAAAAATAATGAAATCTGCTTTCAATACCTTGATTCCGGGCGCATTGGCCCTCCTCCTGCTCCTGCCTGCTGCCCTTCAGGCAAAAGAAGTCGAAACCCAGACCAAACTGGCCAACGTCGTTGTTCTCGCCACCGGCGGTACCATCGCCGGCGCTGGCGCCAGTGCCGCCAACAGTGCCACTTACCAGGCAGCGAAAGTCGGTATCGAGCAACTGATAGCCGGCATTCCCGAGTTGAGCAAACTGGCTAACGTGCGTGGCGAACAAGTCATGCAGATCGCTTCGGAAAGCATCACCAACGACAACCTGCTGCAGTTGGGTCGTCGCGTTTCCGAACTGGCTGACAGCAAGGACGTGGACGGCATCGTTATCACCCACGGCACCGACACCCTCGAAGAAACCGCGTACTTCCTGAACCTGGTCGAGAAAACCGACAAGCCGATCATCGTCGTCGGTTCGATGCGTCCGGGCACTGCCATGTCGGCAGACGGCATGCTCAACCTGTACAACGCCGTCGCCGTGGCGAGCAGCAAAGAAGCGCGCGGCAAAGGTGTGCTGGTGACCATGAACGACGAGATCCAGTCCGGTCGCGACGTCAGCAAAATGATCAACATCAAGACCGAAGCATTCAAGAGCGCCTGGGGTCCACTGGGCATGGTGGTCGAAGGCAAATCCTACTGGTTCCGCCTGCCGGCCAAGCGGCACACCATGGATTCGGAATTCGACATCAAAAACATCAAGAGCCTGCCTGACGTAGAAATTGCCTATTCCTACGGCAACGTCAGCGATACCGCCTACAAGGCATTGGCGCAAGCCGGCGCCAAAGCCATCATCCACGCCGGCACTGGCAACGGTTCGGTATCCTCTCGCGTGGTTCCATCCCTGCAAGCCCTGCGCAAGGATGGCGTGCAGATCATTCGCTCGTCCCACGTCAACGCTGGCGGCTTTGTCCTGCGTAACGCCGAACAGCCTGACGACAAATACGACTGGGTTGTCGCTCACGATCTGAACCCGCAAAAAGCCCGCATCCTGGCGATGGTCGCGCTGACCAAGACCAACGACAGTAAAGAGCTGCAACGGATGTTCTGGGAATACTGATTGAACATCGCCTGATCACGTCTCGATCGGGCAATTGCGCATCACCTGCCAGCTTGGCAGGTGGTGCCCCGCTTACACCCTTCCAATACTTTTCCCACAAAAATCTCGACAAGCCCTACACCAAAACCGGAAACCCGCTGTCAGAGGATTTTCTTGAATTTTAAGCAGTTGCGAAATCGCTTACAGTTAAATACTGTATGCACGTACAGCTTAATAAGGATAACCTCGTGGCCACCTCTCCTGCTGCTCCTGACGCTTACGAACGCATGGGTATGCGCGTTCAGAAAATCATCAATTCCCCCACCGCACAAAAAGCCAAAGCCGCACTGATTTTCCGTCTGCCGGATGAGCCGATGGATGACTGGGAGCGCTTGCTCGAGGAAATCGACGAGAACGACAACGTTACCCTCGCTTATCGCGATGACGGTGGCGTGCAGATTTTTTGGGTTGTGCCGAAGGAAGATTGACTCAATGAGTGTCCGCTGTGTTGCTTTGCTGTTGTTGTTTTTCGCCATGGGCGCCCAGGCTGGCGCCCCACGTACATTTTCCGAAGCCAAGAAAGCCGCGTGGAAACTTTATGCACCGCAGTCCACGGAGTTTTACTGCGGCTGCAAGTACACCGGCAACAAGGTCGACCTGAAGGCTTGCGGCTATGTGCCTCGCAAGAACGCCAAGCGTGCATCGAGAATCGAATGGGAGCACATCGTGCCGGCCTGGCAGATCGGCCATCAGCGGCAGTGCTGGCAGCAAGGCGGACGCAAGAATTGCACGCGTTACGATCCTGTTTATCAAAAGGCCGAAGCTGACTTGCACAATCTGGTGCCGAGCATTGGCGAGGTCAACGGTGACCGCAGCAACTTCAGCTACGGCTGGTTGCCGGTGCAGTCCGGCCAATATGGCTCCTGCCTGACGCAGGTCGACTTCAAGGCCAAGAAGGTCATGCCCCGCCCTTCGATTCGCGGCATGATCGCCCGCACGTATTTTTATATGAGCAAACAATACGGACTGCGCCTATCGAAGCAGGATCGGCAGTTGTACGAAGCGTGGGACAAGACCTATCCAGTGCAGGATTGGGAACGTCAGCGCAACCAGAGCGTGGCGTGCGTGATGGGGCGCGGCAACGAGTTTGTCGGCTCGGTAAATCTGAAAGCCTGCGGCTGATTGCAGCGGAAATAAAAAGGCCTCGAGCGTTATGCTCGAGGCCTTTTTAATGTCTGTTCAGCGTGTTTTGAAGGCGCTTCGCTTATGGCGTTAGCGGATGCTCGATCACCACCGATTCGATATTTTGTTTCTTGGCTTTTACCAGCGCTGCATCGACCTGCACCTTGCGCGCCTCGGCGTCAGCCTGGGAATTGAACGGACCGATCAGAATTCGTGTTTTACCGCTGCCGTCCTTGACGACCGTCGGAACGAAAGCGTGCTCAATCAACCAGCCGCTCAGGTCACTGACGGCCTGAGGAGTCTCGCCACGCACTTCCAGATCCCACTGTGGCGCGGCGGCCGCCGGCGCTGCCGCGACCTTCGTCTCAGGCTTCGGCGCATCTACATTCTTGCCTTCACCGCAGCCTGCCAATGCCAGTGCCGCTACCAGCCAAACCAATTTGCGCACAACGCTTCCCTCGGAATTCGTAAAGCGGCGATCTTATCATTCAAAAATACTTCGCGAGCCCCGCAAAATGGGCACAAAACAACGAGAATGATGATTGCAGCCTCTGTATAGTTACGCCCTGGGAATTAATGCCGCTTCTGCGCGTCAGAAAGAGGCACCCAAACCGTGAGACTTCGCACTAATCTATAGATACCACCGACCTCTGCACTGTCTGAATCAGGTGCCCTACCAAGCAATCAAGGAGAAGACCATGCTGATACTCACCCGCAAAGTCGGTGAAAGCATAAACATTGGTGATGACATCACGATCACCATCCTCGGAGTCAGCGGCCAACAAGTCCGCATCGGCATCAACGCTCCGAAAAACGTGGCAGTGCACCGTGAAGAAATTTACCAACGCATCCAGGCCGGCCTGACCGCTCCGGACAAGCCGCAAACGCCCTGAGCCACTTTGCATTACGTAGCCAGTCCCTTTGCCCCCGCGCAAGACTGGCTAAAGATTCACGCGCCGTTTAGCCATCCGCATTTCACCCCGCTGGGCACGGCGCCTGAAGCATGCAGATTCCCGTCACTTCCATCCCCTCCTCTGTTGCGCCGATATTACCTTTCACCTCTGGAGCTGGCTGTCGGACGTTTCCGATAGAGCACGGAGAATTTCGCCTTCTAAGCGAATATCACGCCACGCGCCATGCCTGTCGCCGCGACCATCATCAGGATCAGCAGCAGCGCTTCAACATGACTGATTCGCGCGTACGACTTCGCACGTCCGCTATCAAGCGCCGCACCGCGCGAGGATGCGATGCGCCATTTGATCAGCGTGATCATCGGTGCCAGCTCCATCAGCAGGATCAGCAAGAACAGCGTCATCTTCAGATGAAACAGCGGCTGATGCAGGTAATAGTCAGAGCCTTTCTCGTAACCACCAAACGCACGCATCGCTCCGGTGATAAGCAGCGTCAAAGCTGAAAGCCCCCACAAGTTATCCGCGAGCAGAACTCTCCTGACCTCTCCCGTGCCCGCCGAGAGTTTTCGGAAAGCTGTGCCGCGCGTCAGCGCCGCCCAGAAAGCCAAGGCAAACGCGAATAGATGAATAGCGGCAAGGACCCACTGGCTCAGCATCGACGCACTCCCTTATAAAGAGTTGAAAATCGGCCAGTCAGTAGTAGACGAAAAAACCGCGCCTCGCTTGGCGGTGAGGGAGGGACAAGCGCCCAAACGCCAAATCGCAGGCAAAAAAAATCCCAAGCAGCTGATGGAAGCTTGGGATTTAAAAATGCATAAACCGTGGTGGTGAACGCGGAACGGATGTTACTTAAATTCCCAACATGCAACAAGGCTTTTTCGATAACCGGTTGGAGAAAAAGCGCTGTAAGCCTTTGGATATTCAGGTGTTTTCCACAACGAAATGGAAGAAGAATGCACCAAAATGGCGCTTGATCATTTTGCGCAAACGGTAATGAATGGAGAGTTGATCAGAGCGAAGCGGAAATGACCGGTAACAGGCGTTGCGCAAATCGCAGACAACAAAAAAGGGCTCACCTTTCGGTGAGCCCTTCCAGACCGCCCAGCAGAGCGGATTTTGTTTGGTAGGCGCGATTGGACTCGAACCAACGACCCCCACCATGTCAAGGTGACCTCGGAACTGGCGTAACCTATTGATTCATAACGGAAAAACACCGAAAATATCAGGTTGGAAAACTGGCCTTAGCCGCTATAAGAATCAACAACTTAGCGCTGAATTTTCCTACAGTGCTCTGCCCTTCCCCGGCGTTCTGCCGATCAAATCTCCCTCTGCTATTCTGGGTTCTTCCATGGAGGACACCCAATGCCGAACTCAGATCCACTCCCTTCCCTGCTCGCCAAGATCAACGAAAACCAACTTGCCCTTGAAGCCGCCATCATGGAACTCACCCTTTGGGTCGAGCAGCGCGGCGCGGCCGACGTTGCTGAAAACGTGCGCGGCGCCCTGGAAGCGATCGACCGAAACGAGGAGTTCATCAAGATGACGCTCGCCGTCATGATGACCCCGTAGTGAGCATCTCGCCGAGTCGAGCAGCTCACCATCAAAATTGACTTCACGACGCTCATCGATAAAGCTCAATAAATGAAAAACATCGCCGATAGGCAGGATAGTGCCCCCGGCTGGGGATTTTTTAAATTGGTGGTAGCAGGTTCAAGCGTATGAAAGAGATCTATCTTCTAATCGAGCACGGTATGGATCAGGGCGAGGTTTATGTACTT
Source organism: Pseudomonas sp. Sample_14 (assembly GCF_004307515.1). Taxonomy (NCBI): domain Bacteria; kingdom Pseudomonadati; phylum Pseudomonadota; class Gammaproteobacteria; order Pseudomonadales; family Pseudomonadaceae; genus Pseudomonas; species Pseudomonas sp. Sample_14. Next base: position 16,470 of record NZ_RCOC01000029.1, on the reverse strand, counting down.
GGCTGGTTCGATGACGAGAAAAAAGCTCAGGACGTAGCGCAGGAAAAAGAGTGGGAGGCTTACCGTGCCGGGTTAAAAGCTGAAACCTTTTGGCCGAATCAAAATCCGTTGCCTCCAGATCAGACCAAATATCGCCGCTTCTGGGTGAAAGAAATTTCCAAATTTGAGGGCGCTTCTGCCCCTCGGTCCTCTGCTGTCCATTGACTCTGTAGCCGCCCCAGCTTCATCAAGAAGACAGGTCGACCGTGTGGCGTTAATCCTTACAGTCCGTCGCCAGACCCTCGCTCAATCTACGCGCCTCGACTACTGTATATCCAAACAGTATCAGCAAGGCGTAATGATGGACCCCCTCTACATAGAAGACACCCACGATTGGCTCGGCAACCCGACTCCGCTCGAAACCTGCCGACACCAGCTCAGGATGTGCGAGAACGAATTCGAAGCGCTGACCCACAAGCTGGAGCGTGCACTGGAAAATATTCAGGGCCTGGTCCGAGACAATGACGGACTCACGGAAGAGCGAAACTCTCTCAGGGCGAAGCTTCAGTGCACCGAGAGGGATTTATTGACCGAAAGACGCCGATTTGCGACCGTCGAGCACCAGAGAGAACACCTCTTCCAAGAAAATCAGCGCCTGCTCAGGGAGATCCGTGATCGTGAGGAGGAAGAGTGAGCCAGATTCTGGCTACGGCACGTCCTTGAAGAAGACGTGGTGCCCGAGCTTCAGCGTCTGCTTGGCCTTCGCTGCCCAGGCCGGCGCCTTGATGCTGATGGCGTAGTAGTGCGTGGCGCCGCCGGTTGGGTCTGGCACCTTGCCGTCGATCACCTGATCAGCAGCGATCCGACACTGCGCCAGCTCGCGGAACGGGATCTGCTTCACGCCGATCAGGAACTGATAATTCGGGTCGGTCTTGTTCCAGCAGCTGAACTGGTACGGCTTCAGGCACACACCGGCATAGCCCTCGCCCCACCATGAACGGTCCTTGGCATCGTTCACGCGGTTGCGGATGACGCAGGCCACTGCCACCTGGCCGGCCAAGCTTTCCCCACGGGCCTCTCCCCACAGGGTGCGCGCAAGGATGTTCCGGTCCTTTTCGGTTGCGGTCATAACTTTTCTCCAGGCGAAAAAAAGCCCGCATCTAGGCGGGCTCGTTTGATACTGCGTTAACTGTCAGCGTCTAAAACTCCTAATACGCTCGATAAATTTCCAGGCCTTTGATGAGACGATGCTGTCATACAACGCACTCAACTCCGCGAGGTGCGCGCTGGTGCTGTTCAGATCGGCTCGAAGTTGCGCATTTTCTAATGTTAGCATCGCTACCGCTTCATCCTGTACCGATGTGTCTGGCGGTGACGCCTCCGGCGAAGACGAAACAGTAACCGTAGGTTCTACGGGAGCAACTGCTACCGAGGTGCCTTCGAAGTGACTCGACCTGAATGCAAAGAGGGGAACCAAATCGCGCCTAATGAAAAAGGCGTTCACATGCGAGGAGACGTCGTAGACATAACCCAGCTCGGTGACCTTCGAACGAATCTCGTCCAAATCCAAATGCCCAACTTCGATACAAAGAACACCCGGAAGCACAGGGCAACCTTGCATGCCGGAGATGACAGAGAGTTCGTGCCCTTCCACATCGAGCACCAGCAGATCAACATGATTTATTTCGTTTCTAGCGATGAATTCAGGCCAAGTCAGTAGATTGACTTGGACATCGATAAACTTGCATCCGTCACCCTCAAGGATTGAGAGGTGTTTCTCTGTATGCGCAAGCGATCCGTTAGTGCAATCCACGCCGAAGTCAGGATGATCAACAGCGCGAAATGTCGCAGTACCAACCTTATCAGAAAGAGCAAAGTTAAGATTTGTTGAGTCGGGGCGGTTCACGCATAGCTTTTCGTAGACCCAAGGCACTGGTTCCACATTGAAACCTTTCCACCCAAGTGTTTCCTCAAAAAACTTGCAAGAATTTTCGGTCACTCCATCGAACGCGCCACATTCCACAAAAATCCCCCGCATTCCATCATCACGAAAATACCTTTCGTAGATAAATCGATCAACTTGAGGCTCAAACTGTCCGTAAAATTTAAACATACTCTGCGCCCGACACCCTTCGAAAACCAATGATACTAACCTAGCGCCGTACCAAATGGTATAGCCAGCGCGGACACCGATGGTCGCAGGCCGTCGCCTTAATGGCGAAGGCGAAGCCTTTGCCCCTTATCTCACCATATTTACATATGCATCCAATATTGGGGGAATCTATCGGTGGCAGTCATACGTTTATCTTGGCGGGGGCGGCGTTTGTTGTTTTATTTGCTGAGGAAACTCCGAAACAAGAGGAAGCACCTTCTTTCTAAACAAGCACTTCGCCAATCTCTGCGACGGGTTTTCAACACAAATATGGATCACCCAGGAAATATATAAAGCCATCACAACTACTGCAAACAAAGAAACCAATGGTGCCACGCCCAGATCAAACAAGATTCTCAAAACCACATATCCGGCCACGCCATGAATGACATAAAGAGGATAGCTAATATTTGCCAAGAAATCAGTGATTCGATTCGACTGGAAGCATGTCGGCCAAACCATTGCAAAAACAAAAAAAGTAAGCGCCATGGCGTAACTATAAACCAGTGTCGCTGTATTTTTTTCTGGTCCGTGCACCCACATTGCGGCGAACAATGAAAAACATCCTATCGAGACAAGAGATGTTTTTAGCAGCGACATCTTCCCCGAGTGATAATAATAAAGCGCAACACCTAAGAACATGAACACTATAAACTTTGCTGGATAAATAAAAGTTAAAAGCTTAATGTAAAGCCATGCGTTACTCTCTCCATACTCAGGAAGTACGATTGAGGCATAGGCACCTATCAATGCAATGAATACAGGTATAGCAAACACCGATATAGATCCACGCTTGAACAACGTCACAAATAAGGCGCATATGATATAAAATTTAAGCTCAACCTCAAGCGTCCACACAATCCCGTCTATATTTTTAGACCATAAAAGATCTCGCAAGCCAGGGATAAAATGGATCAAAACTTCATCCCTCGAGTACATCCATGAAACATCGAAGTAATAGCAAGACAGCAGCAACGCCAATAGCGTTATACCGAATCCTACAACATACGTCGGGAAAATCCTTAGCACCCGATTCACAATAAAATCAGCTACCCCTTTCCGTTCAAGCGATATCGGAATGACAAACCCGCTAACCAAAAAAAACAACCCCACCCCAAAAGCACCATAATTAAGGTTTAGATACTTAAATAATTGGATTGCGGATACAAAGACAGGTATTTCTTGATGATTTAATAGAGGTGCATTTGTTAATGCCGACACCGTGACAGGCGACGTCCAATAGACATCAAAGTAATGTGCAACAATCACGGACAGAGCAGCAATCCCCCGCAAAGTATTTGCAAACTCTATCTTCCCTGAGCCGCCCATCTTTACTCCGCCATTCAAAAAGCGCCAATAATCGCATGGCTTCCCATCGAGCTCAATGCAAATCTAAAATACTCAATGGGATGGCGGACTTAGTGGGCATGGGGAAAAAATCCGAACCAATCGTCACATGCAGCACCAAGCTATGAAGACGTTTCGTCTACCATTGCGCCTCAGGATTCAGGTACTGACGGCCACTTTGGAGTCTTCAGCGCTGTATCAACTTTGCTCAGCTGCAGCTTGTATACCGCCCAAGCTTTGAATGTGTCGACCTCAGTATCAGACAGAAGCCCAGCAACGAATGCGTCGCTCATCCCTGAGTGGTCTCCATCGCAGCATCCATGAGCTGGTCCTTGATTGGTTGATGGATCGACTTGTAGTCAACTGGAGGCAAATATTCCACTCAATCCCCGTTTATGTATTGAGCGAGGCCCGGAGTCATCGAAAAATCGTCAGGCAGCGGAATTAAAGTGTTGTCATTGTCAGACCCCATAAATCCGAACGACACTAAAATACCATTCTCATTGATGAATGCATTCATTACTCACCTCCATTTGGGAATACTGTACCCCGGGATTGTTATCGAGACGGTCGGGCTCGTCCCCACTCAGACTTTTCCTTTCCATCGAACACACGATTGCGGATCGTCCAGGCCACGGCAATCTGGCCGGCAGCTCCTTCGCCGCGGGCCTCCCCCAAATCGTGCGGGCGAGGATATCGCGATCTTTCTCGGTTACAGGCATGACTTTTCTCCACGCAAAAAGAATCCCGCTGACTGGCGGGTTTCGGTGTTCAGCTGAAGTCAGATCGTTTCTGACTCGCCTAGCAAAGGCGAGGCGATGATTTCCGGAATCGGTGGTTCGGCTGGCCATACCGGCGCTTGATACCAGGTCTGCTGTACGGTGACCTTGCCGAGTGCGAACTTGTACGCTTTCCAAGCTTTCAGGGTGATCAACAATGCGGCCTGCTCGGCCTCGTCATCAGCAGTGGCCTCGCCGATATCAATGCCGAAGCCAATCGTATCGACACGATCCTGAATGCGCGCGATCTGAGTAACCGCCTTGTTATTCCTGGCAGCCAGTCCCGCCTTGGCAGAAACCAGCTGGGCTGCTTGTTCGGCCGCGGTTTTCATTTCTTTCGTAACGAGCTGGGTCCAGTCGATCCGGCCCGGCGTTGGGGGGCTGGGCAGAGATGGTAGATCAGAGTCAACGTCACCATTGGGAAGTGGCTTCGGCAGTTCAACGCGGCCATCCAGCACATTGACGAGGTCATCAGGGAAGGCCTGTTCAGGGCTGTAGTTCCAAGGGTTTGGAAGTATCAGGGTAAGCACCAGCTCCGCGTTAACCCGATCAACCGAGCCAGCGAACCATTCGGACTCTATGGCTTGGCGAGGCAGCGTGTCGCCTTCATCAATAGGCGATAGATCGAAAGCTTCCCCATTGAGTATGAGCGTGTCGCCGTCCTTCGCCACCTCAAGAATATCGTCTCGGCGCTGTCCGACTAATTTGATGATCATACGAACCACTTCCCGATCGCGATAAGGTTAAGAGTTGAGGCGCTCGTTCTCGACACCTCCGTGTAAATCGCCCAGCTGCCCCAAGTTGACGCGCTCCAATTTACGTAACACGAACCCCATCCGCCCCCCAATGCGTCAGAGATTCCGTTTGCGGCCACGTATGGGTTCGCGGCGAACACGGCTGGCATTGCGCCTACAGCAGAACTTACGCACGTAAAAATAGGGCCAGCTGCAAAACTGGTAGCACCCAGAGCAACTTTCTTGGTACAGATCATCAGCCCGGATGCAAATTTCCAGAACTCGCCGCCGCTGTTTGTGCCGTATTCCATAAGTGCGCCGGTGGGTAATCCCCCATACTGGCTGACCGTTCCGACAATTGCAGCAACTGCGGCCGAGCCAAGTCCAAGGCCTGTCCGGGCAGCCGCTTGCGTTTTCCCTCCCGTTCCACCCATTGAGAGCGGAATGGCAGTCGTGAGCGCGGTGAGCGAAGTGATGTCGTTGTTTGCCCCAGACTTCGCAGCGACAAGCGTTGATCGTGCAGCCGTCGCATCAACAGCGCTTAACAAACCCTCAATGAATACCGAGAGATCGTCGATGCCAGTACCTCCCTTGCTTGCCGGCAAAATTTCGTAGTTGCCAGTGGTGCCGAGCGCCGCCAGCTTTTCCCCGTAATCGTTGAGGATCGCGCGCACCTGGTCGGACAGATCCTTCTGATAGCCCTGTACTGGCATGATCGCGTAGAAGCCACCGGCAGCTGTCGGACCTTCGTAGTTCGGCGAGATCGACAGAGCGGTATTGCTGGCGATGTTGGTCACCTCATACCAGCGACCATCCGGGCCGCGAAAGCCGTCGCCGACCCGGCTGTTGGCGATAAAAGCAGTACCCGTGCCGATCACCGCGTTGGAATTTTGGGTGACAGAAACCGTTCCTGATTTGTACCAGGGCATGGTGTGCATCCTATAAATGGGGTTATGCGGCTTGTTTTGCGAACACTGCCGGCAGGAAGAAAGCGAAGGGGTTCGATGCCGCAATGGTGATGGCGTAGAGCGTTGTTGGGGAAATCCCACCAGCAATAAAGATCGCGAGGGATGCCGCTGCCCGAAGTCATCGGCATGCCGAATGTGTTGAGCAACATGTACTCGTTCTCAGGGAAGTTGAACGGAACGCTGTAGAAGATCCGCGTCAGGCCCTGAGGCGTGGTGTCATAGCGGACATACGTCCAGTTCTGGAATCCACGGGTAAACGTTGCGTTCGGCGTGCCTGAGTCAAAAAGCAGTTTCCCGGCGCCATCCCACAAACGCATCCCGTATTGAGCAACAGGCTGGGCCCCAAAGGCGGCAACGAAATATCGCCCATTCAGACCGGCAACGCTGGCGTCGTATGCTCTGACATAAAAGCCAGTCCAGTTACCCGCAGAGCCGATAAGACTCATGCGGCAAAGCCCGGCGACGCCGTTGATAGTGTCCGGTCGCACGAATACGAGCGGAGGCTCCTGCGAGGTAACGGGGCGTGCAAACGTAGTAACCGAGCCAAGCCCAGACTCTTGGTTTGGTGCGTATCGCCCTGAAGCAATGACCATCAGCCGTGCAAACTCTGAATCCAAAGTGACGACGTTATTGTTGTTTGTGAACTGAACGCCGTAGCTCATCAGCTCCACCTCATTACTATCAAGCGCATGGTTCCTGACGACGTGGTGCTCGCCGCGTACGTCCGGGTGTAGTTGTAGACGCGGACGACTCCGTCAAGCATCTCGGTTTCGAACTGCATTTGAGTCTGGGGATAGGAACCGATTGGAACCACGATGGCCGTTCCGTTGCCAGGGCCTACACCGGGAACGGCGAAGTCCTGCGTTCCTTTGCTGGCCCCCAGTGCAAACGTGACTTGCACCGAGAGCACGACGCGAATCGTGAATGAGTTCTCATCCAGCTGGAGCGCCCCATCGGCGCCCCATATCCTTATGCCGAAGCTCATGCGTTCAAATTCCCCCACTGATAGCGCTTCACACCGTTCTCATCAAACACCCTGCCGCCGTTGTTGTTGATGACTTGGCGAGCGCCACCGCCCAGCGGGCTGTTCAGCTCGAAGTTGCCAGCCTTGTCGATGCGCCAGCCTTGAACCCCGGCGATGTAGTTGTCCGACTGGATGAAGAAGCCGATCTTGGCGTTCCCGATCGAGGCGTCCTGAATGAACGCCGAGTTCATGAACACCTGCCCGCCCTGCACTGCGAACGGTACCGCGATCGCGCCGCCGGCAATGGTGTTGACGATCGCGAAGCGGTCGGCGCTGACCAGGAATTGGCTCTGCAGGCCTGCACCGGTGTTCTCGATCCCAAGCCCAATGCCCGCCGCGACGTACTGCCCATTCGCCGTGACCTGCATCTTTACCGACCACATCGTGCTCAGCTTGCCGGCGGTGTCCGCGTAGGCTGTTGACGTCTGCTGAATGGCCGCCGAGTTTTCCCCGACGGAAACATTCAACTGGTCGATCTTCGTCGCGGTCGCTGATTCGTTCGTGGCCACCACCTCTTCCAGTTCGGTGATGTTCGCCGCGTTCTCACCAATCTTTGCGTCGAAGGTCGTCACACGCCTTGCCATTGCCTCGTTCTCGGACGCTCGTACCTTCGATTCGGAAGCGATCGCCGCGGTACTGGTGTAGCTTTTGATCGCGTCCGCGAGATCGCCAGCGCCGTCATCGTCTCGGTAGGAGGCGCGAAGGGCTTCGAAGCCTGTGGCTTGAGCTGTGACCTCCCCGTCGAGTTCGATGATCTCGGCGGTGTTGGTCGCCACCTGCTGGGCAAGACCGTTCGCCGTCTCCACTGTCTGCCCAACGTCGAGCCAGTAGAGCGGATTCGGCGGTGGGGTTTCGATAGGCACCGGCCCGGTGGCCTGGTAGATCCGCTTGCCCTGCACCACCAAGTCATACTCGTCGTAGGTGGCTTCGGGGTCGTACCCCTTCAAGCCGTCAAGCGCATCGATTTGAGCTTGCAGGCCAGGGATCTTGTCGATCTCGTCTCGCAGATCCTGTCCCAGTTCCGTTTCGGTGATTTGCCCGGCGATCATCTCCAGAATGGCAGCAGCATCGGAGCTGGATTGCCCCTGCACGCCAAGACCGATCGGATACCACGGACCGATGTTGCCGATCTTGTCAACGATGCGGCCCCAGAAATAGAAGGTCACGCCGGCGCGCAGGCCGAGCATGGAGAAATCGCTCTGCGGATAGGCCAGGTCTGTCAGCTTGGTCGCGGCCTCAAGATCGGTCGTCGGCCCGTACCAGATCTCCGTGCGCTGGCTGTCCTCGGCGCCAGCAGGGAATCCCCACTTGAGGTAGATGCCGAACAGCAGCGGCGTGGCAGTCAGGAACGCCAGCGCCGGGGGCAGCCCCTGCTTACCGCTGAGGTTGGTCAAGATCGAGTTTCGCCACGGCGACGTGATGTCGAAGGCGCTCACCGCGCGCACCCGTGCCACATATGCGCCAGCGTAGATGCCGACGACGTCCACGTTGGTCATCCCGGTGCGCTGCAGCTTGATCCAGTTGCCGCTGTCCTTGCGCCACTCCACGTCGTAGCCGACCGCGCCATCCACGGCCGGCCAAGTGATCGTCATGGTGGCCACGGCCAACCCCTGAACAACCGATGAAGTCGACGACAGCGAAACACTCGCCGGCGCCGGAACAACGGTGATCGGGATCACACTGATCGGGCGCTCTTCCAAGCGGGCTCCGGTGTCGATGAATGCGAACTTGCTCGGCTCGAACTGGAGCGCACTGATTTCGTAGTCACCCTCGGTGGTGCGCTTGGTGCGAAGCACGCGGTACAGCGGGATAGCTAAGTCATCGGCATCGAGCGCCCATTGCAACTGCGCAACGGGCGGTTCGCTGTAGGCGACCGTGACGGTCACCGCGCGCCCGTTCACGCTCTGCACGGTGCGACCTTCAGCGCGGCCGCCCGGCAGGTTGATTATCAGTCGGTCACCGGCCTTGGCCTGGGTGTCGCGATCGAGCGTGATCACCCGCCCCGCCACCGCCGAGATGCGGCCGCCCACTTCGCGACCAGCCAGCAGCGAATCCGCCACTGGGATGATGTGCCCGGGAAGCGGGATAACACCTTCCATACCGGTCTTGAACGAGACAGTGCGGTCTTGGTTGTTGCTGAGGATCGCCCACTTGCCGCGGCGCTGGGCCTCGGATGCGCGAGTGCAGCCAATTGCGCTCAATTCGGTCGGCCGGTCGCCATAACGGCGTTGCAGATCAAGGTCAGCAAACGGGATGATGTCGGTGTCGTAGTTGTTCGCCGGGTTGTCGTAGCTGACCAGTGCCCGAGTGTAACGGGTCTTCGCCGAGGCACTGCCATAGGAGAACTTGCCGTCGATCACGTTCGACCGTGTGAACACATAGTCGAAGTCCTGCGCGCGCGGCATATCCGCCTGCATCACCAGTTGGCCCTGCGCCCAGTACGTCATGCCCCGGTAGATCGCGGAGATGTCGCGCAGCAGCGACCAGGCATCAGCCTTGCCCTGCAGATTCATGTCGCAGAGAAAGCGCGGTTCCTGACCGCCCAGGCCGTTCGGCACCAGCTGGTCGCAATACTGGGCGATGCGGTACAGCTCCCACTTGTCGACCATGAACGGTTTGATTCGCTTGCCCAGCCCGAAGCGGTCTTCGGTGCAGATGCCGTAGGTGATCCACGCCGGGTTATTGGTCCAGGCCGACTTCATCGAGCCATCCCATGTCCCGGTGTAGGTGCGCGCGATCGGGTCGTAATTGCTCGGAACCATCCAGCGGCGCGCCTTGCACTTCACGGTGACCGCCGGGATGTTAGTGAACTGCTCAGCGTCAAATTCGATGTAGAGCAGCGCGGTGTTGGGGTAGCGCAGCTTGGCGTCGATGACTTCGGTGTAACCAGCCACCAGCATGGTGTCGGCGATCTTGTTGGTGTTCTGGTTCGGCGTCAGGCGGCGCACGCGGATCTGCCAGCCAGTGGTGGCGTCGGGCAGATCGATACGGCGCGAGCGCTCGTAGCGCGTGGTGGTCTTGCCGTCGACTGCGTCCACCAGCACCTGCTGATAGGCGCCGCCATCGGTGGCCACGTCAATTGCGTACTCAATTCGGTACCCGCCGACGTTGCCCTGGTCATCAGACCGTTGCAGCGCTGGCCAGGCCAACCGCATGCGCACGGCGGATAGCTGAGTGTTGGTGATCGAGCGCACCCACGGCGAATCACTGCGCAGTTCAATGTTCAGCGACGTCTCGTTCTCCACAGATGGAATACCCGGGATGTACGTCTGATCCACCGAGCCTGGGCGCCAGTCCCACTTCACGTTCGGGAAGTTGTAGTTGCCGCTGGCATCGCGGATCGGTGTGTTGTCCAGGTAGATGTCGTAATCGGTCGGGACGCTGTCGAACTCGCCCTCACCCACGGCGATCAGCAGCTTTGCCAAGTTGGTAGAGCGCAGGCTGTCGCTGGCTTCGGTCGGCGACTTCGGCTTGCTGCTGCCACCCTTCTCGCCGCTGATATCGATCTGTGCTGCTGCGCCCATGCTTTCCTCCAGGCATAAAAAAACCGCCTCTTGGGCGGCCTAATGGCATTTCTGTAAAAGTCGTGATGATAGAATTCGCATGCTGAGCCCTCCTACGATGAGGCGCTCGACTCAGTCATCAAGGAAATAAGTGCTGATGAAAAAAGCTCCAACTTGGCTACGAACAATCCTTTCGCTTCCGGTGTACGCAATTTCAGCCGTGTTGTGGATTTTCACTGCATACACAATCATCACCTCTTCGGTAAAAATGCTCTCCAGATATGTAACGCCCCAACAGATTGGCCAGGGATTGGCCGAATTGCTTTTCGCCCTAGTGTTTGCCGCAGTTGGTAGCGGGTTATGGATGCTTGCTAGATACATTCGGACCTCAAACTTTAAGAAGCAACCTCGCCCTTCCGCCTCCCCTCAGTCATAAACTTTTTACACTTTGTCTTCAGCCAGGATCGAGGCAGAGATGATCATGCCGCCCCACCGGCGTTCGCCAATGCAGATCGGCACCGGGTTGCCGCTGGCCGTTGTGTTCTTGGCGCTGCCGAAGGCGTAGGACGGTGAGTTTTCGGGGGATGCGCTCTGCTTCAGGCCTGAGGCTTGAGGGCTGAGCATTTGAATCACACCACCGGCGACCAAGCCAATACCGGCGCCGATCAGCGGTGCACCAAAGGGAGTGGTCGATAAAAATGTACCCGCAACGATCAGAACAGCGCCGACAATAGTTTGGATCAACCCGGCTTTCTTGCTTCCGTGAATAACCGGCACGATCCGAATCTCGGTTGCGCCGCCCAATCCAAACTCCGACTCGCCAACGTTTTTTCTATTACGAAAAACGGCGAAGCGCATGCCAAGCCGATCAAGTCGTTGAATCTCCTCTTTGAAACCTTGAAGTGTCGCCTTCAGTGCTCTGAATGCCTCCCAAGCCTGACCTGAATCCAAAACTCGTCGATGGACCCTGCCAAATTTTGCCGCGAGAGACCCGGAGAGCTTGATCGTAGTCATGGGTTGATAGCGTGCGACGGTCAATTGCATGACTTTCTCCAGACATAATAAAAACCGCCCGAAGGCGGCTGATTGAAAATTCATTTACTGATAATCGACGTACGGACCGAGAAAGAAGCCGCTCATATCTCCGCTGATTCGGTAGAGGCTTTCTTTTCCGCTCTGCACATTGGCAGAGATCGTACGAATGGCTGCCCCGCCACACAGCCCAGAGCCAGCAAGACCCGCTCCGATGCTTGGACTGCCCGGCGGCAAGTAAAAGGATGCGCGCTGCCCGGTGCCGATTTTCGCGGCCTTCCGACCATCGACATACACGACTATGTCACAACCAGATCCCACCATTCCTGAGTCCCGAACGACCGTAACCTTGCCGCTTTCGCCTGCCGGCTTATTTTGAAAGGCATACAGCTCATCACGCGGCACCGGATCAGCCTGGCTGACCGGAATGGCAGAAGATGCACACCCCGCCAACAGCGCTACCGACAGCGCTCCTACGATCAATTTCATGCAGGTCACTCCTGTGAGAAATGGTGAAAGATATCACTGGCGCAGGCGGAAATGAAAAGCCCGGCGCTGGGCCGGGCTCATCTTTGTGCTGAAGAATCGTCAATCGATGAATTCATCTTCATCATCGAAGATTTCTTCATTCTCGTCACCGACGTAACCTTTCTTGAAATCTTCCCAATCCTCATCACCTAGATCGTGATGGCGATCAAAGAGATTGAGGGATACGCCGGACTTAGAAGCCATCCCACCAATGAGGTTGTAGCGATAATCAGGCGGCACTCCAACGTATGCTGATTCACCGAATCCCAGTACGTACCCAACTCGGTATTGATCAGAGTGAGGACTCAGTCCGTAAGCGTCGATTTCCTTACCAGCTTCACCATCTTCAAAGCCCCTGCTGTACCCTTTATTGAATTCAGTACTCATGACTTCCTCACGCCAAATTAACGACCACACCGATATTGTGGCTTTACCGTAAATTTCAAGGGTTAGAGAAAACAATATTTGTTCTGTATAGGCATCCAGCGTGGATGAAACGACACTAGATGGCGGGGAGGATTTAATAGTAGCTTTCAGCCACCCCCCTCCAAGACAGGTAGTTTATTTTGAGCAGACAGTTTCAAATGCCCTCAGACGAGAAACGAGCTCTCGAGGAAGCTATAGAAAGCAAGTTCCCCGGAAAATCAGCTTCATACAGCCTTTCGGGGAAAGATCCATGGCAAGGGAGAATCAGCTATTTCGATACCTCAGGCACTCACATTGTAATTTTTAAATTCTTTATGCGAGGCCATACTGGTGGGCCGGTACTGACGATTGAGCGCGACGAATACGATTGAAAAAGGATTCCCCAGTCCTTTGCCTGCAAGCCCAAGGACTGGGATTGCGTCAATTTCGGCGCGGATTGAAGACCCAGGAGCATTGCATGACCACGATGGCAGGAGCCCTTCGCAGCTTCGTTGAGCAAGCAACGGGCGGTTTAACAAGGAAGCAGATCAAAGATCACATCGACACCAACTACACAAGCCAATGGACCCCAGGGACACTCTCGGCTCACCTCTATGCCTGCACAGTCAACAATTCCAAAGCCTATATTCACCACAAGTGGGCTGATCGCTTCCTCTACCGTGACGAGGACGGGCGCTTCTATCGGTACGACCCCCAGGTTCATGGGGTGAATACCTGGGGCCCATCACTGGATGGCCAGACAGATGAATACGAGGTCGAGGACGCAGCCAACATCGAAGAGCTCGTCGAGACGTCAATCACCTTGGAGCGGGACGTCGAAACCCATCTGGTGCGTAACCTCGACTCGATCGAGAAGGGTCTTCGTTTCGTCAATCGTCAGGTCAATATCGAGGTAGGCAGGGTTGACATCCTTGCAGAGGACGCAACGGGACGCCGCGTCGTCATTGAACTGAAGGTTGGCCAAGCAAAAGACTCTGCAGTGGGTCAGATCGCCCGCTACCTTGGTTGGTATGCTCGGCAAGATGGTGAGAGACCTCGTGGAATGCTGATCGCGAGCGAGTTTCCCGATGCCGTTCGGTATGCCACCGAGGCGATTCCAGATCTCTCTCTCGTGCAATACCGAGTGCAGTTCGCGTTTAACGCGATCTCTATCGAAGAATAATGCACAAAACCCGGCCCGCCCGGGCTTTTTCCGCCTGTGCGAATCCCCAGTCACGTCGAGCCGATCTGAGTAGTAGCTTCTGATCCAAATCCAGCTGCAAGGAGGCAACATGTCGTCATTGCTATTTTATACGGACGCGAAAGAAGCAATCGTCGCAACAGACACGCTTTTACATTATCCCGACGGGCACGCTCCCGGGTATTCGAGCAAAGCCTTGGCTATTCCTCATCTCCAGATGATTGTTGCCGGGACAGGTTCGGCTGCTCTCTTCAACCGTTGGGTCGGCTTGGTGAATGAACAAGGTTTTGCCCTCGATGTAGATGCGGTCAATCTTCATGCTACCGAGTCGCTTCAATCCCTCTGGCGCGAACTGAATGCTCAGTTCCCCGCTATGCATGAGCAGACAGCAACGATTTATCACTTCGGGTTTTCCGGCAAGACTGGAAAAATTCATGGCTATGGTTACCGGTCGGGATCGAACTTCAAGTCCGAGTGGTTAGCTTATGGGCTGGGAATGAAACCGCAGCTCGTCGACGCTGCTGGCATTGACCTCAATTCGTTCCCAGATTGCGCCGTCGAAATCATGCGTGCACAGGCGCTTCAGGAGAGCCGAAAATCGGCAACCGGGTCTACATCGGTGGATCAGTTCAGGTCAATCATTTAACCAGCAGCGGGTACTCAATTTACGCACTTGGCGAACTCACTTGAGCGGCGCGATGACGCAATACCAAGCGCGTGCGGTCGAGCCAAGGCCCGCCGAAGACTATGACCTCTGACGGCCTGCCGTACAGGTGGTGCAGCAGAAACGGTCCGGGGCCGAACGTCGCAGCATCCTCGCTTGGCAGCGCAGGATCAGCGCCAAGGAAGATCCCAGCGTGGTTCGGGTAAACGGTGCGACCCACTTCCATCACGATCATGTCGCCGCGCTGCGGCTGGTCGACGCGGTAGAAGCCAGCAGCCTCGTAGTTCGCTTCGTACAGGCTGGTGTGGTCTTTGCTTTCCCACCAGCCATCGGCACGCTTGAAGGCTTCGAACTCCAGCCCCCATTCGCGTTTGTACCAGTCGGCACAGACCTGCCAGCAGTCCCAGGCGCCGTGCACAAATGGGCGTTTCAGAAGCGGCACATCACCAGTCGGAACAATGGTCCGCAGATCCCTTTCCGGCCAGCTCAGGATGTGCCACGGCATGGCCGTCGCTTCGCACATGGCGAGGTCGCGCGTTGAAGGTCGGCTGGTCGCGTCCGGATGTGAATGAACCACGCCGATCACCTCGCCCACGTCTTCGGCCGCCGCGTATTGCTCGGGGTCGATCCGGAACTCTTCGTTCGGCTCGGTCGAGACATTGACGCAGGGGAAGTATTGTTGCTTGCGCCCGATCGCCAGCAGAAGCCCGCAGCACTCTTTCGGGTACTCGGCCGCCGCGTGCTCCTGGATCGCGTTCAAGATGTGCTTTCGCATGTCAGCTCCGTGCGATCAGGGAAACGGCAGGGAAGCCACCGAACGGCAGCGGGTTACCCTCGCCGAAGCGCGGGATGCAACCCTTGCCCAGCGTGGCGTCGCACTCGTCCAGTTCAGGGTTGTCGGTGACGACGCCATCCTTGGTCAAGTACGGCCCGGTGTAGCCGCAGTTCGGCCCGCGGTAGCCACCGGTGAGGCACCAGTGGCACAGCGTCGTGGCCTGCCGCCCGATTGATTCATTGCCGACATCGCCCGGGCTGGCCAGCTCCCAACTGACATTCTCCCCGTCCTCGTTCGTTTTCTGGTCGATGTACCAGACCTCGATCGTCTCTTGGGTTGGATCTGCCGTTGGGTTGCCAGTCGGGAAGTTCGCCGAGTCGAGGTAGGTGCCCAGCGTGTGACGCATCGTCAGCTTGAACTCGAGCAGATCCTCGAAGGCCAAACAGAGCGCCGTGATTCGCCCGTTGACGTTACCCACTGACAGAGTGGGCCGAACCGCAGTGCCGTCGCCGTTCGCCTCAATGCCATCAATCTGCATCGGCCAGGCACTGTACTCGTTGCCCTGCCAGTAGATGGCCTTCGCCGGCAGTTGGTCGGCATTGTCGCCGGCGGCGATCAGTTCGGCCGCGGTGTGCGGGATCGCGTGCCCATGAAAGCGCAGAACGTCCGCACCGTAGTCCGTGCCGTCCAATTCAAAGAGCAGCACTTCGCTGCCAGGTTCAAGCACCTGGATGTCAGTGATCAGCGGCATGATCGCCCCTTATGGTTGGAATGCCCGCTCGAACGTGGCGGTGAGTTTGAAGACCTCACCGCCCATTGGTGTGGGAGCGGGATTTTTGCAGGTGAACAGTCCGAGCTCGCCGAGCGGCGTTGTCCAGAGAAACGCCTTTGCCCCGGCGTGCCTATCGAGGAACGCCATGATCTGCTGCACCCTGACCTTGTGGCCGACGCAGGTAATCGGGTAGGAGTCCTCCTTGTTGTTTGGTCCGTCGCCGACATTTTGGGCGTAGCCATTGCCGAACTTCGAGGAGCGCACCCGATAGTTGATATCGGGTGTTTCCCCGCGCCCGGTTGGCCATGTGAATTTCTCGATGGCCATCAGGCCCTCCCATTTGCGTTTCGGAAGCTGGTACCGCCCGGGTACCAAGAGTCGGCGACGGCTTTTTCGGCCACCGCCCGCATTTGCGACTGAAGGTTTTTCGACAGGGCCTGCTGGTCGATCTGCATCCCTTCGGAGCTGCGATCCTGCGTCATCACCGTCACCGGCGCGTTGATGCTGATCGAAGTTTCGGAGCCGCCACCGGCAGCGATAACCCCAAGCTTTCCGCTGGAGGTCCTGGTCAGCGGCATGATCGCCTCCGGCCCCGCCTCCCCCATGA
>NZ_RCOC01000001.1:0-69090 GCF_004307515.1 Pseudomonas sp. Sample_14 | reverse complement strand
CCCCCCTTCCACCCATGCGTAGCCCACGCACACCGATGGACAACTGCGCTCGCAGTCTCCCCGCCCTAGCATGGCTCTACACAGCGGGCGATTGAGCGCCAGGCAGTACGGCGAGCAGTTACGGCGGCCAGTGATCGTCACGCCAGAGTCCGCATCGGACTCGGGTGTCATCCATCCATCAGCGTCAGGGAGCACATTATGAAACAGCAATTATTGGTGATCGGTGCAGGGTTCGGCGGGCTGTGGAGTGCGCTGAGCGCTGCGCGTTTGCTGGATATGCATGCCCGTCAGGATGTCGAGATCACGCTGCTCGCCCCGCAAGCCGAATTGCGTATTCGCCCGCGCTTCTACGAGCCGGACGTGCACAGCATGTACGCGCCGCTCGACGCGCTGTTCGATGCGGTGGGTGTGCGCTTCGTCAAAGGCACCGCTGAAAGCATCGACGCCCGGGCGCGCCGAATCGGTTACCGCGACGAGGCCGGGCGTCCGGGTGAACTGGCCTACGATCGGCTGGTTCTCGCCAGCGGCAGCCAGCTCGCTCGGCCTCCGGTGCCTGGCCTCAAGGAGCATGCGTTCGATGTCGATCAGATCGAATCCTCGGCGCGTCTGGAACGCCATCTCATCGCCCTCGGCAACCAACCGCCCAGTGTTGCGCGCAACACCGTGGTGGTCGCCGGTGGCGGTTTCACCGGGATTGAAACTGCGACGGAAATGCCGGCGCGCCTGCGTGCGATCATCGGTGAGGATCAAGACCTGCGCGTGATCATTGTCGATCGCAGCAAGGACATCGCCGCGACCATGGGTGATGGCATTCGCCCGTCGATCATCGAGGCGTCAAATGACCTGGGTATCGAATGGATCGTCGATGCCAGCGTTGCCGCTGTGGATGCCAATGGCGTCACCCTCGCCGATGGCCGCCACATCGAAAGCCAGACCGTGATCTGGACCGTAGGTTTCCGCGCCAGCCCGCTCACCGAACAACTCGACGCCGAACGCGATGGCCAGGGCCGCCTGCACGTCGATGGCAACCTCAAGGTGCACGGAATCGATCACGTCTTTGCCGCTGGTGATGTCGCTCGCGCCGCCACAGACGACCTCGGCAACTATGCCGCGATGTCTTGCCAGCACGCGATCAGCCTGGGTCGCTACGCCGGCAACAACGCCGCCGCCGATCTCCTCGGCGTCGCTCCGACAATGTATCGCCAGCCCAAGTACGTGACTTGCCTGGATCTGGGCGCCTGGGGCGCGGTGTACACGGAAGGCTGGGATCGTCAGCTGAAACTGGTGAAGGCCGAAGCCAAAGAGCTGAAGACGCAGATCAACACGGTGTGGATCTACCCGCCCGCCGCCGATCGTCGCGCTGCCCTCGCGGCCGCCGATCCGCTGATCCCTGTAGCCTGATTTCACCCTCCGCTTTAGCCCTGAAAACAAGGAGAACACCATGACCCTGCATCTGGATTCCTTCACCGCCAACCGCGCGGTGGCCCTGCAAACCCAAAGCGAAGAACTGGTGCCGTCGCGCTACGCCCTGCGCCTGGGCGACATTGACGTGATGGTGATCAGCGACGGCGTGTTGCCGTTGCCGACCCAGACCATGTCAACCAATGCCGACCCCGCCGACCGTGCCGCCTGGTTCAAGGAAATGTATCTGGGCCCTGACGCCTTTGACTGGGCGCTCAACGTGCTGGTGGTGCGTAGCGGCGAACAAGTCATCCTCGTCGACGCCGGCCTCGGTGGCCAATTCCCCGGTTTCCCGCGTGCCGGGCAGTTCCCCAAGCGCCTGGCCGCTGCCGGGGTGGATCTCGCCGACATCACTGATATCGTCATCACGCACATGCACATGGACCATATCGGCGGCCTGCTGGTCGACTCGGTGAAGAGCCGTCTGCGTCACGACGTGCGCATCCACGTCACCGCGGCCGAAGTGAATTTCTGGTCCACGCCAGACTTCACCAGCACCGACATGCCCGCACCAGTACCAGACGTCCTGCGCAGCACCGCCAACGCGTTCATCGACCACTATGAAAGCAAGTTGCACATCTTCGAAGACGAATGTCAGGTTGCACCTGGCGTAGTTGCAAAACTCACCGGTGGTCATACGCCAGGGCACTGCGTGGTCTACGTCAACTCCGGTGGCGAGCGCCTGACCTTTGCCGGTGACGCATTGTTCCCGGTGGCGTTCGATCACCCCGACTGGCACAACGGTTTCGAACACGATCCGGCCAAATCGGTGGAAGTGCGCGTGCGCATGCTCAAGGAAGCCGCCGCCAGCGGCGAGCTGTTCGTCGCCACGCATCTGGCCTTCCCTTCGGTGGGTAGGGTCGCGATCAATGGTGCTGCTTTCCGTTGGATACCTGCGATTTGGGATTACTGATTGCGCGCCTGAAATCTTCGCCCGGCTTCTGCCGGGCGAAACCTTTTTCACCGCCATTGCTACGCAGAGCCGTGCGGGCGGTGACCATCCTTCGGTTGCTGTGTACCCTTTCTGCATCAAGCAAATCTGTGCAGAGGAAAGGGTGTTGGCATATCTGGATTGGGTGCAATGGCCGGCGATGCTGGTCACCGTTCTGGCCGCGTGGCTGATCGGTTCGCAACGACCGCAACGGCGCATGAGCGGTTTCGTTTGTTTCAGTCTGAGCAATTTGCTGTGGGTGATCTGGGGCGTCCATGCCGGGGCTTACGCGCTGATCGTTCTGCAGCTCTGCCTGTTCCTGATGAACCTGCGCGGCTTCATGAAGAACCGCGTTTTAGAGCGCTGAGTGACGCTGATCATCCGGCCAGAAAATCCTTTGAATTTTTCTTGTCGGACAAAATCATTTACGTATGAGCGTAAGGAGGAACTCATGCGTAGCACCGATATTTTCGTCATCGAATACAAACATCACGACCAGCCAAAATCATTCGTCATCCGCGCCAAGAGTATGCGCAACGCCGACGCTTGGCATTGGGCGAGCTGTGACGCCGGTATTGCGCCGATTCCGAAACCGGGTAAACCACCGTTGAAAGTGGTTTCCAAACCCCAGGCCGAGCGTTATGGGATTACGGAGGTGAAGTGGCGCGAGACGGCTGCGCTGGACTGGACGGAGGCTTAGGCAAATCGGGTCGCTTGGCTGAGCTTGCACGTCAGCCAGGCGCCCCAGAACAGACTGCTGAAAAACCGTGTTGCATCGCCGAATCCGGCGTCCTGCAGCAGTGCCTGAACCGCCGCCTCCGAGTGCGGCGGATCAGCGCCCTGCAAAATCTTCCCGAGTTTCGCCTGCACCTCGTCAGCGGTTGCGCCCTGCTGTCGCCAGCGCTGGCTCCAGGCTTGCAGCAGCAACGGCTGACTGGCGTAAGCGTAATGATTGCCGGCCACGATCAATGGCGCGCCGGGTTTGAGGCGGGCCTGAATGGAGCGCAGTATCTGTTGCTTGGCCTCATCACCGCCCAGGTGATGGAGTACACCGATCAGGGTGGCGGCGTCGAAAGATGCGTCGGCCGGCAAGTCTTCGACATGACCGAGATGTATCTGGACTCTGTGCAATAGATCATTGGCGCGCAGATGTTCGGTCGCAGCATCGAGCATCGGCCCGGAAGGATCGACCGCAGTGAAGTGCCAATCCGGCTCCAGCGCGGCCATGGCGATGATTTCCTGCGCGGTGCCCCCCGCGCCCACCACCAGCACGTTTGCCGGACGCGACTGCCCAAGGCTGGCGGCGAGCATGCAGGCCGACAGGTCGTGACAGGCATCGTAGCCAGCCAAGGCAATGCGGCTTTGCCGGGCATATTCATTGGCGCGGGAGGTGTCGAATTTGCCGGCGGCGTCAGTGGCGGGTTGGGTCATGGCGATTCTCCTTGTCTTGGCGACACGCTACGCGGTGAGCGTGGAGAAGAAAAATCCAATGATTTCATGGGGGGCATTCCGCTGGGGAATGTGTGGATGTCATCCCGGCAAAGTAAAAGTGATGCAGAGCGTCAGCGGGTGCGTCCCCACGCAGGAGCGTGGGAACGATCCATATCAACTAAGACCAGAACCCTTTATGCGGCTCAGCTGCCTCTGCCTCCAGCATTGGCCCGAAAACGCTCACCGTGCGCTGCCCTCTGGCAAACACTTCGCGACACGGCAACGAGAACGTCGGGTTCTCCGGATGATCGCCGGTCAGCCCGAGCAAAGCATGTTCCGACAACGCATACACCACTCGCCCGACTCCGGTCCAATACACCGCGCCCGCGCACATGCAGCAAGGTTCGGCGCTGGTGTACAGCGTGCACGCCTCCAGCTCCGTGGGTGACAACCGCTTCGCCGCCGCAGCGACCGCGACCAGCTCGGCATGCTGGGTGGGATCACCCTCCGGCGGCATCGAATTGTTGCCCGCTTCGGCAATGACCTTGCCGTCGCGGTCCGCCACCAGCGCCGCAAACGGGTGCCGGCCACGTTGTTTCGACGCCTGCGACAGGGCGATGGTCTGGCGCAGCAATGCCAGGTCCAGATCGCTGACGCCGGCCGGGACAAGCTGAGTGAATTGATTCATGGGTAACTCCTGGGCAGTGGAAAAAAACAAAAGTCAGTCGGCCAGTTCGGCCGTGGAAGCGCCGACGGCGTCGGTCGATAGTTTTTGTTTGTTGAGTAATACGTTGAGCAGAATGGCGGTGATCGCACCGAGAAAAATGCCGCTATCGAGCACCAGTTTCAGCGTCGGGCCGACGTGTTCGAACAGGGCCGGAAACGACATTGGCAAGACGCCGACGCTGACCGACACCGCAACAATGATGGCGTTGCGTGTGCCTTCGAACTGCACCCGTGACAATTCCTGAATGCCCGCCACCGTGGTCATGCCGAACATGACGATCGCGCAGCCGCCCAGCACCGGCGTCGGCACCGCCGCAATCAGCGCGCCGAGCTTGGGGAACAAGCCCATCAACACCATGATCGCGCCAGCGGCGGCGACGACGAAGCGGCTCTTGATGCTCGAAAGCGCAATAAGGCCGGTGTTTTGCGTGAAGGCGTTGTAGGGAAAACTGTTGAACAGACCACCGAGCATGGTCGACAAGCCGTCGGCGCGGAAGGCGTTGCCGAGGGTCTGCTGCGTAGTCGGTTTGCCGACCAGTTTGCCGATGGCCAGGCAGTTGCCAGTGGTCTCGGCCATGATCACCAGCATCGCCAGGGTCATGATCAGAATCGGTACCAGAGAAAATTCCGGCGGACCGAACGCCATTGGCGCGCTCAACTCGAACCACGCCGCCTCGCTGACCCGATTGAAGTGCGTCATGCCGCAGGCGGCAGCGATCAGGCTGCCGACAAACAAGCCGATGAGCACGCTGAGGTTGCCGATGAAACCGCTGAATTTCGCATAAATCACCAGCGTCACACTGACCGTGGCCAGACCCAGCAGCAGATTGCCCGGGCGACCGAAGTCAGGCGAATCGGGATTGCCACCACCCAGCCAGATTGCCGCCGCCGGCATCAGTGAAATACCGATGATGGTGATCAGGCTGCCAATCACCACGGGCGGAAAGAATCGCAGCAAGCGGCTGAACACAGGCGCCAGTGCGATGGTCAGGAAGCCGGCGGCGATCACCGCCCCAAAGATCTGGCTGAGGCCGAACTCCTTGCCGATCATGATCATCGGCGCCAGCGCAATGAACGAGCAGCCCTGAATCAACGGTAACCGCGCGCCGAACTTCCAGAAGCCGAGGGTCTGAATAAACGTCGCCACACCGGACGTCAGCAGGTTGGCGTTGATCAGTAAAACCACCTGAGCCGACGTCAGCCCCATCGCACTGCCGAGAATCAGCGGCACCGCCACCGCTCCCGCATACATCACCAGAACATGCTGCAGGCCGAAGGTGACCAGCTGTCGCAGGGGCAACACCTCATCGACCGGGTGAACGCGTTGTGTAGTCATGGCACAAGCTCCTGAAGGGGCAGCGTTGGTTGTAATCGCGGGCGCTCAGGGACAGATGCACAGAAAGAATCGGCCCCGGCGTTCGAAGACGCGGGGTCATCCTTGAATGTTTTTAACGATGAAACAAATTGGCAACCATCGCTTTTTTCGATGGCAAAGACGCGGCACAATCGCCGTCTCGCTCAAACCCGGAGTACACCGCGTGCGCTTCTCACTCGATCAGTTGCTGATGTTCGTCCAGGTGGTGAAAAGCGGCTCGTTCTCCGCCGCCGGGCGCAAGCTGGGCAAGACGCAGTCGACCATCAGCGCGGCTATTGCCAATCTGGAAACCGACCTTGGCGTAGAGCTGTTCGACCGCAGCAACCGCAGCCCTGCCCTCACCGCCAGCGGGCACAAATTGCTGGTGCAGGCAGAGGCGGTACTGGAACGCTGCATGACCTTCGAGGCCCACGCCGATTGCCTTTCCGATAGCGTCGAACCGAGCCTGACCCTGGCGATTGAAACGCCATACGGCCCGATCATGCCGGTGCTGCAAGCGTTCGAGCAGGCCTTCCCGTTTGTCGATCTGATCATTCGTCACCCGGTCTACGGAGACGTCAGCGAACTGGTCAGCAGCGGCGAGGCGGTGCTGGGCGTGGCGTTTTCGCAGCCGGGCTATCCCCGGGAACTGGCGTTCCAGCAACTGGGCAAACTGATCATGCTGCACGTCTGCCATCCCGATCATCCGCTGGCGCAACTGGACAACGTCACGTTCGACGATTTGCACGTGCACCGGCGCTTGGCGTTCAGTGCGCACGCCAGCAAGCTGCCGAGCAGTGAATACCTGCGTTCGACTCAGCTGTGGCAAGCGGAAAGCTATCTGGCCCTGCTGGAAATGGTCCGCGCCGGCCTCGGCTGGGCGAGCCTGCCGCGCCAACTGATCCAGCGTGAACTGGGCAATGGCGAACTGGTCGAGTTGCAGCTGTCGGCGTACCCGCATACCGACTGGCAAATCGGCGTCGACCTGTTATGGGCACGCCAACGCCCCTTAGGCACGGCCGAGCGCTGGCTGAAGGAAAAGCTGCAGGCCAACAAGGTTTATGAGCGCGATCGCAACGGCCAGATCACTACGCTGTGATCATTTGGCAAACACCTGACTCATGTCTTTGAACGCCTTGAATTCCAGCGCATTGCCGCAGGGATCGAGTAGAAACATGGTAGCCTGCTCGCCGACCTGACCCTTGAATCGAATGTAGGGCTCGATCACGAATTGCGTGCCGAATGACTTCAGTCGCTCGGCCAGTGCCTCCCATTGCTCCCACTGCAAAATGATGCCGAAGTGCGGGACCGGTACGTCGTGACCGTCTACCGGGTTGCTATTAACGCTTTCTTGGGCAGCCGTTTTCGGCTGTTCGTGGATCACCAGTTGGTGGCCGTAGAAGTTGAAGTCGACCCATTGCGCGCTGGACCGCCCCTCCTCCAGGCCGAACACTTCACCGTAAAAACGCCGGCAAGCGGCAAGATCGTAGACCGGGATGGCGAGGTGGAAAGGTGAAAGGCTCATCAGGCACTCCGGTAGTCGCGTTGCTGGAAATATGGCAACGGCGTACCGCTGCTGATCGAGGATCGAAAACAGCCTAGATCAAAAACCCGGCGGTTGCCGACTCGACTTTTCATGCCATGGAGATGGCGCGGCTGTGAATACACGCCACGGCTATCTGCCCGGCTTCATTGCCGGCGCGTCACCACTTTTCGGTGACAGTCCGCCGGGGCCAGCACCGCGCCCGCCTTGGAGCGCACGACGAGAGTCTCAACGGGCTCGGCCCGTTCGTTGTCGAGCAGAATCGAGTGCTCCTCGCCTTCCGCGAACAGGAAGCGCTCGCCCCACTGCCGCAGGCTGACGACGATGGGGAACACCGCGCGGCCCATGTCGGTGAGCACGTATTCCTTGTAGGCACTGCCGTCCGACGCGGGCTGAATCTGCAACACGCCGAGCTCGACGAGCATTTTCAGTTTGACCGTGAGGATGTTCTTGGCCAGGCCCAGACGTTTCTGGAATTCGCTGAAACGGCGCACGTCGTCGAACGCATCGCGAATGATCATCAAGGCCCAGCGATCGCCAATGGCTTCGAGGGTTCGGGCCACCGGGCATTCGCTCTGCGCCAATGTTTGTTGTCGGGCCATGTGGTTCCTGATGGATCGGCTATTGAATGTGGTTGCATTTAACAACCCGAATGAATAAAGATCAACGCCTCGGTTTCAATTCAAAACCACCCTACGAGGAAGCAAGGATGCCGTGCCAGACGCAAACCCTGGTCAATGCGCAAGCCGCAACTGACAGCGCAACGACCGGGCTGAGTCGTTTGCAGACTTTTCTCTTTGCGATCACCTGCGCGATGGCGGTGGCCAATGTTTACCTCGCACAGCCATTGCTGGAATCGATGGCCGCCAGCCTCGGGGTTCCACCGGGGGCGATCGGCGTTGTGGTCACGGCCACGCAAGCCGGGTATGCGGTCGGGCTGCTGTTCATTGTGCCGCTGGGTGATCTGCTCGATCGAAAGAAACTCATCGTCAGCCAACTGCTGTTGTCTGCAACGGCGCTGTGTGCCGTGGGCCTGTCCGAGAGCTGGGGAGTGCTGCTCGGCGCCATGATGCTGGTGGGTCTGCTGGCGGTGGTGGTGCAAGTGGTGGTCGCCTACACCGCCAGCCTTGCTCGCCCGCAGCAGCGCGGCGCCGCCGTAGGCACCGTCACCAGTGGCGTGGTACTGGGCATTTTGCTGGCGCGTTTCGTTTCCGGCGTAGTGGCTGATCTGGCCGGATGGCGCGGCGTGTATTTTGTCTCGGCAGTCATGATGATCGGCTTGGCCCTGCTGTTATGGCGCACCCTGCCCGCCTCGGCAAAACCGCCCGCACAGGGCAGTTACTGGCGACTGCTGCGCTCGGTATTGGAATTGTTTTTGACGGAGCGGGTACTGCGCGTGCGCGGCATCTTCGCCCTGCTGATCTTCGCCGCGTTCAGTGTGTTGTGGACGTCGATGGTGCTGCCGCTCAGCGCCCCGCCCCTGTCGTTGTCCCACACGCAGATCGGCCTGTTTGGTCTGGCCGGAGTGGCGGGCGCACTCGCCGCCGCACGGGCTGGGCGCCTGGCCGACCGCGGCTTGGGCAATCGCACCACCGGCATCGCCCTGGCGCTGCTGACGCTGTCCTGGCTACCCATCGCATTTGTCGACAGTTCGCTGCTGGCGATGGCCGTCGGAGTGATCCTCCTAGACTTCGCCGTGCAAGCGGTGCACGTCACCAACCAAAGCCTGATCTTCGCCGCACGGCCCGATGCGCAGAGTCGACTGGTCGGTGCGTATATGTGCTTTTACTCGGTGGGCAGTGGTTTGGGCGCGATCGCGGCGACGTATACCTATGCGCAATATGGCTGGGTGGCGGTGTGTTTTCTCGGAGGCGGGATCAGTGCTGTGGCTTTACTGTATTGGGCATGGCTGGAATACCGCTACTCGAACTGAACCAATGCGGGAGCGAGCCTGCTCGCGAAGACGGAGCATCAGTCAGCACAGAGTTGTCCGACCTGACGCCTTCGCGAGCAGGCTCGCTCCCACAGGGATTATTTGCCAGCAGTTACTTGCCCTCCTCAGGCTTCTCGGTCTGCATTTGCACCGACGGTTTGCTTTTGTCACCGTCCTTGTTGGGTGCATCGTTGGAATCGAAGCAGCCGCTCAACAGAAACATCGAGCAGAACCCCAGACATACACAGATTTTTTTCATGACGATCTCCTGTCAGCAGTGGTATCGCTACCCGGTTCAAGCTTGACCTTGATCCAGCCGGATTGATGTTGATCAAACGCCTTGAACGCCGAAATCGCGTCGGTCAAAGGCTCGTCCTGAGTCAGCACGTTCGCTGGGTCGACGCGCCCGGCGAGGGTCATTTCGATCAGCTTGGGAATGTATTTGCGGTGATGACAGTTGCCCATATTGATGCGCACGTTCTTGTTCATTGCCTCACCGATCGGGAAGCTGTCGAACCAGGCAGGATAGACGCCGATGATGGAAATCGTGCCGGCCTTGGCCACAGCCTTGACCGCCCACTCCAGCGCCTGCGCCGGCGCATCGCCCGGTTGCCACTGCGCAGGATGATGATGGCCGTGATGGGAATGGTTGGCGTCGATGCCCACGGCTTCGATCACCCGATCGACGCCAATTTCCGCAGTCAGGCGCGCAATGGTTTCAACTGGATCTTCTTTCTCGAAGTTGATGCACTCGGCACCCAATGCCTGCGCGCGAGCGAGGCGATCTTCCAGGCCATCAATGGCGAACACCCGGCCGGCGCCCATCAGCTTCGCACTGATAATCGCAAACAGCCCGACCGGTCCGCAGCCGAACACCGCCACCGTGTCGCCGTCCTTGATCCGGGCCATGTCGGCGCCGAACCAGGCAGTGGGAAAAATATCCGACATGGCAATCGCCTGATCTTCGGTGATGGCGTCCGGCAGTTTGATCAGACCAATGTTGGCGAAAGGGATGCGCGCTTTCTCGGCTTGCAGGCCATCGAACGGCCCGGTGGTTTTCGGCCCGCCAAAGAAGGAAGTGCCAGCGGTTTTACCGTTGGGGTTGGCCACGTCGCACTGGGCGAAATAGCCGGCGCGGCAGTACGAGCAGTTGCCGCAGGCAATGGTCGAGGGAATCAGCACGCGATCGCCAACCTTGAGGTTGCGCACGTCTTCGCCAAGTGCTTCGACGATCCCCACACCTTCATGCCCAAGGATCGTGCCGGGCTGCATGTCCGGCGCACTGCCGCGAATGAAATGCAGATCGGTGCCGCAAATGGCCGACGCGGTCAGCCTGACAATGGCATCGGTCGGTGCTTGAATGGTTGGCTCGGGCACATCGTCCAGGCGGATATCGCCGACGCCATGAAATACAACAGCTTTCATCGTTCACCTCCCATTTTCTGGATGTGCGCAAATCAGGGTTCTTAACCCTTACTGTGTTCCGGCGACGAAGGCCCTTCCTTGACGCCGCGCGGGCCGGCGATGCCCCACACGATCAGGCCGAGCACCGGGAATACAATCAGGCCGATCGCCCAGGCGGCTTTGACGCCGACGCTTTTGTTGCTGCGAAACACACTGACGATCGCCCACAGGTCGACCAGCAGAATGATCACCGCCACGGCGATGGAAAAATAACTGGCTGCCTCGTTCATTTCGCAATCCTCCGATGACTTGTAAGCATTGGGCTGTGAGGCTTTTTCAGCGTTCAAAAAAATTGCGGCCGTGGTGCGCCAAAGGTTCAGCCGCCTTCCGGATCCTGGCGGATCACGGAAATCTTGCCGTTGCGCTCGATGATTGCGAATTTGATCTGGTCGATGGTTTCTATGCCCTGACTGGAGCGCGCCGCCTCCATGACATCCGCCTCGACCAGCCGCGCATGGCGCAGGCGCCGGTGCAACAGCTTGCCGTTCTCGACAATGATCGTCGGCTCGCCATCGATCAGCCGCGACACCCAACTGGAACGCTGTTTGAGCAGGGAGAAACCGACATCCACAGCGATCAGCGTAATGATCACCAGAAACGCATTGGTCAGAGAAAAATCATCACCGAGCAGCGCCTGCTGGGTGGCTTCACCGATGATCATCAGCAGGACGAAATCAAACGTCGTCAACTCGGCCAGCGAACGCCGGCCGGCAATTTTGAACAGCACCATCAGTGCCAGATACATCGCGAGTGCGCGCAACACCGAGTCCATGGGTCACCTATGGATAAATGAATTGAGTGAGCTTCACTTCGCTCGAGCCCGGCACGCGGATTTGGCTGCGAAACAGGCCCAATCCGTCACCGCGCAGCGTCACATAGAGCGTCGCCTGGCCCTGGGCATCCGCCTGCAACCACAAGCGCATGCCCTGTTTTGAGCTGCGCATACGCACCGGGGCCGGTTGCATGGTTTCGACGCTGAAGCCATCGAGCATCTCGCCACCGATGTCGAGTTCGACAGTGGCTTCAGGCGCCGTGTGCACGCTGAGTTTCAGCGGGTTGGTCGAGCCGTTGCGGTGGAACATCTCGTACTCGACCTGGACTTTGCCATCGGCGCTGCGGGCGTCCTGCGAACTGAGCACGCCACGGGAAAACAGCCCCAACAGACCCAGCAGCATGCACAGCACCAGCAGATACCAACCAATGTGCTCGAAGCGCCAGACCTTCAACTGATAGGCCATGTCCTCCTGCACCGGGAACTGCCGACTGCGCAGATCGGGATGCTCAGCGTCGTGCTTCATCGGCGCCACCCTCCTTCGCCGCGCAAGGCGCGACGGTGATAGTCCGGCAACTGCTGCAGGGCGAATTCAGAAGCGAGGGTCTGCACTTCACTGCGCGATCCGGCAAACCATTGCTGGGTGCTGAACAGAAAATGTTTGTCATCGAACTGGAATGCCCAGGCGAAACACACCGTACCGGCCTTGATGCCGTCCATATCGTCGGGGCCGAGAATGCCGGTGGTGGCGACGGCGACGTTGGCCGTGCTGTCGCGCAACGCGCCGATGGCCATTTCACTGGCCACTTCCACGCTGGTCAGATTGAAGGTGTCCATGGTCGCCAGGCTGACGTGCAGGAGGCGCTGCTTGGCTTGCGGCGAATAGACCACATAGCCGCACTCGATCAGCTCGCCGCTGCCGGGGACTTCCGACAGCAACATGACGATTTCCCCGGCCGTGCAGGATTCGGCGGTGGTGATGATCAATGAATGTTGGCGCAGGTATTCAATCGTTTCCTTGGCAATGGACATGGCATGCTCTCGAAGCTGTTATTGCCGGTTGACCGCTCGCTGCACGGATCATTCCGCCGGATTGGATGAGCGTGTAAGCGACTCTTGCAGAGAAAGTTTTCCGCCCCGTTCGGCGCGATCACCTACCCTCATAGACTGTGTGATCCACTCGAGCCCGCCGCCCCCATGCGCTGTTCATTCAAGTCGTTGTTTTTCATTCTGTTCCTACTGCTGATGCCGGGCAGCGCTGCACTGTGGGCGGCGGACCTTGGCGCGCCGGCAAACACAGGTGCAGCGCCGCTACCCGTGATTTCGCAAAGCGATCTGCAAGCCCTGCAACAACGCCTCGACGGGCTCAAGCAGCAGATTTCGGCGGCCAACAATTACAACCAGCTCGAAGGCCCGCAGGATCGGGTGCAGGCGTTCATTCTCGATGTCGATCGGTTGTCGGCAGCGCTGTTGCCGCAACAGGCGCAACTGGCGGTGCAACTGGGCGTGCTCGGCACGGCGCCAGACGCCGAGGTGGCCGCCGAGCAAGCCGATATCGTCGCGCAGCGGGCGACGCTGGCGGAGCAGAAAAGCAAAATCGATGGCACCCTGAAAAGCCTCGCTGCACTGAAACAGAACGCCGCCGACCTGATCACGCAAATCGCCGGCATCCGCCGCACCCTGCTGGAAAGCGAACTGACCCTGAGCACGCGCAGCGTATTGAGCCCGTATTTCTGGACACCGCTGGTCAATCCAAGCGAAGACGACCGCCAGCGCCTGCGACTGTTCGTCGAGCAGGTGGCTGACGTATGGGCCACGGTCTGGGCGCCGGGCGAGCGGTTTTACACCTGCGTACTGGTGCTGTTGGCGCTGCTGATCTGGACCTTCGGCCGACGTCTGGCTGAGCGCGGGCTGACCTGGTTCTGCATTCATCGCGTGGCGGAGGGCCGACTGCGCAGAAGCGCCTTGGCCTTCGCCTCAGCTATCGCGACGTTCGTCACCACCGCCATCGCCCTGAAGCTGTTGTTCTACGCCTGCACCCGCCACGACGCGCTGCCGCCGGTGCTGGAAACCTTCTCCGAAGAGTTCGAGAAAGTCGTCTATGCCTGCGTGCTGATCACCGGCCTCAGCCGCGCATTGCTCTCCACCGCGCACCCGTCCTGGCGCCTGCCGTCGATTGCCGATCCAGTGGCGCTGGCCCTCAAGCCTTATCCGCGAATCCTCGCCTGCTCGTTGCTGGTGTTGGTGACGCTGGTGCAAGTCGCCAATGCCACAGGCATGAGCAGCCACATCGTGATGGCCGGGCGCGGCGTGATTTCCATGGTGGTGCTGGCGATCATCGGCACGATGCTGTTGCGCGTCGGCAAAGTGCGCAAGGCCTTGGTCGCAGCCAATGACGCGTCGGCTACGAACAGCGTGTTCGCCGGGCTGATTTACAGCGTCGCCAGTCTCTCGATGTTGGTGACGGCCATCGCCCTGCTTGCCGGCTATGTTTCGCTGGCACGGTTCATCAGCTATGAGCTGGTGTGGGGCTATGTCGTGCTGTCGGGCTTCTACTTGCTGATTCAGCTGGTCAAGGACGCCTGTGAGCACCTGTTTTCGCCGAAACACGCGAGCGGCCAGGCGCTCAAGCAATTGCTCGGCGTCAGCGACCGGCGCCTCGAGCAGACGTCGATCCTGTTGTCCGGCGTCAGCCGCGCCGGCCTGATGCTGATGGCGCTGATTTCGTTGTTTGTCGGCGGCATCGGCACCACGCTTGGCCAACTGGTCACCAACATAATGTCGATTCTTGGCGGCGCCGGTTTGCGCAAGCTGAATATTGTCCCGGCGCATCTGCTCAACGCGCTACTGGCACTGCTGATTGGCATCTGGCTGATCCGTGCATTAAGCCGCTGGCTCGACAACGAATTCCTGCCCAAGACCGACATGGACCCGGGCATGTGCGCATCTCTGAGCACGCTGTTTTCCAACATCGGCTACGCCTTTGTGATTCTGCTGACGCTATCGTCGCTGGGCGTGCAGTGGACCAATCTGGCGTGGATCGTCAGTGCGCTATCCGTGGGTATCGGCTTTGGCTTGCAGGAGATCGTCAAGAACTTCGTCTCCGGCCTGATCCTGCTCACCGAGCGCCCGGTAAAAGTCGGCGACCTGATCAGCATCAGCGGCGTCGAGGGCGACATCCGCCGGATCAACGTGCGTGCCACGGAAATCCAGCTCAGCGACCGCTCGATCGTGATCGTGCCCAACTCGCAGCTGATCTCGCAGAATCTGCGCAACGTTACCCTCGGCGGCAGTGCTCAGGGCGTGGCATCGCTGGAGCTGGTGTTCCCGCTGGATATCGATCCTGAGCAGGTCAAACAACTGCTGCTGGATGCTTATCACGAGAACGAAACTATCCTCGATAAACCGGCGCCGTTCGTGCGTTTCAGCAAATTGTCGCCGGACGGCATAACCCTCACGGTCACCGGCTATGTCGGCAGCCCGAGGATTGTCGGGCTGACCAAGAGCGATTTGTTGTTCGAAGTGTTGAAGCGGTTGGGCGCGGCGGGGATTGCGCTGGCGAAACCGCCAGCGGCGTGATTCGGTTAGCGCTTGCCCGTGTTGTCGATGCGGGCCGTGCTGCTGCGTGGCGTCAGCTCGAACGGCAAGACGACATGCCGCTCTGTCAGCGGCTGTTTTTCGATCAGCGCAATCAACATCTCGACCGCCTTGGCCCCGAAGGCCTCGGCCGGTTGCGAGATGGTGGTCAGCGGCGGATCGCAGTACGCAGCCATGGGAATGTCATCGAAACCCACCAGGGAAATATCCTCGGGCACACGCAGCCCGGCCTGCCGGATGCGCTTGAGCGCACCAATGGCCATTTCATCGTTTTCGCAGAACAGCGCGCTCGGCCGCTCGGCCAATGCGAGCATCTTTTGCGCGCCGGCAAAACCGGCCTCGAGGCTGAAATTGCCATGGCAGATCAGTGCTTCATCGAAGGCAATCCCGGCTTCGCGCAATGCCGCTTCGTAACCCGCCAATCGATCCAAAGTCAGCGGGCTGTTTTTCGAGCCTTTGATCAGGCCGATGCGTCGGTGTCCCAAGGCGATCAGGTGGTCGGTCATGGCTTTGGCGGCGGCGACGTTGTCCAGGCTGATGGTTGGATAACGCCCGGCCTTGATCACTTCGCAGGCGTTAACGATCGGCGGCACATCGGCGTCGGCCGGGGCGTTTTCGAAAGGATCGTAGGCGCGCAACTGGATCACCCCGTCAGCCTGATAAGCGTAAACCAGCTCGGCGAATTGTCGCTCCAGTTCTTCCCGGCCCTGGGTGTCGCACAGCAGCAGGCGATAACCGGCCGCCTGCGCCGCTTGCTGCGCGCCGCTGATGACCCGGGCGAAAAAGGTGTTGGCGATGGTCGGCACCAGAATCACCAGATTGCCGGTGCGCCGCGAACGAAACTGCACGGCCATCAGGTTCGGCCGATAGCCGGCCTGCTCCACGGCGGCCATGACGCGCTCACGGGTTGGCGCGAGCACGCGCTCGGGCGATTTCAAAGTCCTCGAAACCGTCGCCACGGAAACCCCGGCCAGCCGAGCCACTTCGCGAATATTGGACAAAACCACCTCGTTGATTCATGCCGATCAGGCGCGGAGCTTACCGCAGGCGACGAGCGATCGAAACGCTGTCGATCATCCGCTGGCATTTGACACTCGGCTAATTCAAGCCTAGATTTCGCCCACGATGTAACCGGTTACATCACATATCAACATTGCATCCAGCTACCGAGACGACCGCCATGTACGCTGCCGCAAAAATAAGAATGGGTTTTGTTGGAGGCGGTGAAGGTTCATTCATTGCCCGTGCCCACCGGCAAGCCGCCGGCCTCGACGGACGCTTCGAACTGGTCTGCGGCGCGTTCAGCCGCGACTCGGAGAATAATCAGCGCACCGCTGCGGCCTTGGGTGTCGCGGCCGAGCGTTGTTACGACGACTGGCAAACCCTGCTCGCCCGCGAGGCCGCCCTGCCCGCCGAGCAGCGCATGCAACTGCTGGTCATCGTCACTCCGAATCATCTGCACGCACCGATTGCCCGTGAGGCATTGAGCGCCGGTTTTCACGTGTTCAGCGAGAAACCCGCGGCGCTGAACCTCGCCGAGGTGCAGGCGCTGCGCTCGGTGGTCATCAACAGCCAGCGAATTTACGGGCTGGCGCACACCTACCTCGGTTACGCGATGGTCTGGCAGGCCCGCGAAATGGTCGCCAGCGGCGTGCTCGGGCGCGTGCGCAAAGTCCTCGTCGAGTACCCGCAAGGCTGGCTCAGCACCGATGTCGCCGGGCAAGGCAACAAGCAGGCCGGCTGGCGCGACGACCCGACGCAATCCGGGATCGGCGGCTGCATCGGCGACATCGGCACCCATGCGTTTTCCCTCGCCGAGTTCGTTGCCGGCCAGTCGATCCAGTTCATCAGCGCAATGCTCGGCTCGCATGTCGAGGGTCGGCAACTGGATGACGATGTGGCGATGCTGTTCAAAATGCGCGACGGCGCCAGTGGTGTATTGCTCGCCAGCCAGGTCTGCGCCGGTGAGGAAAACCCGCTGAAGATCCGCGTCTACGGGGACAAGGGCGGCCTGGAATGGCGCCAAGAGGATCCGGCCAGCCTGATTCATCGACCGTTGAACGAGCCGATGCGCGTTCTGCGCGCCGGGGTCGGTCAGCCGTGGCTGTGTGCCGCCGCAACCCGACGCATGCGCCTGCCTGCGGGGCATCCCGAAGGTTATCTGGAAGCCATGGCCAACCTGTACGGCGATCTCGCCGAAGCGATTGTGCATGGCGCCGAGGGCCATCAGGCACCGGGCGTACCGGGCATCGAGACCGGCTTGCGCGGCATGGCCTTCATTGAAACCGCGATCGCCAACCACCTCGGCAATGAAAAGTGGAGCGAGATCCCCGGCCCACTGACAGGAGCCCAGCACAATGCACAGTGATCAGCAAAATTCGACTGGCCTGAAAGGTCCGGGGATTTTCCTCGCGCAATTCATCGCCGACGAAGCGCCTTTCGACTCCCTCGCCAACATTGCCGAGTGGGCGGCCTCGCAAGGCTACAAAGCCATCCAGGTACCGACCCTCGGCAAACGGTTCATCGATTTGCAGCGCGCCGCTGACAGCCAGGATTACTGCGACGAACTCATCGCCGTGTGCGCCCGCGCCGGTGTGGTGATCAGCGAGTTGTCGACGCACCTGCAAGGGCAATTGGTCGCGGTGCATCCGGCGTTCGACAGCCTGTTCGACGACTTCGCCCCGCCCGCGCTGCGCGGCAAACCTCAGGAGCGCACCGAGTGGGCCATTGAGCAGTTGAAACTGGCCGCCCGTGCCAGCAAGCGTTTGGGACTTACAGCCCATGCAACCTTTTCCGGTGCCCTGCTCTGGCCCTACGTCTATCCATGGCCGCAACGTCCGGCCGGTTTGGTCGAGCAAGGTTTCGCCGAACTGGGCAAGCGCTGGCTGCCGATCCTCGACTGCTTCGAAGAGGCCGGCGTTGATCTGTGCTACGAAATCCATCCCGGCGAAGACTTGCATGACGGCGCGTCGTTCGAGCAGTTTCTCGAAGCGGTGAATCATC
This sequence comes from Pseudomonas sp. Sample_14, assembly GCF_004307515.1. NCBI lineage: Bacteria > Pseudomonadati > Pseudomonadota > Gammaproteobacteria > Pseudomonadales > Pseudomonadaceae > Pseudomonas > Pseudomonas sp. Sample_14. The sequence continues at coordinate 50,875 of NZ_RCOC01000001.1, read as the reverse complement.
ACCCTCGCGCCGCGATTCTGTATGACCCGAGCCACCTGCTGCTGCAGCAAATGGACTACCTCGGCTTCATCGATCGCTATCACCAACGCATCCGCATGTTTCACGTCAAGGATGCCGAGTTTCGCCCCGATGCGCGCTCCGGCGTCTACGGCGGGTATCAGGGTTGGGTCGAGCGTCCCGGGCGCTTTCGCTCGCTGGGCGATGGCCAGATCGATTTCAAATCGATCTTCAGCAAATTGTGCCAATACGACTTCAACGGCTGGGCCGTGCTGGAGTGGGAGTGCTGCCTGAAAGACTCCGCACAGGGCGCGGCGGAAGGCGCGGCGTTCATCGAGCGACACATGATCCGCAAGACCGCCAAGGCCTTCGACGACTTCGCCGGAGTCAACGCTGACGCTGCTTCCAACCGACGCCTGCTCGGCCTGACCGACGACTGATTCATCCGCGTTACCGACATAAAAACAATACGGTGATCTGAAATGAACGTAATGAATGCGCGACTCAGCGTGATGATGTTTTTGCAGTTCTTTATCTGGGGCGGCTGGTTCGTCACCCTCGGCACTTTTCTGGCGACAACGCTGGCTGCCAGCGGCGGCCAGGTCGGCATGGCCTTCGCCACGCAATCCTGGGGCGCGATTCTGGCGCCATTTGTCATTGGCCTGATTGCCGACCGTTTCTTCAACGCCGAACGCATTCTGGCAGTGCTGCATCTGCTTGGCGCAGTGTTGCTTTATCAGCTCTATCGCGCGGCAGACTTCAGCGTGTTTTATCCCTATGTGCTCGCCTACATGATGGTCTACATGCCGACATTGGCACTGGTGAACGCCGTGGCGTTCCGCCAGATCAAAGACCCGGCGCTGGAGTTCTCGCGCATTCGCGTGTGGGGCACGGTGGGCTGGATCGTCGCCGGCGTGGTGATCAGCTTCGTGTTCGCCTGGGACTCGCAGCAAAGCATCGCGGCCGGAGGCTTGCGCAATACGTTCCTGATGTCCGCCCTCGCATCGCTGCTGTTGGGGCTTTACAGCTTCAGCCTGCCGAGCACCGCGCCGCTGAAAACCGCAGCCGGCTCATCAAGCCTCAAGCAGATGCTCGGCGTCGATGCGTGGGGTTTGCTCAAGGATCGCAGCTATCTGGTGTTCTTCCTCGCCTCGATCCTGATCTGCATTCCGCTGGCCTTCTATTACCAGAATGCCAACCCGTTTCTGGCCGAGATAGGCGTGACCAACCCGACAGCGAAGATGGCCATCGGTCAGGTGTCGGAAGTGCTGTTCATGTTGCTGTTGCCGCTGTTCATCCATCGCTTCGGCATCAAGATCGCCCTGCTGGTCGGCATGGCTGCTTGGGCGTTGCGTTACGTACTGTTTGCCTTCGGCAATAACGACGATCAGGCATACATGCTGCTGATCGGCATTGCCCTGCACGGCGTGTGCTATGACTTCTTCTTCGTGTCCGGGCAGATCTACACCGATGCCAAGGCGCCGGAACGCTTCCGCAGCTCGGCGCAAGGTTTGATCACCTTGGCTACGTACGGATTGGGCATGTTGATTGGTTTCTGGATCGCGGGACGGATTACCGACCACTTCACATCAAGCGCGGGGCATGACTGGAGAAGCATCTGGCTGTTCCCCGCCGGTTTTTCCGTGGCGGTATTGCTGTGTTTCTGGGCGACATTCAAGAGCCGCGATCGCGACAAGGCCGTGCTGCCGAGTGCGGTTTAGAGCAGACTTGTAAAGCGTGAATAGAACGAATGCCGCCTGTGGTGGAGGCGGCATTCGTTATCGATGCTCATCGTTGCGCTCAAGCGGTGCGACGTTCGAGCAGACGGTCAGCGCCACCTTCAGCGACCCGATTGCCTTGCAGATGATCGGAGCCATCAGAGGCTACTGCATCGCTGAACAGTGGATCGGTTTCGGTTGCGGCTACTGCATCGCTGAACAGCGGGTCAGTTTCGGTTGCGGCTATTGCATCGCTGAACAAGCGGTCTGTTTGAGTGGCGGCCGCGACCGCATCACTGAACAGCGGGTCGGTTTCGGTGGCGGCGAAGGCATTCAGTGCAAAAACCGAGAAAGCGATACCGAGGATAGTCTGGCGTTTCATGATGATGTGCTCCGAGTTGCAGTGGTTGGGTATGGAGCCGATCTTACGCCGCACCGTGGATATGAGAACTTCATTGACTTAATGGTTGTTATTGACGCAATCAATGGTTGATCGAGCATGAGCCGCTATTGGATCGATCTTCATGCTGTTGCTTACGTCATTAAGCGAAACGCCCTACAAAGTCGAAAGCATAAAACCGACAATCTCGTTTTTGACAGTTTTTCGCACACAAAAAAAGACCCGTATCAGTCGAAACCGAAACGGGTCTTTCCCCACTTAGACGACCTTATTTCAAGTCGTCAAAGTGGTCTCGCAGGAACTCGTAAAAGCGCAAGGCTTTCAACAATCTCCATACAAGGCTCAGCGTACGCAGCAGAAGCTTCATACGTTTTGGCCTCCAGGGCTGGCGGCCAAACCTCCAGCAAACTTACCGGACCATGCGTGCCTTCAGCCTACATGTTGGTGTAGCTAGTGAGGCGGCCGGTTGAAATCCCTCCGAGACATCATTCCGGCGCGGGTGCGAATCCGCGTCAGAGGGCGTGAAACCTTTTGCGCCCCCAGCCAAACCTCACAGCTCTACCAACAAGATGAGCGCAGGCATCTTAACGCAGAAATCAGAAGAGAAAACCCGAGTAGCCAAGGTTATTCTGCGGCTACGCCTGAACCTTTGTAAAACCGTATTTCTGACAATGTTTATTGACAGACCTGAATTCAGTTACATGCGTTGGACGTTCCGAAAAAACCTCGCACATCACGCTAAACCTTCGTTGCACTGACGGGAGAAACTCAATACCATGCGCGGACATGTTGGTGTGGCTAGTGAAGCACATGGCCTCGGCTCCAAACCGAGGATTGAAAAACCGCCCCGCGAAGGCGGTTTTTTTTCGTCTGCGTTTTATGGTCCCACCCCATCCAGGACACATTGCCTGACTCGATCCCCCTGCGCACCTGCACAAATCTTCTAAACACTCTCCTCCTCCACGCGGTACTTTAGAAACGCCCCTGCTCAACCGCCCTATGGAGTCCTCCCATGGACAAACGCAACTGGATCTCTCTCTCCCAGGATGTCGATACCGGGATCGAGTCGATTCGTGCGCATTTCCGTGGCCATGCTTACGATCCGCACTGGCATGACAGCTTTCTCGTCGGCGTTACCGAGCAAGGGGTCCAGCAGTTCAATTGTCGCCGGGTGCGTCATCGCAGTACGCCGGGGCATGTGTTTCTGCTTGAGCCGGGAGAAATCCACGATGGCCATGCGCCGACCGAGGATGGCTTTACCTACTCGATGCTGTACCTCGATCCGCACTGGCTGGAGCGCGAATTGCACGCGCTGTTCGAAGAAGCGCCCGCTGACAGTCAGCCAGGATTTGCCGACACCCTGAGCCACGATCCGCGCCTGTCGACGGCGATCGTGCAAGCCTTCCATGCTTTGCATGACGGCGATCTGCGCATCGTCCGGCAGACTGCACTGGATGGCCTGCTGGCGTCCCTCACCCGCCATCTCGACTGGCGCAAGCGTCAGGACTTCGATCCGCGCCTGCCACTGGTTGCGCAGGTTGCGCGCGACTATCTGCATGCCCATACCTACGAAGACATCGGCCTCGACGACCTAGCGCAAGCCTGTGGTGTCGATCGTTTTCGCTTGACCCGCGCGTTCAAGGCCGCTTTCGGTCTGGCACCCCACGCTTACCTGATCCAACTGCGCCTGGCCAAGGCGCGGCAATTGCTCGCGCGCGGCGAGACGCCAGCGCAGGTGGCCAGCGTGCTTGGTTTTGCCGATCAGAGTCATCTGGGGCGCTGGTTCCGCCGCGCCTATCAATTGACCCCGGCGGACTACCGCAAACGCTGCTCAAATCTTCCAGACTGAGGCCTGCCCACTGACGATCATGGTGTCCTGTTTCGACTTTCAGGAATCTGCACCATGGCTTCTTTACTGCCCTTTCTGCTGTTTGCTTTCGTCGCCTCGATCACGCCGGGGCCGACCAATATTCTGGTGCTGAGCCACAGTTCGCGGCGCGGGTTGATCGCCACGTTGCCGATCATTTTTGGCGCCTGTGCGGCGGCGGCGCTGATTGTGCTGGTGGTCGGGCTCGGTGCTGGCGAAACCCTGTTGCGCTTTCCGCGCGTGCAGCAAGCCATGGCCTGGGCTGGCGTGCTCTGGTTGAGCTGGCTGGCGTGGCAGATCTTTCGCAGCCCGCCGCCATCGCTGAACCCAAATGCTGCACAGGAACAAGGCTTGAGCGTCTTCGGCGCGGCGCTGCTGCAACTGGTCAATCCGAAGGTGTGGATGATGGCTGTGGCCGTGGTCAGCGTATTCGTTGGCGGCGGCGACAAGACCCTGCGCCTGCTGGTGTTGTCGCTGGCATTTCTGCTGGTGTCGCTGCCGTGCATGACGCTCTGGGCGCTGCTCGGCGTTGGCAGCGCGCGGTTGCTCAGCTCACCGCAAGCGTTCAAGCGAATGAACGCGGCACTGGCCCTTCTTCTGCTGCTCTCGGCCTGGCTGGCCGTGTTGGTCTAATGCCCGGTGGCTTGCCGGTATTCGCGTGGTGTAAACCCGGTCGAGGCCTTGAACTGACGGGTGAAAGCGCTGTGATCGGTGTAGCCGCATTGCAGCGCAACCTCGGTAATCGGCAAGTCGCTGTGCAGCAATCGATGCGCGTGTTCCAGGCGGACTTTCTGAATCATCTGCCGTGGTGTCAGGTGGAAAACGCGTTTGCAATAGCGCTCCAGTTGCGCCACGGATATCCCGGCGATCCGCGTCAGTTCACCCAGCGTCACCCGCCGGTTGAAGTTGCCGCGGATGTATTCATCGACCGCCGCCAGGCGCTCGAACGCCGGGTGGGTTTCGCTGGCTGACTGCAGATCCACCGAGATCCCCACCAGGCCGATGATCGTCCCGTCACGGTTGTAGATCGGCCTCTTGTGAGTCAGGCACCAGCCCGGCTCGCGACTGCCATACAGGTGCAGTTCGAGCTGATCCTCCAGCACAAATCCTTCCTCCAGCACCTTGCGATCCTGCTCGGTATAACCCGGGCCCAACTGCGCCGGGAACACCTGCGCACTGGTTTTGCCGAGCAACGGGCGCAGGTCCTTCAAGCCACAACGCTGCACCAGCGTACGGTTGGCCAGCACATAGCGCGCTTGCAGATCCTTGATGAAGATCGCCGCATTGGGGATCACATCGAGTATCGGCAACAGCTGCGCGGCACCGGCGACCATCTCTTCGAGGGTCTGCGCACGCAAGCCGTCAGTGCCCTGGCACAGGATCGAAAACGCTGACTGCATCAAACACTTCCCCTCGAGCTGAACCACCGCAAATATCACTCGCCAGCAGATTGCAGCAACGTCGCGGCCCTGTCGAGGCCGCGCATTCATCGGCGCCATTGTGCTGAATTCGTCATCGATCCCGGCATAAAACATCAATCGCCGCCACTGCCGAGCGGTGCAAAGTCTGCTCGTCCCCGTGACACAACTGCCTATCCAATAACTCACAAGAAGGCGATGCCATGTCAGGCCAAGGCAAGTTCAAAAAACAGCTTTCATTGATCGACCTCACCTTTATCGGACTCGGCGCGATCTTCGGCTCCGGCTGGTTGTTCGCCGCCAGCCATGTCTCGGCGATTGCCGGTCCGGCGGGGATTTTTTCCTGGTTGCTGGGCGGTTTCGCCGTGTTGCTGCTGGGCATCGTCTACTGCGAACTGGGTGCGGCATTGCCCCGCGCTGGCGGCGTGGTGCGCTACCCGGTTTATTCCCACGGCCCGCTGCTCGGCTACCTGATGGGCTTCATTACGCTGATTGCGTTTTCCAGTCTGGTGGCGATCGAAGTGGTCGCCTCGCGCCAATACGCGGCGGCGTGGTTTCCCGGCCTGACCAAGGCTGGCAGTGGCGATCCGACGATCCTCGGCTGGCTGGTGCAGTTCGGCCTGCTCTGCGTGTTTTTCCTGCTCAACTACCGCAGCGTGAAGACCTTCGCCAAGGCCAACAATCTGGTCAGCGTGTTCAAATTCATCGTGCCGTTGCTGGTCATCGGCGTGCTGTTCACTTTCTTCAAACCGGAGAGCTTTCAGGTTCAGGGATTCGCCCCGTTCGGCTTGTCGGGCGTCGAGATGGCGGTCTCCGCCGGCGGAATCATCTTTGCCTACCTGGGCCTGACGCCGATCATTTCCGTGGCCAGCGAAGTGAAAAATCCGCAGCGCACCATTCCCATTGCGCTGATTCTTTCGGTGCTGCTGTCGACCCTGATTTACGTGCTGCTGCAAATGGCCTTTCTCGGCAGCATCCCGACGGAAATGCTCGCCAACGGCTGGGCTGGCATCAGCAAGGAATTCGCCCTGCCCTATCGCGACATCGCTCTGGCGCTCGGTGTCGGCTGGCTGGCGTATCTGGTGGTTGCCGATGCGGTCATTTCGCCGAGCGGCTGCGGCAACATCTACATGAATGCCACGCCGCGAGTGATCTACGGCTGGGCGCAGACCGGCACCTTCTTCAAGGTCTTCACCCACATCGATGAAAAGTCCGGCATCCCGCGTCCGGCGCTGTGGCTGACTTTCGCCCTGTCGGTGTTCTGGACCCTGCCATTCCCGTCGTGGGAAGCGCTGATCAACGTGGTCTCCGCCGCGCTGGTGTTGAGCTATGCGGTGGCGCCTGTATCGGTTGCGGCGCTGCGCCGCAATGCGCCGGACATGCCGCGCCCGTTCCGGGTCAAGAGCATGGGCCTGCTCGGGCCGGTGTCGTTCATCATCGCCGCGCTGATCGTCTACTGGTCGGGCTGGAACACCGTGTCGTGGCTGCTCGGCCTGCAAATCCTGATGTTTGTCATCTATCTGTTCTGCGGTCGCTTTGTGCCCACCGCCCATCTGAGTCTGGCGCGTCAGGTGCGCTCATCGGCGTGGCTGATCGCCTTCTATGCGGTGACCATCGTGCTGTCGAAACTCGGCACTTTCGGGGGCCTGGGCATCCTCACCCATCCGTTCGACACGATCGTCGTCGCCGCTTGCGCCACCGGTATTTACTACTGGGGCGCAGCGACCGGCGTGCCTGCCCATCTGCTGCGCCTGGACGACGAGGACGAAGAAAGCGACAGCCCTGCGCCCTCGTCCACCGTCAGCGCCCGCCCTGCCGGCGCCTACTGAAATCATCCAACGGGATCTCTTCATGAAACGAGTACACGTCATTGATTCCCACACCGGCGGCGAGCCGACACGGCTGGTGATGAGCGGCTTCCCCGAGCTGTCCGGCAACAGCATGGTCGAGAAACGCGATGCCCTGCGCAGCCAGCACGATCAGTGGCGCCGCGCCTGTCTGCTCGAGCCACGCGGCAACGATGTGCTGGTCGGCGCGCTCTATTGCCAACCGGTGTCGCCTGATGCCACCTGCGGGGTGATCTTCTTCAACAACGCCGGCTACCTGGGCATGTGCGGCCACGGCACCATCGGCCTGATCAATTCGTTGCAGCATCTGGGGAAAATCCAGCCGGGCGTGCACAAGATCGACACGCCGGTGGGGCAAGTCAGCGCGACTTTGCATGACGATGGCTCGGTCACCCTGGGCAACGTGCCCGCCTACCGCTATCGCAAACAGGTACCGGTGGAGGTGCCGGGTTATGGCCGCGTGGTCGGCGATATCGCCTATGGCGGCAACTGGTTTTATCTGGTCTCCGAGCATGGCCAGAGGTTAACGATGGACAACGTCGAACACCTGACTGCGTACACCTGGGCGATGCTCAAGGCGCTGGAAGATCAGGGCATTTTTGGCGAAGACGGCGCGGTCATCGACCACATCGAACTGTTCGCCGATGACGATCGGGCCGACAGCCGCAACTTCGTCATGTGTCCCGGCAAAGCCTACGACCGCTCACCGTGCGGCACCGGCACCAGCGCCAAACTTGCCTGCCTGGCCGCCGACGACAAGTTGCAAGCGGGCGCGCCATGGATCCAGGCGAGCATTACCGGCAGCCAGTTCGAAGGGCGCTTCGAATGGGAGGGCGAACGCATTCGCCCGTTCATCACCGGCCGCGCCTACATGACCGCCGACAGCACCTTGCTGATCGACGACAGCGACCCGTTCGCGTGGGGCATCTGAGCCGCCACGCCGATTTTTCACTTCGAATCAAACGAAATGCCAAGGAGTTGAATCATGAGCGACAACATCTTCACCGGCTGCATGCCGGCCCTGATGACCCCATGCACCGCCCAGCGCAAACCGGACTTCGATGCGCTGGTGGCCAAGGGACGCGAGCTGATCGATGTCGGCATGAGCGCCGTGGTCTACTGCGGCTCGATGGGCGACTGGCCGCTGCTGACTGAAGCCGAGCGTCAGGAAGGCGTGGCGCGGCTGGTCGCTGCCGGGGTGCCGACCATCGTCGGCACCGGCGCGGTGAATACCCGTGAAGCGGTTTCCCACGCAGCGCATGCGGCGAAAGTCGGCGCGCAAGGCTTGATGGTCATCCCGCGCGTGCTGTCCCGTGGCGCTTCGGCGACGGCGCAAAAGGCCCACTTCGCCGCGATCCTGCAAGCCGCACCGAACTTGCCGGCGGTGATCTACAACAGCCCTTATTACGGCTTCGCCACCCGCGCCGATCTGTTTTTCGAACTACGCCGCGAGTACCCGAACCTGATCGGTTTCAAGGAATTCGGCGGCGGCGCGGACCTGCGCTACGCGGCCGAGAACATCACCTCCAAGGATGACGACGTGACGCTGATGGTCGGCGTCGACACGCAAGTGGTGCACGGCTTCGTCAACTGCAACGCCACCGGCGCCATCACCGGCATCGGCAACGCCCTGCCCCGCGAAGTGCTGCAACTGGTAGCGCTGAGCAAGCAGGCCGCGCAAGGCAATGCCAAGGCCCGGCGCCAGGCGCGGGAGCTGGAGTCGGCGCTGGCGGTGCTGTCCTCGTTCGACGAAGGTTGCGATCTGGTGCTGTATTACAAGCATCTGATGGTGCTCAACGGCGACAAGGAATACACCCTGCACTTCAATGAAACTGATGTGCTGAGCGACTCGCAACGGCGCTATGCCGAGAAGCAGTATTCGCTGTTCCGTCACTGGTACGAAAACTGGTCCGCCGAGCAGAACTTCGCCTGACCACCACCTGCCGCGAGTCATCACGATTCGCGGCAGGCCTCGCTCATTTCACAGGAAGACACCATGACTCTGACGGGCAACATGCTGATCGGCCAACAATCCGTGACGGGCCATCGTCCAGCCTTTCGCGGGATTGATCCGGCGACCAACCAGGCACTTGAACCGCAGTTCGCCGGGGCGTCAGCCGAACAGGTGGAACAGGCGTGCGCCCTGGCCTGGACGGCGCAAGACGCGTACCGCGAAACCAGCCTGAGCACCCGTGCGGCATTTCTCGAAAGCATTGCCGAACACATCGAAAACCTTGGCGATGAACTGATCGAACGCGCCCACGGCGAAACCGGTCTGCCGCGTGCACGCCTTCAGGGCGAACGTGGCCGCACCTGCTCGCAATTGCGCCTGTTCGCCCGCACGGTGCGCGCCGGTGAATGGCTCGACTTGCGCGTCGACAGTGCGCAACCGCAACGCCAACCGCTGCCGCGCTCCGACTTGCGCCAGCGGCAGATTGCCTTGGGGCCGGTCGCGGTGTTCGGCGCGAGCAACTTTCCGCTGGCATTTTCCGTGGCCGGTGGCGACACCGCCGCAGCACTGGCGGCCGGTTGCCCGGTGATCGTCAAGGCGCACAGCGCCCATCCGGGCACCAGCGAACTGGTCGGCCGCGCAGTCGCGCAAGCGGTCAAAGCCTGCGCTCTGCCCGAGGGCGTGTTTTCCTTGTTGTTCGATTCTGGCTACGAAGTCGGCATCGCATTGGTCAGCGACTGGCGCATCAAAGCCGCTGGTTTCACCGGCTCGCGCACTGGCGGTCTCGCTTTGATGAAAGCCGCGCAAGCGCGGCCGGAGCCGATCCCGGTGTATACGGAAATGAGCTCGATCAACCCGGTATTGCTGTTTCCCGCCGCGCTGGAAAATCGCGCGCAGGCGTTGGCCGAAGGGTTTGTCGCGTCGCTGACACTGGGCGCCGGGCAGTTCTGCACCAACCCGGGATTGCTGATTGCCCGCAAAGGCCCGGCGCTCGACGGGTTTCTCGGCGCGGTAGCGGAACTGATCCCGCGCAGCGCGGCGCAAACCATGCTCACGCCCGGCATCTTCGGCGCCTATCAAGCAGGCGTGACCGCTCTGCAAGACAACCCCCGTGCACGCGCGATAGCGGTTGGCCAAGTCGGCAGCGGCCCGAATCAGTGTCAGACGCATGTCTTCAGCACCGATGCAGCGGATTTTCTCGACGATCAGCGTTTGCAGGCTGAGGTGTTCGGCGCGACATCGCTGATCGTGCAATGCAGCAGTGACGAAGAAATCCGTCAGGTCTGCGCCCATCTCGAAGGTCAACTGACCGCGACCCTGCACATGGATGACGCCGACCTTGCACTGGCGCGTTCGTTGCTGCCAACCCTGGAGCGCAAGGCCGGTCGCTTGCTGGTCAATGGCTGGCCGACCGGCGTGGAAGTCTGCGATGCAATGGTGCATGGCGGGCCTTACCCGGCGACCTCGGATGCGCGCAGCACCTCGGTGGGCACTGCGGCGATCCTGCGTTTCCTGCGGCCGGTGTGCTATCAGGAGTTCCCCGACAGTCTGCTGCCAACGGCGCTGCAACAGACCAATCCGCTAAACCTTCGGCGCTTGCTCGATGGCCAACGGGAAGCGACACACCATGGCGAATAACCCTTCGCACGACATCGCCGTGGTCGGCGCGGGGATCATCGGCGTCGCTTGCGCACTGCGCCTGGCGCGTCAGGGTTTGCGCGTGGTGGTCATCGATCAGCAGGAACCGGGGCACGGCGCTTCGTTCGGCAATGCCGGGCATCTGGCCACCGAGCAGGTGTTTCCGATTGCTGATGTTTCGATCCTCAAGCGTTTGCCGGCCATGCTCATGGACCCGATGGGGCCGCTGCGCCTGGACTGGAAATATCTGCCGCGCGCCCTGCCGTGGTTCACCCGGTTATTGCTGAATCTGCGGCCTGAACCTTTTCAGAAAACCGTCGCCGGCCTGCGCGCGCTGAATGAAAGCAGTCTCGACGCGTGGCAGCGCTTGCTCAGCGATATCCAGCGCACGGATCTGCTCAAGGTTGACGGCTCGTTACTGGTCTTCGAAAAACCTGAATCGCGGCAATTGCTCGAAGCCTTGCAGGCACGCCTGAATCAGCAGCAGGTGCCGGTGGATTACTGGCAGGCCGGGGCGATCCGCGAAACGGCGCCGCAACTCAGCGAACAGATTCAGGGCGGACTGTTTTTCCCGCGCACCGGGCATTTCCTTGATCCCTATCGGGTGGTCTGCGCACTGGTCGAAGCGGCTCGCAGCAGCGGCGTGAGTTTTCTCCAGCAGCAGGTTCAGGGCGGCTACGTGCAGGAGAACGGTGTTTTATTAGTGACCGGTAATGGCGGGGTAACGGCCAGACGCGTGTTACTGGCCTGCGGTGCGCATTCGGCGAAACTGACTGCCGCGCTGACTGGCAAGCAGGTACCGTTGGACACCGAACGTGGCTATCACCTGATGCTGCCGCACGAGCATGATCGCCTGCCCTTCCCCGTCACCTCGCTGGAACGCAAATTCATCATGACGCCGATGCGCGAAGGCCTGCGCCTGGCCGGCACGGTCGAATTCGCCGGGCTGGAGCGGCCGGCGAACATGGCACGCGCCTGGCAGTTGCAGCGCCTGAGCCAAGGCCTGTTTCGCAAGGATCTGAACGCTGATGGCGCCACACCGTGGATGGGCTTTCGCCCGTCGCTGCCGGATTCGCTGCCAGTGATCGATCAGGTTTGCGCCGGCAAGGTCTTGCTTGCCTTCGGTCATCAGCATCTGGGCCTGACTCAAGCGGCGCTGACGGCGGAATTGATCGGGCAGATGGTCTCAGGCGCGGCTCTCGCGCTGCCGAGTGTCGACGCCTACCGACTGGCACGTTTCTAAGCGTGCTTCAGCGCGTCGCCGTGATGCATGGCCAGGTGGCCGGTCTTGTCGCTCTTGACCTCGTACTGCGGCGCGTCTTTCGAAGCCGGCCGGTGGCGGCCCATGAACTCGGTATCGCGAGTGTGCACCTTGACCACTTTGCCGTGGATCTCGCCGGCCTCGGAATTCCAGCGCACCGCTTCGCCGACCTTGAATGAACTGCTCATCATTGCGTCCTCGCCTCTGGCTGTTGATTTATGGAGCCGCGCGCGTCGGAGAAATTCCGCTTTTTTGCGAGGCGACCGAAGGCAGGCAAAAAAATCGAACGGCGAAAATCGCCCGCACCTCCAACCTGCACAAGCCGTAGAAAACGGCCATGACGAGGTGTGAGATGAATAACGATCAAGGCAAGCAAGGTGACGATCCGCTCCCAACCACGCCCGACCCGCTGAGTCCGGGGCGTACCGAGGTCGATCCGATGAAGGAACGCGGCATCGACGAGCTACCCGACAACGAAGGCGAAATCCCGCTGGATGATGACAGTACCGGCCTAGATCCGGAGCGCGTACGTCAGGAAACCGATAACGCCGAGATGGACGACCAGCCCAATCCGCGTTGAGCCTGAAACGGCAGCCATACGGCTGCCTTTCGGTTGCGCAATCAACAGCAGAATCAGGCAAGCATTTCACAGAAATGCACTACCTCGCGCTCCGACCCAGGCGCAACAACGGGCGTCCGACAACCCCATGGAGGATGCTCACATGCTCGTACAAGCCTACGGCGCCCACGCTGGCGACAAACCTCTTGAACCGATGCAGATCAACCGCCGTGCCCCGGCGGCGCACGACGTGCAGATCGATATCGCCTTCTGCGGCATCTGCCATTCCGACTTGCATCAGGTGCGCGCCGAATGGGCTGGCACGCAATTCCCTTGCGTGCCCGGCCATGAAATCGTCGGCCGCGTCTCGGCGGTCGGCGATCACGTCAAAAACTACAAGGTCGGCGATCTGGTCGGTGTCGGCTGCATCGTCGACAGCTGCCAGCACTGCGATGACTGCGAGTCCGGTTTGGAAAACTACTGTGACGGCATGATCGGCACCTACAACTTCCCGACCCCGGACGCACCGGGCTGGACCCTCGGCGGTTACTCGCAGAACATCGTCGTGCACGAGCGCTATGTGTTGCGCATCCGTCATCCCGAGGCGCAACTGGCTGCCGTCGCGCCGCTGCTCTGCGCCGGGATTACCACCTACTCGCCGCTGCGTCAGTGGCGCGCTGGCCCTGGCAAGAAAGTCGGCGTGGTCGGCATCGGTGGCCTGGGCCACATGGGCATCAAACTGGCCCACGCCATGGGCGCCCATGTCGTCGCATTCACCACTTCCGAATCCAAGCGTGAAGCGGCCCAGGCACTGGGCGCGGACGAAGTGGTGGTGTCACGCAATGCCGAGGAAATGGCGGCACACACCAAGAGCTTCGACTTCATCCTCAATACCGTCGCAGCGCCGCACGATCTCGACGCGTTCCTGGTTCTGCTCAAGCGCGACGGCGCGTTGACCCTGGTCGGAGCGCCCGCATCGCCGCATCCGTCGCCGAACGTGTTCAACCTGATCACCAAGCGGCGCACCATTGCCGGTTCAATGATCGGCGGCATTCCCGAAACTCAGGAAATGCTGGATTTCTGCGCCGAGCACGGCATCGTTTCCGACATCGAATTGATCCGCGCCGACCAGATCAACGAGTCCTATGAGCGCATGCTCAAGGGCGACGTGAAATACCGCTTCGTCATCGACAACGCAACGCTCGCCGGCTAAGCACAAGCGCCCATCGGCAGCGCAATGCTGCCGATGGCACGAGTAATTCCATCCCGTAATTGACAGCGCCAGCGTTGCTCGCCAGAGTCGCACCCCTTTTTTCCACCGCAGGGTGAACAGGGGTTTGCGTTGAACCAACAGACATTGTCCATGCGTCTTGAACGCGTCGCCGCACATGTGCCGCTTGGCGCGAGACTGGCCGATATCGGCTCCGATCACGCTTACCTGCCGGTGGCCTTGCTGCGCCGGGGCCTGATAACAGCAGCGGTCGCTGGCGAGGTCGCGTTGACGCCGTTCCACGCGGCGCAACGCACCGTCAATGACAACGATCTGCAGGGGCAGATCAGCGTGCGTCTGGCCGATGGCCTGGCGGCGATCAGGCCTGACGACGGCATCAGCGCCATCACCCTGTGCGGCATGGGCGGCGAAACCATTCGCGATATTTTCGACAGTGGCAAGGCCCATCTCAGTGGCCACGAACGCTTGATCCTGCAACCCAACGGCGGCGAGCAAGCGCTGCGCCAGTGGTTGATGGATGACGGCTACCGCATCGTTTGCGAAGAAGTGCTGCACGAGAACCGCTTCGACTACGAAATTATCGTTGCCGAGCGGGCCTCTGATCCGGTGACTTACGATGCCAGGGAACTGTTTTTCGGACCGCTGCATCTGCAGGCACGCTGCCCGGCATTTCTGCACAAATGGCAACGCAGGCTGAGTCAGCGGCAGAAGACGTTGGGGCAGTTTACGCGAGCGCAACAGGCGTTGCCGGAGGATAAAATTCTTGCGCTGAAGCAAGAGATGCAGTGGATCAGTGAATTGCTCGGGTGACTGTGCCGCCGTCTTCGCGAGCAGGCTCGCTCCCACAGGAAATTGCATTTCTCCTGAGGGAACACGGTCAACTGTGGGAGCGAGCCTGCTCGCGAAAGCGGTGGGTCAAGCTACACAGCAACCAAGTTGGCCGCAGCCGTCGGAAAAACAAAAAGCCTGCTGTTAAAAGCAGGCTTTTTCGTGGGTGGTGAACTTACTTCTGCTGCGTCAGCGCCGAGTAGCTGTTCATCAGGTTGCGGTAGTTAGGAATGCGCTGCGACAACAGATTGCCCAGGCCTTCAATGTCGTTGCGCCAGTCGCGGTGCAGTTCGCAGGCCACCGAGAACCAGTTCATCATCTGCGCGCCAGCCTGAGTCATGCGGCTCCATGCGGCTTGCTGCACGGTCGTGTTGAAAGTGCCGGACGCATCGGTGACCACGAACACATCAAAACCTTCCGCCAGCGCCGACAAGGTCGGGAACGCTACACACACATCCGTGACCACACCGGCAATGATGATCTGCTTGCGCCCGGTGGCCTTGATCGCCTTGACGAAGTCCTCGTTGTCCCAAGCGTTGATCTGGCCTGGACGAGCGATGTACGGCGCGTCCGGGAACATCTCTTTCAGCTCCGGCACCAGCGGGCCGTTCGGGCCTTGTTCGAAGCTGGTGGTGAGGATGGTTGGCAGGTCGAAGAACTTGGCCAGATCCGCCAGCGCCAGCACGTTGTTCTTGAACTCGTTCGGCGAGAAGTCCTGCACCAGCGAGATCAGACCGGTCTGGTGGTCAACCAGCAGCACGATAGCGTCGTCTTTGTTCAGGCGGTTGTAGGTTGGAGTGGTCATGGTGTGCATCCCTTTTCAAGTTTTGAAGTTTGTTGTTGCGTTCAAGTTGGGTACAGATTACTGACGCACAGCAAAGGGATAAATCGGCTGAAAAGCGTTTCACCGTCCACTCAAACGGGACAATCATTCGAGGTCCGCTCTGATTAGATACACCACAGTACAAATGATGTACCTCAGCCCCCATTTATCAACTTCGCTCAACTTCCTAAAGTCTCCTCCAACAGCCACCCGCCATCCTGACGGGCCAGCGACAGAGGAAATCATCATGAGCACATCGAAAAAAGTAGTTGTCATCACCGGCGCTTCGCAAGGCATTGGTGCAGGTCTGGTCGAAGGCTTTCGCGCCCTTGGCCATCAAGTGGTCGCTACCTCGCGCTCGATCAAAGAGTCGAGCGACCCGAATGTCCTGACCGTCGCCGGCGACATTGCCGATCCGCAAACCGCCGAGCGCGTGATTCGCGCCGCTGTCGCCCGCTTCGGTCGCGTCGATACGCTGGTCAACAATGCCGGGATCTTTCTGGCAAAGCCGTTCACCGCTTACAGCCAGGCGGACTATGCCCAGGTCGTGGCGACCAACATGAGCGGCTTCTTCTACATCTCGCAACTGGCCATCGCCGAGATGGAAAAACACGGCAGCGGCCACGTCGTCAGCGTGACCACCAGCCTGGTCGATCATGCAATCGACGGCGTGCCTTCGGTATTGGCGTCGCTGACCAAGGGCGGCATCAACGCCGCGACCAAATCCCTGGCGATCGAGTACGCCAAGCGCGGGATTCGGGTCAACGCCGTGTCGCCGGGCATCATCAAAACGCCGATGCACGCCGAAGAAACCCATCAGGCGCTGGGCAGCCTGCACCCGGTCGGTCACATGGGGGAAATCGACGACATCGTGCAAGCGATCCTCTACCTCGACGGTGCAAATTTCGTCACTGGCGAGATCCTGCATGTCGACGGTGGCCAGAGCGCCGGCCATTGATCGAAACCCTGCAACGCCGCCGGTGGATACCGGCGGCGTCGTTGGTTGTGGTACACAGAGGATGAACGTCCGTCGATCCTCGGTGCGAGCCACAATGAAACGCCATTTTGAAGATTTGCAGTTAGGCAGTATCGAACTGTTCTGCCTGGCCGCCGAAGCCGGCAGCTTCACCGCCGCCGCGCAACTGGCCGGAGTCACGCCCGCTGCGGTGAGCCGGTCGATTCTGCGTCTGGAGCAACGCCTGGGTTCGCGACTGTTCGCGCGCACCACGCGCAGCATCCGCCTCACCGACGCCGGACGGAGCTTCTTCGAACAATGCAGCCAGGCGCTGACGCAACTGGTTGAAGCGCAGCAGGAAGTCATGGGCGCGCAGACTTCGCCGTCGGGGCGACTGCGCATCAGCCTGCCGACCACCTACGGGCATCACCGCATCCTGCCGCTGCTACCGAAATTTCGCGCGTTGTACCCCGAGGTCACGGTCGACGTGCACTTGGGCAATCGCAATATCGACTTCGTCGAAGAGGGCTACGACCTGGCGATACGCGTGCGCGCACAACCGGACTCGACGCTGATCGCGCGCTTGCTGGAAGACGCCGCCCTGGTGGTGGTCGCCGCCCCCGAATATCTGCATAGAGCCGGTACGCCGCAGACGCTGGACGATCTCATCGCGCATGAGTGCATCCAGTTCGAATTGCCCAGCAGCGGGCGGCGGATTTCCTGGCTGTTTCAGGAAAACGGCCGGGACCTGGAAGTGATTTCCGACGGTGGCTATTCCTGTTCCGACGATGTGCTCGGCGGTGTGACGCTGGCCAAGCACGGCGCCGGGCTGTTTCAGACTTACCGTTTCATCGTCGAGCAGGAACTCGCCGATGGCCGCCTGATTGAGGTGCTGCAACCGTACGCCGGACGTTCGCGCCCCTACACCCTGCTCTACCCGCACGGCCGCTATGTGCCGCAGCGGGTGCGGGCGTTTGTGGATTTTCTGCTGGGGTTTCGTGAGCAATGGACAGGACCCGCGCGGTAATCAACCGGTCTGACGCAGGCGGCTGAGTTCCTTGGACGGCGGGCAGCCGAACTGGCGGTTGTATTCGCGGCTGAACTGCGAAGCGCTTTCGTAGCCGACGCGGTAACAGGCGCTCGAGACGTCCAGCCCTTCATTGATGATCAGCCGCCGCGCCTCTTGCAGGCGCAGCTGTTTTTGATATTGCAGCGGGCTCATGGCGGTGACGGCTTTGAAGCGGTGATGCAGCGCCGAGTTGCTCAGGTTGGCCACCTGCGCCAGCGCGTCGATACGCAGCGGCTCGGTGAAATTCTTGTTCAGCCAGTCGATAGCGCGCGTGACCCGGTGGGTCTGCGAATCGTTGACGGCGATTTCATACAGCAGATGCCCGTGCTGGCCGCGCAGCAGGCGGTAATACAGCTCACGCAACACCATCGGCGCGAGCATGCCGATGTCGCGTGGATTATCCAGCAGGCGCACCAGACGCAGCATGGTATCGAGCAAGGTCACGTCGATCTTGTCGAGGAACATCCCGCGCCCGGCGTCCTGTGGCATGCCGGTCAGCGGCGACTCGGCAATCAGTTGCGTCAGTTGTGCCGGATCGAAATCCAGCCGTACGCAAAAATACGGCGCCTCGGGCGAGGCTTCGATCACCCGTCCCGACACCGGCAACGTCACTGACACCACCAGATAATTCAGCGGGTCGTAGAGGAAGCGCTCATCACCCAGCCCGACTTCCTTGCGCCCCTGCACGATCAGGCACAGCGCGGGCCGGTGCACAACGTGAATCAGCTCGGACGGGCCATCGAGACGGATCACGTGCAGTGGCGCAATCGCGGTTTCGTAGGTGCCCGGCGCGTCAAAGCGTTGAGTCAGCAGGCGCACCAGTTCGGCGCGATACACCGCCGTATCGTGGAGGATGGAAGCGTCGTGGTTATCCATGCAAAGGGCCTCGAAAGCAGACGAAGGTGGGTCAACTGCGGAGGAAGATTAGCCAGTTTTATCCAGCGGCGACTAGATCAAAGATGCTGCAGATTTGCCTGATTCTGCGTGCTCGTGATCGTAGCAAAGCCATGGGCGCGTTATCACACGCGCCCATGGCTTCTCACACCACTATCAACCCGCCGTTACCGTCATGCCGCCATCGGCCATGACCACCGAGCCGACCATGAAGCTGGCGCGGTCGGAGGCGAGGAAGGTGACGATTTCGGCGATTTCTTCCGGCTGCGCCGCCCGACCGATTGGCGCCGCTTCGCCGTGCTGCGCGAGGAAGCCCGGGCCGTCCTCGACCACGTCATTGAGGATATTGGTCACCACATCGCCGACGCCGATCGCGTTGACGCGAATGCCGTGCTCGATGACTTCCAGGGCCAGCGTGCGGGTCAATTGTGCCAGCGCACCTTTGGAAGCGGTGTAGGCGGCAATGGTCGGAAAGGCAAAGTACGACGCATAGGAAGCGATATTTACGATTGCACCGGACTTGTTCGGGATCATCGCCTTGACCGCTTCGCGGCAGTGCAGGAAGGCGGCCGTGGCATTGACTGCCTGGATCTTTTCCCAGTCGTCGCGGCTCATGTCGATCACTGCTTTGTTGATAATGATCCCGGCGTTGTTGATCAGAATATCCAGGCGCCCGAACTGCTCGACGGCAAGGCCGACTGCGCGTTCGGCGGCGCCGTCCTCGGTGATGTCCGCCACCAGCGGCACCAGATCGGGACGAGCCAGTTCTTCGACAGCCGGGTTGAGGTCTTCGGCAATCACCTTGGCGCCGCGAACGTGCAGCATCAGCGCAATCGCCTTGCCGATGCCACTGGCCGCGCCAGTGACCAGTGCAACTTTACCGGCGACTTCTTGTGGCAGGGTGTGGTTGAAATCAGTCATGGTTTTAACTCCTCGATAGCGAATCGGTGTTGCGCCTGATGGCGCGCTCGTAAACACGGCTTCACTGTCGCGCACTGGCCGCCGCCGGGCTTTCGGGCGATTGCCGGGACTGTCGGAGTTTTGCGCTGGAATTTCTCATTCGCCCGCCCTAACCTGCAAAATCATTCGCAGCCGAAGCTTTTCATGGAGCGTCCTGTGCCCTCTGCCAGCCCCGCTACACCGACAATCAGCCAGCCCGCGCGCATCGCCGCCGAAGCCATGCCGGAGCATCTGCCCGGTGTTGCGGAAACGACCACGCCGCGGCCGCAGATCAAGGATGCAGTGGTGCAACTGTTCCGCCATCAGACTCTGCTCGAACCGATCCGCGTGCCCTGCGTGGCCGAACCGCTGCTGGTGCTGGTATTGGCCGGCACTGCCCGGGTCGAAGAACGTTCGTTGGGCGGAGAATGGCAGGCGAGCCAGGTCACGGCGGGCGACTTCTTCCTGACCAACACTCGCGAACCCTATGAAATGCGCTGGCAAACCGAAGGCTGTGAGGTCTTCGAAGTCATGCACCTCTACCTCGGTCTGGGCCTGATCGAACAAGCGGCGCGCGAAGCGTTCGGCGAACAGGCCGGTGCAGTGACGTTTGTCGATGTGTCCGGTGCGCGTGACGAGCAGGTCAGCTTCATCCTTGAGCAACTGCGCATCGAACTGACCGAACAGCGCCAACCCAGCGCACTGCTGGTGCACAGCCTGGCTCAGGCGTTGGCGATCCATCTGCTGCGTCATTACCTCGACCCCGGCAGCAACCCGCGCCGCGACAACGCCCTGCCCGCCTACAAACTGCGCCGGGTGCTTGAAGCGATGAATGCGAATCTGGCGGAGGATTTCAGCCTCAGTCATCTGGCCGCCATCGCCGGGCTGAGCGACTACCACTTCAGCCGCACCTTCAAGCGCGCCACCGGTTTATCGCCCTCGCAATACTTCATCCGCCTGCGCATGAGCCGCGCGCGTCATCTGTTGCTGGAAACCGCCCACAGCATGATCGACATCGGCCTGGAGGTTGGCTACTCCAGCCCCAGCCACTTTTCCCAGGTGTTCCGCCGTGAAGTCGGCGTCACCCCGAGCGCCTACCGCGATGCGCCACGCGGGGCCTGAAACCTGTCGAAAAGCGACGCAGCAGAATTGGGCAAATCCCGTGGAGGAATCGATTAATAGCCCATGCGCCCCCGCACTTAATCTTCTTCCAAGCCCACTCACGGGCACACAGAAGAGGACGACATCATGCTGAACATTCAAGACAAAGTGATCGTGATTACCGGCGCCAGCAGCGGCATCGGAGAAGCCACCGCACGCCTGCTCGCCGAACGTGGCGCCAAAGTGGTGTTGGGCGCACGGCGCACCGAGCGTCTGGCAGTGATTGCCGAAGAGATCAACGGCGCCGGTGGCCACGCGCAGTTCCGCGCACTGGACGTCACCGATCAGCAGGATGTGCAGCGCTTCGTCGATTTTGCCGTCGAACATTACGGCCGCGTCGATGTGCTGGTCAACAATGCCGGCGTGATGCCGTTGTCACGGCTGGATGCGCTGAAGGTCGATGAGTGGAACCGCATGATCGACGTCAACATCCGTGGCGTACTCCACGGCATCGCTGCCAGTCTGCCGTTGATGCAGCGCCAGCGCGCCGGGCAGATCATCAACATCGCCTCGATCGGCGCTTACGCGGTCAGCCCCACCGCAGCGGTGTACTGCGCAACCAAATACGCAGTGCGGGCCATTTCCGAAGGCTTGCGTCAGGAAGTCGGCGGCGATATCCGCGTCACCGTCATTGCACCGGGCGTGACCGAATCGGAACTGGCCGAGAGCATTTCCGATGAAGGCGGCCGCGAAGAGATGAAGTCATTCCGCAAGATCGCCATCCCCGCCGAAGCCATCGCCCGCGCGATTGCGTATGCCGTCGAACAACCGGCGGACGTGGACGTCAGCGAACTGATCGTGCGTCCAACCGCGAGCCCTTATTGAGACCAGGAGTCAATCTGTGGCAGCGAGCCTGCTCGCGAAAGCGCTGGGTCAGGCGAACATGATGTTGAATGTACCGCCGCATTCGCGGGCAAGCCCGCTCCCACAGGTTTTTTGTGGCACCACCAAATCATTGGTCAACACGGAAAAATTGTGGGAGCGAGCCTGCTCGCGAAAGCGGTGGTTCAGGCGAATATGAAGTTGAATGTGACGCCGCCTTCGCGAGCAGACTCGCTCCCACAGAGGTGGTAGCACCACCAAATCATTGGTCAACACGGAACATTGTGGGAGCGAGCCTGCTCGCGAAAGCGGTGGTTCAGCGGGCAAAGAGGTTGAATATGCCGCCGTCTCGCGAGCAGGCTCGCTCCCACAGGGAATCGCGGTGCCGCTGACGAAACGGGCTGGCACTCATATCTAACCTAACGCGCTCCCGGCCCGATCAACATGCTTTCGATCTCGGCGCCGGGCATCATTTGCTGCAGGCCTTCGATGAGCTTGTCGCCGGCCTCGGTCAGCGCTTCCAGCGGCATCGCCGGCAGGCTTTCGAGGATGAACCACATGTGCTGCGCCTGCGCATCGAGGCGGGTCCGCACGCCTTGGCGCCAGTTCCAGCGCCGGCAGGTCACGCCTTGGTCATCGCGCCAGACCACTTCGCCGGCGTCCGGGAATTCATGCGCGGGCAGACCTTCTTTCATCGTGTCGAACGGTTCGCTGCCATCGGCGACGACCAGACGCGGTGAGCCGACGTAGGCCTCGGCATTCTCGCCCCCCACGGGAATCGCGTATTCCAGACTGATGGCGTTGTACAGATCAACCACCGGATCGATGCTCGGCAACTCGCCGTCGCGCAACACCCGTTTGCGCAGAGCCTCGGCCGAGCAAGGCGTGCGCTGCGGCTTGGCACCGAACTGGCGAAACACGTCCGCCCAGGCCTGCAAGTGCGCGGGCGCCCATGACGGGCCACCGTTGGCGACGATCTGACAGGCTTTGGCCAGTGCTTCACCGGCCACGTATGCCTGAGTAATCGGCGCCGCTTGCACGACAATACTCAGCGCTCTGAAGCCCGGCGCGAGTTGCGCAATAGCCGGATCGATTGACGGCACGACAGACAGCATCCCAGAATCCCCCTCATACCCGAATTTCAAACGATGCTAGCGATCAATGACCAAGAAAGTCAATATATCGACCGAAGCCGGCGCCGACGTCGAGACCGTCAGCGCGGCGGTGTCGCGCACGCTCAAACAGGCGCGCAAACAACAGGGCATCACCCTGGATGAACTGTCCAGACGCTCCGGCGTGAGCAAAGGCATGGTGGTCGAGATCGAGAAAGGCTCGGCCAACCCTAGCATCGCGACGCTGTGCAAGATCGCCGCGGCGCTGGGCTTGTCCGTGGCGGATTTCGTCAATGTCGCCGACACTCCGACGGCGCATTTGATCGACAGTCAGGACATCCCCACGCTGTGGACCGGTGAGCTGGGTGGATCGGCACGACTGCTGGCCGGCACCAGCGGCCCGAACATGCTCGAGTTGTGGCGCTGGGAGTTGTTTCCCGGCGAGTCGTTTTCTTCAGCCGGTCACCCGAATGGCACCACAGAGCTGTTTCATGTCGAGAAAGGCACGTTGCATTTGCACGTTGGCGATGCCGAGCTGATTGTCGGGCCTGGGTGTTCGGCGGTGGCGCGGACGGATGTGGCGCATGGGTACGCCAACCATGGCCGGTCGAAACTGGTTTTCACGATGTCGGTGACTGAACTGCATCAGGGTGCCAGGGAAAGCCCCTCACCCTAGCCCTCTCCCCGAGGAGAGGGAACTGTCCGGGTTGACCATCACAGGGAGCGTTCCCCTTCAAACAGCACGGTCAGCGTGACGGCGGATGCTCCGTCGAAACCGAATTGGCCGCATCCACATCCGACATGTCTTCTTCTACAGGCGCCTCATCGTCCGGCGGCAAAGGCACCTCGGGGTTTTCGCGCTTGGGATCGTGCCCGGTCTCATTGTCGGTGGTGCGCGTCACGGCTTGTTGCGACTGGTTGCCCGGTGCGTTTTCATCAATGTCCATGTCGTTCTCCGAGGTGTTCAGCGATAAGTACCTGAACGTGTGAAATGCCCTTGCGTGACAAGTGCCCGACAATGGACGAACGGCGTTCTGTAGAAAATGCAAAAGCCTGCTTTCGAGGCAGGCTTTCGCTTCGGATTTAACGCTTACTTCTGCTGCGTCAGCGCCGAGTAGCTGTTCATCAGGTTGCGGTAGTTGGGAATGCGCTGCGACAACAGATTGCCCAGGCCTTCAATGTCGTTGCGCCAGTCGCGGTGCAGTTCGCAGGCCACCGAGAACCAGTTCATCATCTGCGCGCCAGCCTGAGTCATGCGGCTCCATGCGGCTTGCTGCACGGTCGTGTTGAAAGTGCCGGACGCATCGGTGACCACGAACACATCAAAACCTTCCGCCAGCGCCGACAAGGTCGGGAACGCTACACACACATCCGTGACCACACCGGCAATGATGATCTGCTTGCGCCCGGTGGCCTTGATCGCCTTGACGAAGTCCTCGTTGTCCCAAGCGTTGATCTGGCCTGGACGAGCGATGTACGGCGCGTCCGGGAACATCTCTTTCAGCTCCGGCACCAGCGGGCCGTTCGGGCCTTGTTCGAAGCTGGTGGTGAGGATGGTTGGCAGGTCGAAGAACTTGGCCAGATCCGCCAGCGCCAGCACGTTGTTCTTGAACTCGTTCGGCGAGAAGTCCTGCACCAGCGAGATCAGACCGGTCTGGTGGTCAACCAGCAGCACGATAGCGTCGTCTTTGTTCAGGCGGTTGTAGGTTGGAGTGGTCATGGTGTGCATCCCTTTTCAAGTTTTGAAGTTTGTTGTTGCGTTCAAGTTGGGTACAGATTACTGACGCACAGCAAAGGGATAAATCGCTTGAAAAGGGTTACACCGTCCACTCAAACCGGACAATCCACTTCAATCGTAGAACGGTTCAACCAAAGCCCGACTACCGACAAAGAAACTGTCCGCCACCAGGCGCAACGGCTGCAGATCCAGGTCGCTGGCCTTGTCGCTGATCAATTGCTGGAAGTGGCGGTAGACCGCTGCGTACTCGCCCTCCTCCGAGACGCTTTGGCGCACGCCGTCGATACTCAGCACGGCGCCGCCGTTGTCCAGGCGCAGAACGCCCTCGGCGCAGCGGATTTCGATGCTCCACAGTTCGTCGTGGCCATGGTCGAAATCGAACTCGGCGCGCACGTCGAGACGACGCGCATCGGACATGTTGATCGAGGCGGCAATCGGCGACTGGCAGTTGCTCGGCACCCGCAGCTCGGCGGCTTCGACAAATAGCGGCAGCGCCAGCAGGTGGGTGATGATCGACAAAGCGTTGATGCCCGGGTCGAAGACGCCGAGGCCGCCCGGCTGCCAGATCCATGCCTGACCCGGATGCCACTTGCGCACGTCTTCCCTCCAGTCGATCTGCACGCTTTGCAGGGTGCGGCTGGCCAGCCAGTCGCGGGCGGCGGCGATGCCCGGTGCATAGCGCGAGTGCCAGGCGAACAAAGCACTGACGCCTTGTTCGGCGACCTGATCGACCAGGGCCATGGCCTCGCCCAATGTCGCACAGGGCGGTTTTTCCACCAGCACGTGCTTGCCGGCTGCCAACGCCTGTTGCACCAGTGCGAAGCGCCCTTGTGGCGGCGTGCAGAACGCAATTGCGTCGACAGTCGGGCCGTTTTCGAGCAGTTCGCCCAGCGACTGGAAGTTCTCCACCCCGGCGCAAGGTTTGCCCTGGGTAGCGACCGCCACCAACTGGAACGCCGGGTTGGCGAGGATGGCGGGGACGTGTTGATCCTGGGCGATCTTGCCGTAGCCCACCAGGCCGAGACGAATCGGTTGCATTACAGACTCCTGTTGTTGTTTTGGTCTTTGCAGCGCAGCGGCAAGAGTACGTGTTTCTGCGCTAGGCTCCAATCGTCATACTATTTAAATCAAGTTTGATCGCGGCGAACGCATGGCTTATTCGTCATTTCTTCTTACACCTTTTGTCGTCCAATCCCGCACCGCGCGGCGATCGGCAGCCGGCGATCAGCCTCAGTTTGCTATCATGCGGCGCTTTTACGGTTAACCCCTCGCCAGTCCTGCCGACTGGCGGGCTGCAAAAGGCGGTATTAGATGACGGCTTTGTTGACTCGCCGCAAGGTACTTGCGGGAATGGGCGTGCTCGGGCTCGGCCTGCTCGCCGGTTGCGATACCCGTGGCCAACTGTCGTACAAGTACGGCAAGGATCTGAGCGACAAGATCCTCGGACGCACCTTCAAGCTGAAGAATCCCGAAGGCGAAACCATGTCGCTGTCGAGCTTTCGCGGGATGATGCCGATGATCTTTTTCGGTTTCACCCAGTGCCCGGCCGTTTGCCCCACCACCCTGGCCCGCGCCGCGCAGATC
The DNA here is from genome assembly GCF_004307515.1 of Pseudomonas sp. Sample_14. NCBI lineage: Bacteria > Pseudomonadati > Pseudomonadota > Gammaproteobacteria > Pseudomonadales > Pseudomonadaceae > Pseudomonas > Pseudomonas sp. Sample_14. Next base: position 25,063 of record NZ_RCOC01000001.1, on the reverse strand, counting down.
AAGAAACTGATGGGCCGCGACGGCGATCGTTTGCAAGTGGTGTTCATCACCCTCGACCCGGAACGCGACACGCCGCAGATCCTCGACGCCTATGTCAAAGCCTTCGACCCGAGCTTCGTCGCGCTGTACGGCACGCTTGAGGAAACCAAGGCCACCGCCAAGGAATTCGACGTGTTCTACGAGAAAGTCCCGGCCGGCGACACCTACACCATCTCCCATACGTCCACCAGCTACGTCTACGACTCGCGTGGTGAGTTGCGCCTGGGCCTGTCCACTTCGCTGACAGCCCAAGAGTGCACGGAAGATTTGCTTACTGTTATGGAGGTCTGCTGATGCATCCCGTTCTGAATCACCTCAAACGCACCGTATGTGCACTGTCCCTGCTCGGCCTGGCCTTTCAGGCGTCGGCGCAGACCAAAGTCGACGACGCTTGGGTCCGTGCCACCGTGCCGACCCAGTCCGCCAGCGGCGCGTTCATGACCGTCACTGCCGACAGCGACAGCAAACTGCTCAGCGTTGCCTCGCCAGTGGCCAAGGACGTGCAGATTCATGAAATGAGCATGAAGAACGACGTCATGACCATGGGCCCGGTGAAATCAGTTGAGCTGCCGGCCGGCAAAGCCGTGAGCTTCGATCCGAACGGCTACCACGTCATGCTGATGGGCCTGACCGGTCAGTTGAAGGAAGGCGAAAACGTGCCGCTGACCCTGACCGTGGAAAACGCCAAGGGCGAGAAAGAAACCATCGAAGTCAAAGCGCCGGTTCGCGCGCTGACCAACATGGGCGGCCACGATCACAGCAAGATGCATTGATCGCTGACGGAAAGACTGTTCGCCCGACAGATAAGCGGGGCGGCTTGATCGATGATCGTGCCGCCCCGTTTTTTATGGAAACGATGCTCTGACCGCATGGAAAGCTTGCTTTACATAAGCAAAGATTTCGATGAGGATGTAAAGGGTCTTTTACAGGGAGTTGAACATGAATCGCTATTACCTCGAAATGGGCGCCGCATTGACGCTGTACACGCTCGTGCTGATCGCCTCGGTAGTTGCCAGCCAACATTTTCTGGACGCCCATCTGCTGTTGCGTTCAGCCGTCGCGCTGGCGCCGATGATCCCCGCCGGATTGATGTGCTGGGCTATCGTGCGCAACCTGCGGCGCCTGGATGAAATGCACCTGCGCATCCAGTTTGAAGCGCTGGGCTTTGCCTTCGCCGCTTCCGCGTTACTGACGTTCAGCTATGGCTTTCTCGAAAATATCGGCGCCCCGCACATACCGTGGACCTGCGTATGGCCGGTGATGGCCGCGATGTGGATCCTCGGTCTGCAAATCGCCCGACGTCGCTATCAATGAAAAATCACCTCAAGGCGATGCGCGCCGAGCGCAAGTGGTCACAGGTCGATCTGGCGGAGCGCTTGAACGTCTCGCGCCAGACCATCAACGCCATCGAAAATGAACGCTACGACCCGAGCCTGCCGCTGGCGTTTCAGATCGCGCGAACGTTTGGATTGGCCATTGAAAGTATTTTCGAGGATCCGGAAGCAGAATCCGATTCGCAAACTGCTGTGAGGGGTGGCAAACAGCCGTAGTTGATTTCGATTCATGCTAAAAACTGTCAACTTTTACAGTGTTGCATCGATGCCATGCGCCCTATCCTGCCTACTCCCGGCAATGATTGCAGGGGTCTCATTGATCAGATGGAGCATTGCAAAGATGACTAGCACAGTAGCCTTTCCTTTTAAGTTCCAAGGGTTGAATGCCGAGAAAACCGAGATTTCGCTATCCAGGATCAGCGACATCGGCGCGCAGATAACGCCGACGGAGCAAATGACCCGTCTCAATCTGAATTTCACTTTTGCCGACGGCAGCAGTCTGAGTACCGATATTGTTCCCAGCGCAAACGTGACAGAAACTTACGGAATCGTTCCCCGCTGGGGTCTGGAGCGCAGCAAAAACAATTCGGTCACCTGTACGTTCCGCTGGTGGCCCGACAACCAAGTTTTCCAGAGCACATTCAAGGTCGTTGCATGATGGTTCGGGACGGCTGTCCGGCAACGGACAGCCATTACTCAGCAGCATGAAGCGTCAACCAAGCTCGGCAGCGTAAGGCCACAGGATCCTGCTGCACTCGCCTCAACTCCCCGCACCACCATGCGCCTCTTCAAAGAAGTAATCCTTCCAGCTCCCCGCCTTGTTCTTCAGCACGCCCAATTCCTGCAATTTTTCGGCATAGATAAACGTGCGTTGCGGTACGACGGTGAAGTCGATTTCTGGGTCTTTGACGATTTGCTCGACCAGGGTCAGCGGCAGTTTCGATTGCTCTACACGAATGTAGGCTTGGGCGGCGGCGGGTTTGTCGGCTTTGATGATGTTCTCGGCTTCGGCCAGTGCGTCGTAGAACGCCTTGTAGGTTTTCGGGTTTTCGTCGTGGAATTTTTCCGTGGTGTAGAGCACGTTGAACGTCGCCGGGCCGCCGAGGATGTCGTAGGAGCTCAGCACTTTATGCACGTTGGGGTTTTGCAGCGCCTGGTACTGGAACGGTGGGCTGGAGAAATGCGAGTTGATTTCCGAGCCACCGGCAATCAGCGCGGCGGTGGCGTCCGGGTGCGGCAGGCTGACCGAAATGTTGTCGAACTTCTTGAACTGGTCGTCACCGAATTGCCTGGCGGTTTCAATCTGCAGAGTGCGCGACTGGAAGCCTACGCCTGCGGCTGGCACGGCGATGCGGTCCTTGTCGCTGAAGTCCTTGAGGGTTTTGATGTTCGGGTTGTTGGTCAGCAGGTAATTGGGCATCGAGCCCAGCGCGGCGATGGCTTTGACGTTCTGCTTGCCCTTGGTGCGGTCCCACACGGTGAGCATCGGCGGCACGCCGGCCGAGACGACGTCCAGCGCACCGGTGAGCAGCGCCTCGTTCATCGCCGTGGCGCCGGAAATGCTGTTCCAGTCGACCTTGATCTCCAGACCCTGGGCCTTGCCGTGTTTCTCGATCAGCTGTTGATCGCGCACGACGTCGAGAATCAGGTAACCAATGCCGAATTGCTGGGCGATGCTGATTTTGCCCTCGGCCCGGGCGCCGCTGCTGAACAGCGCGCCCGCTGCCAGAGTTGCGGCCAACAGAGTCAGCGCAGAACGTTTGAACGGTGTGGCCATGACAACCTCGCAGCATGGGTGGGCTGAAAGGCCTGACTTTATAGCTATAAAAAACATAAATTAAATATCTTTATCGCATATCTATAGCACTCCGCGATTTAGCGTCTGCTGCTGAAATTCAGGAGCAGTGGATGGACCTACAACAGTCTGAAACAAAAAACTGCCCCTCAGAAAAACGGCCATGCGTCCCACAACCCACGCCCGCTATGGGCACGCGCCGTTTCAGCAATCGCCAGCCGCAGGTTTTAAAAGCCGATCAGGCTTCCTGCCCTTGGTATCATCACCCACACTTTTTTGACCCTTTGATGACAAGCAGGCCTTTTTTGTGAGCGCTCTTTTCAACTGGCTGCGGCGGCCGAATGCCCGCCTTCTTTCTCTCATCGTTCTGGTATTGGTCGTGCCGGTGTGCCTGCGGGCGGCGCTGGGCTGGTCGAACCCGCTGGGCTTTTTGTCGGATCTGGCCGTCGGCAGTTTGCTGGTGGTAACGCTGCATCGCCGCGCATGGTGGCTGGCCTTGCCGGTGCTGATGTTCTGGGCGCTGCTGGCGATCGCCACGGCAGAATTGGTCAGCGCCGTCGGCCGCCTGCCGACGCCTTCGGATATTCACTACCTGATCGACCCGCAATTCGTCGAAAACTCCACTGGCGGCGGACTTGCGCACCCTGCCCTGGCCATGGCTTTGCTGGGTGCCCTGGCTTTCTGGCTGCTGACTCAGTTTGTTGGTCGCGGCTTGTCTCGCCCTGCTCTGCCTCGCTCCGTCTGGGCCGCGCCAATCGTGTTGTTCGCCGCCCATTGGGGCGCGCAAAACCTGTGGCCGAATGACGGCGACGCCTGGCGCCTGTACAACCTGCCGCATCAGTTGCTCGCCAGTGAAGTCGCCGACATGCAGATCCAGGCCGAGGAATGGCTCGACGGCGACGTTGAAGAACCCACACCGGCGATGGCCGGGCTCACCGACGTCGATCTCAATGGCCAGAAGCTGCTCGCCGCGCCAGGCCAGGCGCGCAATTTGCTGATCATCGCGCTCGAAGGCATTCCCGGCGCCTACATCCGTGCCAACCGTGAGGCGATCGGCAGTCATTATCAGGAAGACCTGATGCCCAACCTCAGCCGCTGGGCCGAGCGCGGCATGAACACCCCGGATTACGTGCTGCACACCCATCAGACCATTCGCGGTCTGTACGCCATGCTCTGCGGTGACTACGACAAGCTCAACAATGGCACGCCCAAAGGCGTGGAAATGCTCACCCTCAACGAACGCAATCAGGCCTGCCTGCCGGCACAATTGCGCGAGCACGGCTTCAGCACTCATTACTTGCAGGGCGCCGGCCTGCGCTTCATGGCCAAAGACAAGATCATGCCGCACATCGGTTTCGATGCGACCCACGGTCTGGAATGGTTCAGCAACAGCAACTATCTGGAATTCCCCTGGGGCAAGGATGACAAGGCGTTTTTCGAAGGTGCGCTGGATTATGTCGGCCAGTTGAAAAAGCAAAAGCAGCCCTGGATGTTGACCCTGCTGACGGTCGGCACCCACCAGCCCTACTCCGCACCGGACGATTATCTGCAGCGTTATGAAACGCCGAAGCAGGCTGCTGTGGGTTATCTCGACGATGCGCTGGATGAATTTCTTTCGGGGCTGGAGCGCCAAGGCATTCTCAAGGACACGTTGGTGGTGATCACCTCGGATGAATCCCACGGCATCGACGGTGTGCGACTGGCCTCCTCGTGGGGTTTCAACCTGACGCTGGCGCCGGAACAGGCACAGCTGCCGCGCCTGAATGCCGGGGTTTATGGCCATGTCGATCTGAGCACCTCGATCCTCGACTATTTCGACCTGCCGGTGCCGACTGCGCTGAGCGGCCGCTCGCTGTTTCGCGACTACGATTCGGGGCGCGAGATCATTTCGTTCACCAACGGCAAACTGCGTTACCACAACGGTCAGGGCATCTTCTCCGAGTGCGACCTGCCGCGCCGCTGCCGCTATTACCAAAGCACCGGTTTCATTGCTGACAGTGCCACCTACAAAGGCACCTACAGCGGCCACCCGGCCCGGCAGATCGCCGCGCGCGCCGATGCGCTGGACCTGTCCTTGCTGCGCACACCGCTCAATCATCGCTACCAGTTCGGCAGCAACAACATCATCCCTCTGCAAGCGCAGATCAAGGATGACTGGGCCGACAACCTGATCGGCGCGCAATACCTGGAAATGCCCAAAGGCTCGCACACCCGCGTGCGCCTGACCGTGCGCTCGGTCGATCCGCAGCAGGCGGCGTACATTCAGCTCAAGGCCAAGCAATTCGAACAGGACGTGCAACTGGGCCTGCCTACGGAAATGGTCGCCACGGCGGACCAGCCACTGGAGTTGGACTTCAGCTTTGAAAACCCCCAGCCGCGCAAGGCGTTCTCTTTTCATTTGCTGGGGTATGGCAATGGCGCGGTCGAGGTCTCGGACTTCAGCGTGATCACTGAACTGCCCGGCCAGGAAGACATCCTCGACGACGTGCCAGAGGACGACACCGCACAATCGAGCTAACCCCTGTAGGAGCTGCCGAAGGCTGCGATCTTTGCTTTTGATTTTTTGGTGAACAAAGATCAAAAGATCGCAGCCTTCGGCGGCTCCTACATGGGACGGTGAAAGAGTTTGCCTATCGGTATCCAATAGTCGGGCTATTAGCCGACTTGCCAACTCGGGTCTAGCCTTACCAGTCCGAAGTCGGCACGAGCCGGCCGCAGACCTGATAGGGATACGAACATGGCAAACGAATCGAAATGCCCGTTCAACCACGCCGCCGGCGGCGGTACGACGAACCGTGACTGGTGGCCGAATCAACTCAATCTGAAAATCCTCAGCCAGCATTCCCCCAAGTCCGATCCGCTGGGCCAGGACTTCGACTACGCCAAGGCCTTCAAAAGCCTCGACTTTCAGGCGCTGAAACAAGACATCAGAGCGCTGATGACTGATTCTCAGGACTGGTGGCCAGCCGACTTTGGCCACTACGGCCCGCTGTTCGTGCGCATGGCCTGGCACAGCGCCGGGACCTATCGCACCGCCGATGGCCGTGGGGGCGCCGGCTCCGGACAGCAACGCTTCGCCCCGCTCAACAGTTGGCCGGACAACGTCAGCCTCGACAAGGCCCGCCGCCTGCTGTGGCCGATCAAGCAGAAATACGGGCGCAATATTTCCTGGGCTGACTTGATCGTGCTTACCGGCAACGTCGCGCTGGAATCCATGGGCTTCAAGACCTTCGGTTTTTCCGGGGGCCGCGCCGATGTCTGGGAACCGGATGAAGACGTGTACTGGGGTTCGGAAACCGAGTGGCTCGGTGGCGATAACCGTTACGGCAAGAGCAATGGCCCAGTGCAAGAGCCCGGCGACGGCACGCTGGTGGCTGAGCCCGATTTGCATGGCCATGAAGAAAGCCGCACCGATCAGGGCGAACGCAATCTGGAAAATCCCCTCGCCGCCGTGCAGATGGGCCTGATCTACGTCAACCCTGAAGGCCCTGAAGGCAACCCGGACCCGGTGGCCTCGGCCAAGGATATTCGCGAAACCTTCGGCCGCATGGCCATGAACGACGAAGAAACCGTGGCGCTGATCGCCGGCGGCCACGCGTTCGGCAAGACCCATGGCGCCGGCCCGGCCGACAATGTCGGCCCCGAACCGGAAGCGGCCGGTCTGGAGCAACAGGGTCTGGGCTGGAAAAACGCCTTCGGCACCGGTAAAGGCGCCGACACCATCACCAGTGGTCTGGAAGTGACCTGGACCACCACACCAACGCAGTGGAGCAACAACTATCTGGAAAACCTGTTCGGCTTCGAGTGGGAGCTGACCAAAAGCCCGGCGGGCGCCCATCAGTGGCAACCGAAAAACGGCGCGGGTGCAGGCACCGTTCCCCACGCTCACGATCCGAACAAGAAGCTCTCGCCGACCATGCTCACCTCCGACCTGGCGTTGCGCTTCGATCCTGCCTACGAACAAATCTCGCGGCGCTTTCTGGCCAATCCCGATCAGCTCGCCGACGCGTTCGCCCGCGCCTGGTACAAGCTGATCCATCGCGACATGGGTCCGCTCTCTCGCTACCTCGGCCCGGAATTACCACAAGAGGAATTGCTCTGGCAAGACCCGCTGCCCGACGTGACGCACCCGCTGATCGATGACAGCGACGCCACTGCGCTGAAAAACAAGGTGCTGGCTTCAGGGTTGTCAGTGTCGCAACTGGTTTCGACCGCGTGGGCTGCAGCATCGACCTTTCGCGGTTCGGACAAGCGCGGTGGCGCCAACGGCGGACGCTTGCGTCTGGCCCCGCAGAAGTTCTGGCAGGCCAACCAGCCCGAGCAATTGGACAAGGTGCTGAGCAAACTGGAAGGCATTCAGAGCGAGTTCAACGGTTCGGCCGCTGGCGGCAAGAAGATCTCGCTGGCGGACCTGATCGTCCTGGCCGGTAATGCCGGAGTGGAAAAAGCCGCGCAGAACGCCGGGCATTCAGTGTCGGTGCCGTTTTCACCGGGCCGCGTCGATGCTTCGCAGGAGCAGACCGATGTCGAATCGTTCGGCTTCCTCGAACCGATTGCCGATGGCTTCCGCAATTACAGCAAAGGAAAATACACGGTTGCGGCGGAAACCCTGCTGATCGACAAGGCGCAGTTGCTGACGCTCACGGCACCGGAAATGACCGTGCTGCTGGGTGGTTTGCGGGTATTGAACACCAATGTCGGCCAGACGCGGCATGGCGTGTTCACCGACAAAACCGAAACGCTGAGCAACGACTTTTTCACCCACCTGCTGGACATGGGCGTGGAGTGGACGCCGACTTCAAGGGATGCAGATGAGTTCGAAGGCCGTGACCGCAAGACCGGGGCGCCAAAGTGGACGGCGACTCGAGTGGATCTGGTGTTCGGCTCGAATGCGCAATTGCGCGCGTTGGCCGAGGTGTACGCCAGTTCCGACGCGAAGGCGCAGTTCGTCAACGATTTCGTCAAGGCATGGACGAAGGTGATGAATCTGGATCGGTTTGATCTGCGTAAATAGCTGTTTGTTGTGCCAATAAAAATGCCGCTCGTTGAGCGGCATTTTTTGTTGATCGTTCCCACGCGCATCAAAGGAATGCAGCAAGGGACGCTCTGCGTCCCAAAGCCGACGCAGAGCGTCGAGAGAGGCATTCCCACGCTGAGCATGGGAACGATCAACTCGACGGTTCCTACCGGATCGGGTTACGCCAGGCTTTTGCTCACCACTTCATACACATCGCTGGACAGCGACCCGGACGCCAGAATCCGCTCCAGCTCAGCCTTCATCAACGCCTGACGGGCGCTGTCGTATTTGCGCCAGCGGGTCAGCGGGGCCAGTTGGCGCGAGGCGATCTGCGGGTTGAAGCCGTTCAGTTCGATCACCAGATCGGCGAGGAAGCGATAACCTGAACCGTCCGCCGCGTGGAAGTTGATCAGGTTCTGCCCGGCGAACGCGCCGATCAATGCCCGCACCTTGTTCGGGTTCTTGATGTTGAATGCCGGGTGCTGCATCAACGCCTTCACCCGCTCCAAACCGCCCGGCAAGGTGCTGCCAGCCTGCACGCTGAACCACTGATCCATGACCAGCGGATTGTCCTTGAAGTGCTCGGCGAAGCTGGCCAGGGCGAGGGCCTTCTGTTCTTCGAACGGCGAGTTGACCAGCACCGCCAGCGCAGTCAGGCGCTCGGTCATGTTGTCGGCGGTCTCGAACTGCTCCAGCGCCGCCGCCAGCACTTCCGGCTTGCCGCTGAGCATCAGGTACGACAGGGCAATGTTCTGCAAGGCGCGACGAGCGAAGTGCTCGGCCTCGGCGACGTACGGAGTCTTTTTCGACAGATCGCGATTGGCCTGATAACGCAGCCACAGCGCTTCGAACAAGCCTTCGGCGAGTTGCTTGCGGGCGAACTCGCGAGCGACATGAATCGCCTCGACGTCAGCCACTTCGCTGATCTCGGTGAGATAGGCCTCACCCGGCAGCGAGAGCATTTCGGCAACCATCGCCTGATCCAGCGACTCGTCGGACAGCACCGTGCGCAGCGCCGACACCAAACGCGGATCGAGCTTCAGGCTCTCGCCTTTCTGATGTTGGCCGATCAACTCTTGAAGCACTTGCACCGAAAGTTGCTGACCGGCATCCCAGCGATTGAAACCGTCGCTGTCGTGCTGCATCAGGAACATCAGTTGGTCGCGGTTGTACGGGAAACTCAATTTCACTGGCGCCGAGAAGCCGCGCAGCAGCGACGGCAACGGCTGTTCGTTGATGTCGACGAAAGTGAAGGTCTGCTCGGCTTCGGTCACCGAAATCACCCGAGTGGTGCCTTGTGCCGAGGCTTCGCCGGCCAGACGCAGGGCGATTTCGTTGCCCTGGCTATCAAGCAGCCCGAGCTCGACCGGAATCACGAACGGCAGTTTTTCTACCTTGTCCGGGGTCGGCGGGCAGCTCTGGCGGAAGGTCAGGCTGTAGGTTTTCGCCGCAGCGTCGTAGGACTCGCTGACGGCCAGACGCGGTGTGCCGGCCTGGCTGTACCAGCGCTTGAACTGGCTGAGGTCAACGCCATTGGCATCTTCCATGGCCTTGACGAAGTCGTCGCAGGTCACGGCCTGACCGTCGTGGCGTTCGAAGTAGAGATCGCTACCCTTACGGAAGCCTTCGGCGCCCAGCAGGGTGTGGATCATGCCGACCACTTCCGAGCCCTTTTCGTACACGGTCAGGGTGTAGAAGTTGGAAATCTCGATGAAGCTGTCCGGACGCACGGCGTGGGCCATCGGCCCGGCATCTTCGGCGAACTGGTGGGTACGCAGGTACGCCACGTCCTGAATGCGCTTGACCGTCGCCGAGTTCATGTCCGAGGAGAAACCGGCATCGCGGAACACCGTGAAACCTTCCTTGAGCGACAGCTGGAACCAGTCGCGGCAGGTCACGCGGTTGCCCGACCAGTTGTGGAAGTATTCGTGGGCGACGATCGCCTCGACCCGCTGGTGCGCGGCGTCGGTGGCGGTTTCGGCGCGGGCCAGCACGGCGCTGGAGTTGAAGATGTTGAGGCCCTTGTTCTCCATCGCGCCCATGTTGAAATCGTTGACGGCGACGATCATGAAGATGTCCAGATCGTACTCGCGACCGTAGACCTCTTCGTCCCAGCGCATGGATTTCTTCAGGCTGTCCATCGCGTGCTGGCACTTGTCGATGTTTTCCGGCTCGACATAAATGCGCAGCGCGACATTGCGCTGGCTCATCGTGGTGAAGGTGTCTTCGACGCACCACAGATCACCCGCGACCAGCGCGAACAGGTACGCCGGTTTCTTGAACGGATCTTCCCAGGTCGCCCAGTGCCGGCCGTCTTCGCCGGGGCCGGAAGCGATCGGGTTACCGTTGGAAAGCAGCACCGGGTAGCTGTGCTGTTCAGCCACGACGGTGGTGGTGAACTTGCTCATCACGTCCGGGCGGTCGAGGTAATAGGTGATCTTGCGAAAGCCTTCGGCCTCGCACTGGGTGCAGAACATCGTGCCGGACTTGTACAGGCCTTCCAGCGCGGTGTTGGTTTCCGGGTGGATGCGCACGCTGGTGTCGAGGGTGAAGGTTTCACTGGTTGGCTGCAGAGTCAGGTGGCTGTCCGAGACTTGATAGTCAGCGGCGCTCAGCTCCTGGTCCGCCAGCGTCACCGACAGCAGCTCAAGTTGCTGGCCGTCGAGCACCAGCGGCGGCAGGCCGGCGCCGCGCTCCGGGTTGCGGCGCATCACCAGTTGCGCGTGAACCAGGCTGTGGTCCTCGAACAACTCGAAGGTCAGGTGCGTTTCGTCGATCAGGTACTCGGGCGCCTGATAGTCCTTGAGATAGATCATCTTCGGTTGTTCGGTGCGCATGCTGGAATCCTTATTGATGCACGGCGAGCTGGTACGCCGTGTATTTACGAATGTTGATCACGCCGGTGTCGAAGATCAGGTACTGGCCCTTGATCCCCAGCAGCGTGCCTTCGGCAATCGGGTTCTTGTCCAGGTTGAAGCTGACGATTTTCGCCGGGTATTGCTCGACGGGATAGCGGATTTCCAGCGGTTCGACATCGGCAATCGTCTGAATCGCCTGTAGGCCGAATCGCTCCTGCAACCCTTGCAGGCCTTCGGCGCAGCTTTCGAACAACTGATCGCGCACCTGCGCCAGATCCACCGCCGCGGCATCGCCCTTGAGCAATGCGCGCCAGTTGGTCTTGTCCGCCACTTGGCTGCGGAACAGGTCCTCGACAAAGCCCGATTGCTGGCGTGTCGACACACGCATGATCGGCAAGGCTTGACTCGCGCCCTGATCGAGCCAGCGGGTCGGCAACTGCGTGGCACGGGTGATGCCGACCTTGATCCCCGACGAGTTGGCCAGATAAACCACATGATCGGTCATGCAGAACTGCTGACCCCACACCGGATCGCGGCAGGTGCCGGCGTCGAAGTGGCAACGCTCCGGACTCATGATGCACAGGTCGCACTGCGCCAGTTTGGTCATGCACGGGTAGCAATAACCCTGACTGAAACTGGTCTTGGTCTTGCGCCCGCAATGGGTGCAGTGGATCGCCCCCAGGAATTCCAGACGCAACGTGCTGCCGATCAACGGATTGACCGGCACCTCGACGTCATCCAGACGAAACGCGTATTGCACGTTCGACCCGTCCAGGCGCGCCGACATTTTGCTGATTGCACCGCGGCCAATCTCGATCAATGGATGGCATCCGACTTGAACAGGATGTTCGGCACTTCGATCGACTTCGACGCACACTCTTGCGGGCCCATGTAGCCAGTGCGCTGGTCTTCCGGCAGGTTCTGGATTTCCCAAGCAATCATCGCCTGCAACGACAGCTCGCGCTGTTCGGCAGTGAGTTTGTTGCCGTCGGACCATTTGCCGATTTCCACGGCCAGTTTCAGGCTTTCGTAGATGTCCGGGGTGATGTTGTTGATCATGTCGTTGAAAGAGGACATCAGGGTCTCCGTGCTCTTTGCTGAAACAAAAAATGTTAGACGGCCAGTTTACGGCGGTTATACAAACCGCCCAACAAACCGGTGAAGCATCCGATGAGTAACCCGCTCAGGTGCGCGGCGTTGGCGATCTGGCCGAAACCGATCAGCGAAATCAGCCCGGACATGCACACCACCAGCCACACCAGCATCATCACCAGCACGCCGCGCGGCAGACGATAGGCCGGGTTCGGCGCCAGCAGCTGGAAAATCCAGCAATGCCCGAGCAAGCCGTAAAGCACGCCGGACAGCCCACCAAACAGGCTCGGCCCGCTCCAGACGAACTGCGCGTAGTTGGACACCAGACTGAACAACAGCGTCAAACCGAGCAGATTGATGCTGCCCTGACGCGATTCGATACGCCGCCCCAGCTCCCAGTACCACATGCCGTTCATGGCCAGATGGAGGATGCCGAAGTGGATCAGCATCGGCGTGACCAGCCGCCACCACTGCCCTGCCGCCAGACTGTCGGCCAGGGGCGTGAAGTGGATGTACTCGCCGATCACGCGAAAATCGAGGAAGGTCAGCCAGCGCAGCGTTTCCAGGTTTTCGCCGAGGAAGGTCAGACCACCGACGATCAGGCTCAACAGCAGAATCAATCCGGTGGCTTTGGCGTGTTTCAGCTGTTCGGCGAAGCTTGGCCGTTTGAAGGTCTGGCCCACGGGAATGTCCAGTTGCTGATCCGGGTCGCCGGCCGGGAAGCGCTCGTACAAGGAGCGCACGTCCTCGCTGATTTCCTCCGGCGCCCACAACACCTGTTCGCCCGCCTCTTCGCTGACCCGATGGGGCACTTGCATGCGTTGCAGCAGTTTGACAAAACCGCTCAAATCCACCGCCAACGGCAGGCGCAATACCGCTACCGCACTCATTGCAGGACCTCCGGCCGCTCGACATCGACCCAGACGAATTTTTGCGGATCCAGGCGCGTTTCCTGGTCCAGACGATAGGCCACCAGTTTGCCGTAGAGCACCGCACTGTAATCCAGGCACGCGAGGTTCGGGCGGATCGGCGCCGGTTTTCCGCTGCGCCAGTAGTGGCCGACGAACAGCAACGGCTCGTCGACGCCATAGCGCAGCAGGGAATTCTTTTCGGTTGAAGTCAGCGGCGTCTGCGCGACAGGTTCCGGCAGTGCATCGGGCTGGAAGACGATGTCGCCGTAGGTTTTCGGGTCGTCTTCCCAGAACTTGGTGCGGAAGAACGAACGCACCAGACCGTCGCCGCTGGTCATGGTCAGGCCACCGGGCAGACGCATGTCGGTGCCGCGCAGCAGGCGATCGAACACGGTGCAGGCGAAGCTGCCGGGCACCGCCGAGGCCTGGAGGAAATGCTCATCGACGCAGCCATTGGGGAACAACGCCCGCAACGGCTCGATCAGACCGGCATCCCAGCACGCATGCACCACGCGGAAGCGACCGGCATCGACGAACAGCGGCAGCTCGTAGAACCACTGCTGGAAGTCATGCCAGTCGCCGGGATAGTCTTCAAATTGAGTCAGGGTTTCCTGCAACAGCCGCGCATGGCGCTTGGTGTGTTCGCGCACGAACTGCTTGCCGCTGCCCGGTGGCGCCGGGGTGACCCAGCCGAGCGCGTTGAATTCGTGGTTGCCCATGATGCACAGCGCCTGCTTCGCCTCGACCATGTCGTGGACGATGTGCAGCGCCTCGCGAATGCGCGGGCCACGGTCGATGATGTCGCCAACGAACACTGCCATGCGTGACGGATGCCGCCAGACCCCGCCCTGCTTGTGATAACCGAGACGGTCCAGCAAGTGTTCGAGGGTCATGGCGCATCCGTGCACGTCACCGATCAGGTCGTAACTGCGCGCGGGATCGAACATCAGTCGCCTCCGCCCCCCAGCTTGCTGCCCCAGCCAAGCTTGGTGCGGCACACCTCGTAGTAATTGTGATCGAGCGGATGAATCAGGCGCAGCTTCTGTGCCTTTTTGCTCACGGTAATGGTGTCGCCCGGTGCGCAGGTGAAGTGGTTCTGGCCGTCGCAGGACACCTGCGGATAGATCTGCATATCTTTGGACACGACGATTTTCAGCTCACTGTTGCCATCGACCACGATCGGCCGTCCCGACAAGGTATGGGGGTACATCGGCACAATCACAATAGCGTCGAGCTTGGGATGCATGATCGGCCCGCCGGCGGACAACGCATAGGCGGTGGAGCCGGTGGGCGTGGCGACGATCAGGCCGTCGGCCTTCTGGCTGCAGACGAACTGGCCGTCGATGTACAGCTCGAATTCGATCATCCGCGTCGATTTGCCCGGGTGCAGCACCACGTCGTTGAGCGCATCGCCCTGGCCGATGGCCTCGCCATGGCGACGCACTTCGGCTTGCAGCAGGAAGCGGTTTTCCACCAGATAGTGGCCATCGAGCACTTCGGCGACCTTGATTTCCAGCTCGTCCGGGCGAATATCGGTGAGGAAGCCGAGGCTGCCACGGTTGATGCCGAGCACCGGAATATTGTGTTTGGCCAGCGCCCGCGCGGCGCCGAGCAGGCTGCCGTCACCGCCGACGACGATGACCATGTCGCAGACTTCGCCGAGCATCTTGCGCGACGAGGTTTGCAGGCCGTGGCCGGGCAGGACTTCAGCGATGGTGTCTTCGAGGATCACATGCAGGTGACGGTCGAGCAGAAAGCGTTTCAGTCGGCGGACGGTATCCAGCACCTGGGAGCTGCCCAGGCGACCGATGATGCCGATATTACGAAATTGCTCCATGGGACCTCTGCGGACAATCGAAAACGCGAAAACCCGATTATGGGCGAAAGCGCCAGATAGACAAAATCCTTTCAGCCTCAAGGGTGCGCTCAGGTTTAAGGCTATGCTCGCAAGATGATCCTGTTTCCCGATTTGTTGCAGTTGCCCCATCAGTTACGCCATCCTGAAGTGCGGGACCTGGCGTGGGTGATCCTCGCCCCGCCGATGCTCGCCGCTACACCGTGGCCGCAGCGCCATCCGCTCGCCGGCAGCGACTGGGTGCACGACCCGCAGCGTCTCGAACACTGGCTGCGCCAGCTCGACCACGACAGTTACGGCCTGCTGCAATGGCTGGCGCAGGCGCGCACCCGGCGTCTGGGTCTGTATTACGAGCGTCTTTGGCAGTTCGCCGTCTCGCATGCGCCGGGCATCGAACTGATCGCCGCCAACCTGCCAATCCGCCGCGCCGGGCACACCCTCGGCGAGCTGGACATGCTGCTGCGTGACCGCGACGGCGTGCATCATCTGGAACTGGCGATCAAGCTCTACCTTGGCCCGCAGGATGGCAATGGCCGCGATCCCGCGCAGTGGCTGGGGCCGGGTTGTCATGATCGGCTGGATCGCAAACTGGCGCATCTGGCCGAGCATCAATTGCCGATCTCGGCGCGCCCGGAAAGCCGCGAAGTGCTCGCGGCGCTGGATATCGAAACCTTCAGCGCGCAGCTGTGGCTGGGCGGTTATCTGCTGTATCCGTGGCCCGGGCAGGCCGAGTCACCGCACGGCGCCCATCCGCAACATCTGCGTGGCAGTTGGCTGCATCAGAAGGACTGGCCGGCGTTTGTCGCCCAACGCCCGCCGGGCCGCTGGCAACCCCTGCCCCGCCACGCCTGGCTGGCGCCGGCACATTACCCAGCAGATCAGGTCTGGACAGATGAGCACCTGCGTTTGTGGCTGGAAGACCTGCCAGCACTGGCCCCGGCGCAGTTGATGGTGCGCATGACCGAGAATGCCCTGGGCGAATGGGAAGAGGCGGAGCGGTTGTTTCTGGTGGCGGATCTTTGGCCGAATGTGCCGGGGCAAACCTGAGATTTGTGGTTTCTGACCCAATTCGCGAGCAGGCTCGCTCCCACAGAGAATGCATTTCAAACGTGGAATGCGATCCCTGTGGGAGCGAGCCTGCTCGCGAAAAGAGCAACTCGATCTATAGAGATAACCGCACCGCCAACGCCGCCAACGTCACCAGCAACACCGGCACCGTCAGCACAATCCCGACGCGGAAGTAATAGCCCCAGCCAATGTGAATGCCCTTGCGCTCCAGCACATGCAACCACAACAAGGTCGCCAGACTGCCGATCGGAGTGATCTTCGGCCCCAGGTCGCTACCGATGACGTTGGCGTAGATCATCGCTTCCTTGATCACGCCGCTGGCCTGACTGGCGTCGATCGACAGCAAGCCGATCAACACCGTCGGCAAGTTGTTCATGATCGACGACAGCAGCGCCGTCAGCACCCCGGTGCCCATGGCCGCGCCCCACACGCCGTGGCCGGCGAACACATCCAGCCATCCGGCGAGGTAACCGGTGAGCCCGGCGTTGCGCAGGCCGTACACCACCAGGTACATGCCCAGCGAGAAAATCACGATCTGCCACGGCGCTTCTTTCATAACCTTGCGCGTGGAGATTTTGTGACCGCGCGCAGCGATGCCCAGCAGCAGCGCGGCGCACACGGCAGAAATCGCGCTGATTGGAATGCCCAGCGGTTCCAGAGCGAAGCAGCCAATCAACAGGATCACCAGCACCGCCCAACCGGCATAGAACGTCGCCTTGTCGTGGATCGCGGTTTGCGGGTTTTCCAGTTGTGCAGGATCGTACGCCGCCGGGATGTCACGACGGAAAAACCACAGCAACATGCCCAGCGTCGCCGCCACGCTGACGAAGTTCACCGGCACCATCACCGCGGCATAGCGGTTGAAGCCGATGTGGAAGAAGTCCGCCGAAACGATGTTGACCAGGTTCGACACCACCAGCGGCAGGCTCGCCGTATCGG
Organism: Pseudomonas sp. Sample_14; assembly: GCF_004307515.1. Lineage (NCBI taxonomy): Bacteria > Pseudomonadati > Pseudomonadota > Gammaproteobacteria > Pseudomonadales > Pseudomonadaceae > Pseudomonas > Pseudomonas sp. Sample_14. Next base: position 8,155 of record NZ_RCOC01000001.1, on the reverse strand, counting down.
CGATAAACCCGGCGCCCATGACGAATGCCAGCGTCGCCGCCGGTGAAAAGCGCAACGCCAACAGCATCGAAATCACGATCGGCGTGAGAATCAGCGCCGCGCCGTCATTGGCGAACAACGCCGAGACCAGCGCACCGAGCAGCACCATGAAGGCAAACAGTTTGCGCCCACTGCCCCGCCCCCAACGCGCCACGTGCAGCGCTGCCCAATTGAAAAAGCCAGCCTCGTCGAGCAACAGGCTGATGATGATCAGCGCCACGAAGGTGCCGGTGGCGTTCCAGATGATCTGCCAGACCAGCGGGATATCCGTGAGGTGGACGACGCCGAAAATCAACGCCAGCACGGCGCCCAACGTTGCACTCCAGCCGACGCCGAGCCCCTTGGGTTGCCAGATGACGAGGGTGATGGTCAGCAGGAAAATCAGTGACGCAGCGAGCATTCGCAGGAGCCTTCAAATAGCGAAACGGGTGGAAATCGAACAAATGTGGGAGCGAGCCTGCTCGCGAAAGCGGTGTGTCAGACGTGAAATTGTTATCTGACAGTCCGCCTTCGCGAGCAGGCTCGCTCCCACAGTGAGTTTCGGTAAGTTTATTTCTTGTGTTGCTCGACGAACTGGCCGTACGCATCGATGAATTTCTGCAGGAACGGCTTCACCGAGTCGCTCAGCTTGCCCGCTTCATCAAACGCGGTGCCCGCACCGCCCAGATAGGCTTCCGGCTGTTGCAGGCAATGAATATCGAGGAAAACGAACGTCTGACGCAGGTGCTGGTTGGCGCCGAAGCCACCAATGGCGCCTGGCGATACGCTGATCACCGCACCGGGTTTGCCGCTCCAAGCGCTCTGGCCATAAGGGCGTGAACCGACGTCGATGGCGTTCTTCAACGGTGCCGGGATCGAGCGGTTGTACTCGGGGGTAACAAACAGCACCGCGTCGGATGACGCCACTTTCTGACGGAAAGTGCTGTAGGCTGCCGGCGGAGAAGCGCCGTCGATGTCTTCGTTGTACAGCGGCAGCTCACCGATTTCGACAATCTCGAGCTTGAGATTGGCCGGCGCCAGTTCGGCGAGGGCCAGTGCGACTTTACGATTGATCGATGCTTTGCGCAGGCTACCGACCACTACAGCGACGTTGTAGACATTGCTCATGGATGACTCTCGATGGTCCGTGGGAAGAGTCGCTAGTTATAGATGATCCAGTGACGCTTTCACCAGTGGTCATTGGTTTTTCCTGCGCGGCGAATATTTTTTTCCTGTAGGAAAACTTACCGAGCTTGGTGACGGTCTACAAAGCCGCAAATCAAGCGTTTTATCTCCAGAGGTTCTAAGCAGATGGCAGCAGTACTCGTCGGTCAGTTTCATGCAAGAGATGCGGAAGGCCGCGTTTATTCCGTGCATGAATTCCAGGAATCGAACCCGTCTGCAGACGGATCCACTGGCTCGGAGCCCATTTACAGACTGGCTATTGGCGATCGGGTCAATAAGGTCAGTGACAGCGAGTTTCTCCTGGTTCAATCAGGCATTACCCTGATTCGCGAACCTGAGCCAACCGTCGCTCAATAACCCAGCGTTATGAGCAGAAGTCATGCGAGCGGACTTGGGGTAGGATTCAGCGTCTGACCCCACCTGCTGAACATGGACTTCACGCATGCGTTTACGCCACATCGAAGTGATTCAGGCGCTCTTGCAGACCGGTCACCTGGGCACCGCCGCCGAATGGCTGCAATTGCCGGTGACCGAGGTCGAAGAGCGCTTGCGCGAAGCCGAGAGTCAGCTGGGGTTCATGCTGTTTGCCAGCGTTCGCGGGCGCCTGCAATCGACCCCCGAAGCGCGCGCTTTGCAGGTGGAAATCGCACACGTTTACGAGGCGCTTGAGCCGGTGCAGCGTCTGGCCAGCAGCCTCAAGCAATACCTCGCACCACCCCTGCGCATCATCGGCACCCCGCCGCTGGCCCAGCAATTGCTGCCACAAAGCCTTGCGACTCTGCGTCGGCGCTTGCCGGACGCACCGTGCAGCCTGCTCAGCGCGCCGACTCGCGACATCGTCCGCAGCCTGTTACTGCGCGAAAGCGATCTGGGCCTGAGCCTGCACGATCCCGAACACCCCGATATCCACTGCCAGCCGCTGGCCCAGGGCAAGCTGCAATTGCTCGCGCCGCACGGCTGGCTGCAACCCAAGCAGAAATACATTTCCCTCGCGGATCTGGCCGGTCAGGCCATGGTCGGTCTCGAAGGTCAGGATCCGCTGAGCCCGGCGCTGGAAAACAAACTTCAGGCCTTGCGCCCGGCACCGAGCATCCAGACCCGCGTGCAGACCCATCAGATGATGCGCAGCATGGTCGAGGCCGGCGAAGGTCTGGCGATCGTCGACCCCTTCACCGCGTTGGGCGCCCGCGCCGGTGGGCTTGACGTCTGCCCACTCTCACCGGCTGTGCCGATCAACCTCTACGCCCTGACCTTCAAACATGCCACGCCGTCGGCGGCGATTCAGACACTGCTGACCATCGTCACGGAACAAGCCGAGGCGATGTTGTCGAGCTGAGTGGTTTTTCCAGCGGATTATCGAACAGGCGATACCAGAACAATGCGACTTCGGCGGTGTGCGGATCGATGCCGCGATAGCGCAACTGGTCGATGCCGCCGATCACATAACCGCAGCGCTCATACAGCCGACAGGCGCCGAGGTTGTTGTTCTGGGTTTCGAGCATGATGCCCGGCAGCTTCTTCTTGCGACTCCAGAACTGCGCGACATCGAGCAACGCCTTGGCCACGCCGTGGCGACGGGCCGGGGCATGCACCGCCAGTTCATCGATGTGGGCAAAGCCGTTCCAGTTGGTGCTGATCACCAGGTGGCCGACCGGCTCGTCGTCCAGATACGCCATGAAAATCGCGCTGTCGGGCGCGTTGTGAAAGGCGCTGAACTCTTCCGGATCGATGCCATAGCACTTGCGGTACGGCACGATCGGCGTCACCGGCCACTGCTCGACCGGTTTGCCGATCGCGGCAGCACCATAGGCGGCGACCTCGAAACTGAAGTCACTGCCCCAGATATACGGCGCGAAACCTTCATCGGCGACGCGCACCGACAACCCTGGGTATTTCGGATTCATGACCGGTTGCATACTGGGAAAAGTCCTCATTCCTTGACGCAGCCGACAGTGTCGACCTTGTTGTCGCGATGGATGATCGCCAGCGTGAATTTCAACTCTTTATACATGAGGCTCAGTGTCCTGAGGCGGCAGGTTTGCACCTGACCAGTGCACTCAGGGTAGTGGGTTGCAGCGAATGTGGCGAGAGTGGCAACTTGGCTCCATGTCGCCAAACGCAAAAAATCGCTGCCTTACTGGTCCCTACTATGGAATGCAATCCCCATAGGAACTGCCGAAGGCTGCGATCTTTTGATCTTGATCTTTAGACCTTTCAGACCTGCGCATCAGCCTCGGCAATCTGCGTCCACAACGCCGGCGCCCCCGCCGATTTGGCGATGATCTCCAGCCGCACCAGATGCGCCGCCAGTTCTTCTTCGGTCGCACGGATGATGCGCGCTGGCTGGCGATCGACCGGCAGACGACGGATTTCCGTGGCTGAGTTGTCCGCGCCCTCGCCCGTACCATTGCCGTCGGAGGCGTTGCCGGCCAGCGACAGGCTGGTCTGGCCGCCGGTCATGGTCAGGTAGACGTCGGCAAGGATCTCCGAGTCGAGCAAGGCGCCGTGCAGTTCACGGCCGGAGTTGTCGACGCCGTAGCGCTTGCACAACGCATCGAGGCTGTTGCGCTGCCCCGGGTGACGTTCCCGGGCCATCATCAGGGTGTCGAGGATGGTGCAATGCTGGGTGATGTCAGCGCGATCGTGCTGGCCCATCAAAGCGAATTCGTTGTTGATGAAGCCAACGTCGAACGCCGCGTTATGGATGATCAGCTGCGCGCCTTTGATGAACTCGAAGAACTCGTCGGCGACTTCGGCAAAGCGCGGCTTGCCGACCAGGAATTCGTTGGTGATGCCGTGCACACCGATCGCACCCTCGTCGCTTTCGCGATCCGGTTGCAGGTACACGTGGAAATGCCGGCCCGTCAGGCGCCGACCGATCAGTTCGACGCAACCGATTTCAATGATCCGGTGACCATCGGTCACCGGCATGCCGGTGGTTTCGGTATCGAGTACAACGGATCTGGTGGCCATCAGTGCTCAGCTCTCAACGGGTCAATCGGGCAAAGGCGCGGATGTTAACACGCTCGGCGGGGTGTTTCAGTCAGACCGTGGCGGGTCCTTCGCGAGCAGGCTCGCTACCACATTGGAATGCATTCCAATTCAAGGCCTGGAATACATTTCCCTGTGGGAGCGAGCCTGCTCGCGAACGGCCACGCCACGGTTAGAAGCGAAATCAGCTCTGCTTGTAACCACGCACTTCGTCAACGCCGCGATTGGCCAGTTGGTCAGCCCGCTCGTTACCATGATGACCAATGTGCCCGCGCACCCATTTCCAGGTGACTTTGTGGCGATTGACCTGCTCGTCCAGCTCTTTCCACAGGTCGGCATTCTTTACCGGCTCTTTCGCGGCAGTCTTCCAGCCGCGCTTCTTCCAGTTGGCCATCCACTCGTTGATGCCTTTCATCACGTATTGCGAGTCGGTGACCAGCAGCACTTCGCAGGGACGCTTGAGTGCTTCGAGGCCACGAATCGCGCCGAGCAGCTCCATGCGGTTGTTGGTGGTGTTGGCCTCGCCGCCCCACAGTTCCTTTTCGACGCCCTTGCACACCAGCAGGGCGCCCCAGCCACCGGGGCCGGGGTTGCCCTTGCAGGCACCGTCGGTGAACAGTTCTACGGTGTCGACGCTTTCCACGCTTTCGCTCATGCCAGTCTTTCCAGAAAAATGCCTGTCCTGCCAATCACGGATCGACAATGACCGCGGCCGGGACAAGCCCGGCCACAAATAAAAGAAGATTTACGGTTCGATGCGGCGGCGGTTGACCTTGGCCATCGGCAGCGGAATCAGCTTGCCCATCGGCTCGCGGCGTTCCTGGCGCAATGGCCGGAGCCCCACCACGATCTTGCGCGCCACCAGCAGATAGAAGCCACCGCCGGACAGCTGCCAGTCACCGGCCTTGCGTTCCCAGCCGGCCAGACGGTTCTGCCACTTGGGCGACGCGAGCGGCGGACGATAGCACCCGAAGCGGCGTTTCTCCAGCGCGAAGCCGAGCAGATTGAGCCAGTCGGCGACCCGCGACGGCGAGATGCAGCGCGCCTTGCGCAGGGCATCATTGGCGAAGAAATGCCGCAGCCCCCAAGTGCTCCAAGGGTTGATGCCGATGATCAGCAGATGCCCGCCGGGGCGCACGCTGCTCGCCGCTTCACGCAGCAAACCGTGGGGCGACAGGCAGAAATCCAGGCCATGCTGCATCACCACCACGTCGGCGGCGTGCTCGCTCAACGGCCAGGCCTGCTCTTCGCAGACGATCTCGACCCCGGGCAACGGCGCGCCAAGACGCACGTTGCGCTGCACTTGCGGCGCGGCCGGCGGGGTTTCGGCGGACGGGCCGTAATGCACCAGATAACCGCCGAAGAAGCGGCCGAGCTCGTCATCGAGCATGCGCCGCTCTTCATCCAGCAGAAATTGCCCGAGCGGCCCCGACAGCCATTCGCGGGCGGCGCTGATCAATGCCAGCCAGTCGGGATCGGCCTGAGCGAACGCTTTATCGGTCATGTCATTCTCCAACGCGCCAGGAACTACTAAGATGCGCCAATGTTTTCCGCTTGGCGAATTCCGACGATGATACAGATCAGTGCCCTGCCCGCGTTCACCGACAACTACATCTGGTTGTTACAGGATCATCAGACCCAGCGCTGTGCGGTGGTCGATCCGGGCGACGCCGCCCCGGTGCAGGCGTGGCTCGATGCGCATCCGGGCTGGGTGCTCAGCGATATTCTGATCACTCACCATCACCATGACCATGTCGGCGGCGTCGAGCGCCTGAAAGCCGCGACCGGCGCCAAGGTCTACGGCCCGGCCAGCGAAAGCATTCCGGCGCGTGACGTAGCGCTCAAGGACAACGACAGCGTCAGCGTGCTCGGCTGGGACTTCGACGTCTATGCGGTGCCCGGTCACACCCTGGGGCACATCGCCTATTACCACCATGGCCTGCTGTTCTGCGGCGACACCCTGTTCGCCGCCGGTTGCGGCCGGTTGTTCGAAGGCACACCCGAGCAGATGTACCGCTCGCTCAGCCGTCTTGCGGCCTTGCCGGAAGATACGCTGGTTTACTGCACCCATGAATACACCTTGAGCAATCTGAAATTTGCCGCCGCCGTCGAGCCGGGCAATCCGGAAGTCGCCGCCCGTCTGGAAAAGGTCACGCAGCAACGGCAGAACGGCGTGATGACATTGCCGTCGACTTTGGCCCTGGAAAAGCTTACCAATCCGTTTTTACGCACTTCTGAAACATTGGTTACACAAAAAGTGGACGAACGGGAAGGCGCTCAAAACCGGGAGCCGAGCGAGGTATTTGCGGCTCTGCGGGCATGGAAAGACAAGTTCTGACAAGCGCGCCGGCCGGGACAAAAATTCTCAATGGTTGACCGCAGGGGGTGCGCTTTCTAGAATCGCCCGACATTTTTGCCCGGAACTTACTTCCAGCCAATGTCGTCATCCATACGTAAGTCCGTCAATTCAGATGCTTTGACCCGCCTGGCGCAAGCCATCGCGGTGGCTGTGTCCGCCACGCTGGCGGGTTGCTCCAGCCACGCTCCGCAGACTGAAGCGACGCATACGCCGAACATTGCTGCGCGAGCCAAGCAGAAGCCTATCTGGCTGACCGAGAAGCCCACTCCCGTGGCGCCCCAGGACATCTGGGAACGCATGCGTCAGGGCTTCCAGTTGCAGGAAGGACTTGGCGTCAATCCGCGCATCGAGCAACAGCGCCTGTGGTTCGCCAGTAATCCCTCTTTTCTCGAGAATGCCGGCGAACGCGGCAGCCTCTACATTCATTACATCGTCGAACGCCTCGAAGAACGCAACATGCCGTTGGAACTGGCCCTGCTGCCGGTGATCGAGAGCGCGTACAACCCGATGGCCTACTCCCGCGCCGATGCGGTGGGCCTGTGGCAATTCATTCCGTCCACCGGGCGCTACTTCAACCTGCGCCAGACGCGTTTCTACGACGGTCGTCGCGACATCACCGCTTCGACCACTGCAGCGATGGATTACCTGACTCGCCTGCACGACATGTTCAACGGCGACTGGCTGCTGGCTCTGGCGGCCTACAACGCCGGTGAAGGCACCGTCAGCCGGGCGATCGAGCGCAACGAGAAGCTCGGCCTGCCCACCGACTACTGGAACCTGCCGCTGCCGGCGGAAACCCAGGCCTATGTGCCGAAGTTGCTGGCACTGTCGCAAGTGGTACTGGCGCCTGAAGCCTACGGCGTCAACCTCAACCCGATCGCCAACGAGCCGTACTTCCAGGTCGTCGAAATCAACCAGCGCATGGACCTGTCCAAGGTCGCTGCGGTGGCGAACATCGATGAAGACGAACTGTTCCAGCTCAATCCAGCGTTCAAACAGCGCACCACCATCGACGGTCCGCAGCATTTGCTGGTGCCAACGTCCAAGGCGCAACTGCTGACCGCCAGTCTGCAGACCATGCGCCCGGACGAACTGATCAGCCCGCGCTCGCTGAAACCGGTGTTCGAAGGCGCCGATCCGTCGGAAGTGGCGCAGCTCAAACGTGCTTATCGGGTCAAGCGTGGCGACAACCTCGGCTCCATCGCCAAGGCCAACAAGGTCGAAGTCAAGGATCTGCAGCGCTGGAACAAGCTGACCGGCAAGAACCTCAAGGTCGGCCAGACCTTGGTCATGCAGGACAACACCAAGCGTGCCCCGGCGCGCAAGTCCGGCCGGGTCAACACCGTGGTCGCGGCCAACAGCAAGAGCAAAGGCAAGGACGAGAGCAAGCAGCAGACCCAGTACAAGGTCAAGCGTGGCGACACTCTGTACGTGGTGGCGAAGCGCTTCAACGTTGAGATGCAACATCTCAAGCGCTGGAACCCGGGTGCTGGCAAGGCGTTGAAGCCGGGGCAGATGCTTACGGTTTATCAGCCGCACTGACAGAAGAGCCCCTGAATTCAGGGGCTTTTTTTGGATGAAGTTTTTGGTGTGTTTTAGATC
>NZ_RCOC01000085.1:0-1296 GCF_004307515.1 Pseudomonas sp. Sample_14 | reverse complement strand
CCCTGTAGATACTCTGTTCACGGTCAAGCTTTTTGGGTGTGTTTACCGCTAAAAAGCTTGGCTGTACTGAAGTCTTCGCCTGCCCGCATGCAGGCCCATAGTCCGGTCAGGTATTTGCGCATGACTGCGACAATAGCCTGCATCTTTCTCTTTCCTCGAGTCACCAAGGCTTCGTAAAACGCTTTCACGTTTGGGTCGCAACGTATGGCGGTCAGCGCAGGCATGTACATCGCTGAGCGCAAATAGGCATTGCCGCCCTTACTTATCCGGCCGGGTTTATCAATGCTGGTGCCTGATTGCGTGAGTCGGACATCGAGTCCGGCATGGCGGCTGACCTGCGCCGACTTGAGCGTTACCGGTAAGGTCGTCAGTTCAGCCAGCGCCGCAAATACTGAGATCTCACCCATACCAGGGGCGGCGATCATGTGGGCGAACTGGGCGCTCAACGTTGGGCAGTTGTCGATCAATGCCCGACCCGCTAGTCGGAAACGCTCGATTCGTTTGTCAAAGGCGTTGATGGCTTCTTCTTCGTCCTCAATCAGCATCAGAAGAGTTGTTTGAGTGGCTTTTAGTGCATGCAGCTCGTTTTTGGCGCGGGTGCGATGACCCGTCAAACGATTGATGTGGCGGCCGATAGCGCGCAGTTCAAGCTGTATTGAAGTGGGCGGCGTCCACAACCTTGGGCTCATGCGTTCGCCGTACTCAGCTAATAACTGGGCATCGATTGCGTCCGTCTTGCTGTTTTTCAGCATCAGTTTTGCAAAGTTGTGAAAACTCTTCGGATTGATAACCGAGACTGGCAAACCCGCCGCAGCGAGCTCCATGGCCAAGTCCAGGTAGTAGATTCCTGTGGCTTCCATCACCACAGACATAGGCTTGAGCTCAAGCAATTTGCCGACAGCAGCTTTGCGCCCCGCCGGTGTCTGGTCGATATTGCACTGACCTGCAAAGCGGCCGCCATTGCGCCAGCCCATCGCTGTAGTGCGAGATCCCACATCCAAGCCGACGTGCATGTTCATGCTTTCAACTCCAAGAGAACTGAGTTAAAAATGCTTCCTGGTTCCCCTGACCTCGAACTTCATGCCACTGCAACCTTGTAATGCGAAGTCCGACTCGTCGGCTTCTCGATACTCTTCGTGGTGGGCAATGAGGCGGGGGGACCTCTCTACAGACAAGGTCAGGAGCAAGTCCTGCCTTAAGGAGCGATCGGTCTCCCCCAGAAACACATCTTCGTATGTCGCACCAGCGAGCTTAGATCTCATTCATGCTGGTGTGTGGGGAACATACAAGGAGCTG
>NZ_RCOC01000051.1:0-69818 GCF_004307515.1 Pseudomonas sp. Sample_14 | reverse complement strand
GTGAAATCGCCTTCCACGGCGTGTACATGCCGACCATGACCCTGATGTTTTTCATTGCTGCGGGACTGGCCTGGGCAGTTGACCGCTTCCTCTCGGGGTTCGACCTGTACCGTTTTTTCTGGCACCCGGCGCTGCTGCGTCTGAGCCTGTTTACCTGTCTGTTCGGCGCCATGGCGCTGACTGTCTACCGTTGAGAACATCTTGATGAAAAAGTTTTTCAGCCTGCTCGCGACCCTGCTGGTACTGGCCCTGGCGCTGTGGATCGGCCGCACGTTGTGGGAGCACTACATGAACACGCCGTGGACCCGCGATGGTCGCGTGCGTGCCGACATCATCAACGTCGCCGCCGACGTCACCGGCGAAGTGGTCGAAGTGCCGGTGCGCGACAACCAGTTGGTGAAGAAGGGCGATCTGCTGATGCGCATCGACCCCGAGCACTACCGCATCGCGGTCAAGCAGGCGCAGTCACTGGTGGCTTCGCGCAAGTCGACCTGGGAAATGCGCAAGGTCAACGCCCATCGCCGCGCCGACCTCGACAATCTGGTGATCTCCAAAGAGAACCGCGACGACGCCAGCAACATCGCCGACGCTGCGCTGGCCGATTACCAACACGCCCAGGCGCAATTGGAAGCCGCCGAACTCAACCTCAAACGCACCGAAGTGCGTGCGGCGGTGGACGGCTACGTGACCAACCTCAATGTGCATCGCGGCGACTACGCGCGCATTGGCGAGGCGAAGATGGCCGTGGTCGACATGAATTCATTTTGGGTTTACGGCTTTTTCGAAGAAACCAAACTGCCTCACGTCAAAGTGGGTGACCAAGCCGACATGCAATTGATGAGCGGCGAAGTGCTCAAGGGCCATGTCGAGAGCATTTCGCGCGGCATCTACGACCGCGACAACCCGGAAAGCCGCGAGCTGATCGCCGATGTGAACCCGACGTTCAACTGGGTGCGTTTGGCTCAGCGGGTGCCGGTAAGGATTCACATTGATGAGGTGCCGGCGGGGGTGTTGCTGGCGGCGGGAATTACTTGCACGGTGGTGGTGAAGCAGGACCTGGCAGGCAATTGATCGACCGAGTCGCCCCTGGACCGGGCGACGCGGTTATGCTTCCAGCTACTGGGAAATGTTGTAGCGATACAGACAACCCAGAGGATTTTCTGGGTTGATGTTGAGGGCAACAATCAATTTTCCAGGGTCCTGCTGATAATGAAGCCTGGAGAGAGAGTCGGTGGTCTCCTCGCGAGGGATGACGCCACCCGCGTCTGAAAAATCGGAGTTGTAGCCACCGCTGCGTGCTTTCACACAGGCAATATAATTGCCCTTCTCGTCTCCACCAGAAACTACGATGTTATCAGCGAAAGGAACATGGTCCGCCCAGTTGACTCGCCTGTCGCTGCCGAGATCTGCTGGAAGCGGCATGATATTCGGACTGCCGAAAACGTCGAAATCGGGCTTACCTTCTTCATCGAAGGCGATCAACATGCCGTATCGCTCACTCAAGGCGTTGCCCATGTTGGTGTAGCCGGATGCCGTGAACCTATTGGGGGCTCGCTGTCTCACAGTGTTGAGTTCGGCCCCCCTGGAGTTGTACCGGACTACCAGAATCCCGGGTCTTTCCGGGTGACCGAAATTCTCATGGGGCGCGCCACTGTCTGAATTCAACATCACGACGAGACCGTCCGTGTTCACGTCGGGCTCGTATTTTTCGTAGCCTGCAAATAACAACAGTCCATTGTCGAGCACGCAACCGTCGCTGAGTGACGTCGATGCATGCCGCAGGCTGTGCTTTATTTCAACTCGGCCATCTGTGCCGAATGCCTTTACGGGTGCTCCCTGCGCATCGAATTTGTAAAGGTGCGCCCTGAGCACGTCAGGCGTGTGGTAATCAACGCCGACAATAATGCTGCCATCGGGTAACGCGAACACGAATGCCGGGCCTTTTTTCGTAAGCCGTTGTGTGTTTGGGGGATCGATGATGACTTGGCCATTGTCGCCAAAGCTGCTCACTCGATTGCCTTTGCTGTCGAGGCAGAGAATCGCGGGGCTAACCTCGCTCGACTTCCCATTGGTTGTGCTGCCCGCCATGAACAGCCGCCCATCGGCACCTTCTGCAATAGGCCCGCCAGAGGCCAGCTCATTGGCCAGGAACGAACCCATGACACGCCCTTCGACCCCAAACGCCAGGTCTACGGCACCCAAGTGGTTCAGCTTGGAGATGAAGAAGGAGCTATTGTCGAAGGTACTGGTAACCAGCAACGATTTATCGCGCAGCAGCGTCGATCCGGTGAGGGGCCGGGACTTCGCCGGGTCGTCCTGAAATATATCGTCAAGTTGAAGTTTGCCTTCACCGCTTCCCCATGTAGCGTCGATTGTTGCCCTGATGTTCGTGGCCTTCTTAGCGGTTGTCATATACGTCCCTGCGCGGTTGTCGTGAGGTCGGTTTACTCGCCGGGCTTTAACACAGCCTCAACACCGTTCACCTGGCTTGAACTCACGATAGGCCTTCCTTGAGAGGGCGCCTACTGTCAACTCTGACAGGTCGGGATACCGCTCGTCGCAACAACTGGGTATCAGAGCTTTGCGCGCAATCCGAAGCGCTTCATCAACGTCGATTCCAACAACCCTTTCGGCAACAACGCCGCCAGCAACGGCAACGCCCGGCTGCCGTTGCCGATGCGAACCAGCCGTGGCGGCTTGCTCTGCCGCACCGCTTTCAACAGCTCGGCAGCAAACTCACTGGCCGGGGTGGGTTTGTCCTGCGATGCCTTGGCGCGTGCCCGAATGCCTTCACGCAATGGAAACCACGGCGATTGCTCGTTGATCAATTGCTCGGCTTCATGTCCGGCATTCTTCGCAAAGCTCGATTCGATGGCGCCGGGCTGGACTTCCATCACACGAATGCCAAACGGTGCCAGTTCCATTCGCAAGGCATCGCTCAACGCGTGTACCGCCGCTTTCGAAGCGCAGTAGGCGCCGGCAAACGGCGTGACCAAAACACCTGACACGCTGCCGATATTCACCACCAGCCCCCTGGCCCGACGCAGCAGCGGAAACAACGCGCGGGTGACGCCGACAATCGAAAACACGTTGGTCTCGAACTGGCGCTGCATCGCCTGCACGCCGCCGTCGAGCAGCGGCCCCATCGCGCCGTAACCGGCGTTGTTGATCAACACATCGAGGCCGCCGTGTTGCTGGTTTAGACGCTCGGCGAGTTGCTCAAGCGCGGCCCCATCATTGACGTCCAGCTGAATCGCGGTAAAACCGGCGGCGTTGAGCGCAGCGACGTCTTCAGTCTTGCGCGCACTGGCCCAGACTTCGTAGCCGGCGGCTTTGAACGCGTCGGCGAGGGCGCGGCCGATGCCGCTGGAACAACCGGTAATCAACGCAACGGGCATGGCGCATTCCTTGTGCAAAAAAGTCGGGGGAGGGGATCAGTCGGCAAAACTACCCTGCAAATGCTCGGCGCGAAACTCCAGGGTTTGCGGGCGATAGCCGGGACGCAGTGGCGGCAAGGGCAAGCAATCTTCCCAGGTGGCGCCGGCCTGCAGTTCGCCGGGGCCGCGATAGCGCGGGGCGGTGTATTGATTGTCGGCCAGATTGACCGTATCGCCCGGCGCGTACGCGGCGATGCGCCAACGCAGTTCGGTCAGCGGCACATCGTTGCCGTTGTTCATTTTCAATTGCAGTGGACGGTCGGACGGACATTGTTCGGGAGCATAGGCAATGCGCAGTTCCAGGCGCGCCAGTTGTTTGATCTCGCGGTTGTCCAGCCACACCACCCACATGGCTACGAAGCCCAGGCCGATGGCAGCGGCCACCGACACCGGCAAGGCCTTGGCCGGATAGCGCAGCAGCAGGATCAGCCAGGTGATGACCAGCAGGATGCCGATGAACATGCGGGAACGCTCCGTGAGTGAGTGAGTGAGCTTCATCCTACCGAAGGCGTCGCACAATGGATATTCGGAGCGGCAACAAGCCTGCCGTTGGTCGGGACTGTAATTTCTGACAGTAGGCATCCACGTCCGGGCTTGCTCTCATGCGCGAAGGGCACACTGGGACGTTGACGCACTATGGGCATCCACCACAATACGCCAACGCTTGCCGTGAACGATCCGCGCGGTTTGGCCATCCTCAACGTCAACTACTGGCGCGCCGATGCGGCGCTGGCAAGTGAGCCCCGAATCGAGCGGACGTTGCGGGACGTTGCCGGGCGTGTAGTCAAACAATGGGATGCGCGATTGTGGGCGTTGCAGGTGATCGATCCGCAAGCGCCCGCCAGCCTCACCACCACCCATGCCTTGAACGATATCGCGCTGCGCTCGGACAGTAGCGATGCGGGAGTTCAGGTCCGGTTGCCGGGTTTGGCCGGCCAGACGCTGTTCAACTGGGACAGCCGTGGCACATGCCGCGAGATTGCATACGATGACTTGCTGCGCCCTGTCGCGGTGTTCGAAGAAGGCACAGGCGTACCTCGCCGCTGCGCCGAGCGTTTTGCCTATGGCCGGCCCGGCTTTGGCGAGCCGCTGCGCAATCAGCTCGGTCAGTTGATCCGGCATGACGATCCGGCCGGTAGTGTCCTGTTCGAGCAATTCGCAATCACCGGCCAGTGTTGTGAAAACACCCGACACTTCGTGCTCGAGTCGGTTGTGCCGGATTGGCCAGATGCTGACTTTGAGCGCAAGGTACCGCTGGAGTCCGAAGGGGCAACCACGCAATGGCGCTTTTCACCGCAGGGCTCCGTGCTGGAACAGGTGGATGCCGCTGGTCATCGGCAGGTATTCGCGCTGACTCACGACGGACGATTACGCGGGGTTGATCTACGGCTCAGGTATCAGACTTCAGACCATCCTGTGGTCAGTGATATTCGGTACAACGCCGAAGGTCAGGTGACCCAGGAGCTGGCAGGTAACGGCGTTCTGACCACGCTGAGCTACCGCCGTGAAGACGGCCGTCTGCTCATGCGTCATGCTCAGGATCAAGAGGGCAACGTTTGGCAGGACCTGTTGTATGCCTATGACCCGATGGGCAATGTGCTGAGCATCGAAGACCAGGCATTGCCGGTACGCTGGTTCGCCAACCAGCGCATCGAGCCGGTCAGTCGCTACCGCTATGACAGCCTTTGCCAGTTGACTCACGCCACTGGCTGGGAGGCCGGCGCTGCCGGTGGCGGGCCGACCGCTGTCGCCAACTACAGCCAGAGTTATCGTTATGACGCCGCCGGCAATTTGCTCGAGCTGACTCACGTTGGCCCACAGAGTCCAGGTCATCAATTGCAGGCCGCGCGCTACAGCAATCGTTGCTTGCCGTGGCATGACGGTAAGCCGCCATCTGAGTCCCAGATCGCCGAGGCGTTCGATGCGCGAGGCAATTTGCTGTTGCTGGATCAAGGACGCCGGTTGCAGTGGAATCTGCGGAACCAGCTGAACTCGGTGGTGCTCGTGCTGCGCGTATCAGGCGCCGATGATTGTGAAAACTATCTCTACGACGGCGCCGGTCAGCGGGTATTGAAAACGCGTTCGTCACGCACGGCTGCGCGCAGTCTTCTTGCACAGGTGCGGTATCTGCCAGCGCTGGAGTTACGCACCGACACTGGCACCGGAGAAAGCCTGCAAGTGCTCACCGTGCAGACCGGACTCAACACCGTACGCGTCCTGCATTGGCAAAGCCCACCGCCGACCGGCCTGAATAATCTCTACCGATACAATTTCAATGATCACCTGGGTTCGATCAGTGTTGAGCTGGACGCCGATGCGCGGCTGATCAGCCGCGAGCATTTTTATCCATTTGGAGCGACGGCGTGGGCCAAGGAGCCCGACGTCAGCTACAAGACCGCGCGCTATTCGGGAAAGGAACGTGATGCCACGGGGCTTTATTACTTTGGGTTTCGCTATTACGTGCCGTGGCTGCAACGCTGGTTGAATACCGATCCTGGCGGGGCGATCGACGGTCATAATCGCTATCGCGCGATGCGCAATAACCCAGTCACTTACAGAGACAGCGACGGGCGCAAGCCCGACAAGCATGCACCCGATCGGGTGTACCACGATCTTGCCGACCAGAAACTGGTCAATCCCGTGCAAGCCGCCGGCATGCAGCCAGTGCGCCGTTACTTCGAGAATGACCCCAATCCCGACGTCCAGGCCTATCGCCGCGAAATACCGGTAGCGCTGGCAGAGCTGGGAGCCCGGGACAACTCCGTGCTCAACACACATCAGGCACATGTCATTGCCGCCGCGCGGACGCACACCGCGCCACCTTCGGGGGCCGTGCTGTACCACTCCGGTGAATTCGTTTCTTCGACAATGAATCGGGTGTTGGGGGAGGAGACCACCAGCCGGATCATGGGACCCATGTCCGTTGCGTTCAACAGCCCTGTCGAAGAACCGCAAGTGCTTGCAGCCAGGCGCGGTGCCGTGGCCAAAGGCTTCCAGATCGGCGGAAATCTGCTGATGCACGCCGCTAACCCCGCAGTTCAGTTGGTGGGCTCACTGAGTGTGGCAATGGGCAATGCCATGCAGGTTTCCGAGGCTCAGACGCGGATCCAGTACAAACTGCTCAGCACACCCGTTGCCGTGCCTCTTGCCATCTCCTCGAACAGTCCGGCGGTCGACTTGCAGTCCTTCAATCGATCGACCCGGCGGCAGCCGTTGTTTGCAGAACCGGAATCAACACCCACACCGTTGGCCCAGCAACTGTTTGCAGCCGCGTTTACACAAGGTCCCGCGGGGCTGGCGCAGGCGACGGAAGGCGAGTCGGTCGATGAAGATTCACCGCTGGCGAGACGCCGCAATTCAGTCTTCGGCTAGACAAAAAAAGCCCCCGCCCAGCCCGCTGCGGATAGGGAACGCAACGGGCTGGACGAGGGCTTCTCGTTTTAGTGATCGATTACTGCGCGATGGTCTTCACCGACACGCCGCGTTCGATCGGGGTGGAGCGGCCGTAGATATCTTCGAAACGTTCGATATCGTCTTCACCCAAGTACGAACCCGACTGCACTTCGATGATTTCCAGCGGGATCTTGCCCGGGTTGCGCAGGCGATGCACCGAGGCGATCGGGATGTAGGTCGACTGGTTTTCGGTGAGCAGGAACACGTTCTCGTCGCAGGTCACTTCGGC
Source organism: Pseudomonas sp. Sample_14 (assembly GCF_004307515.1). NCBI lineage: Bacteria > Pseudomonadati > Pseudomonadota > Gammaproteobacteria > Pseudomonadales > Pseudomonadaceae > Pseudomonas > Pseudomonas sp. Sample_14. Next base: position 62,699 of record NZ_RCOC01000051.1, on the reverse strand, counting down.
GGTGCCGCTGACCACGATCCAGTGCTCGGCGCGGTGGTGGTGCATCTGCAGCGACAGGCACGCGCCCGGCTTGACCGAGATGTGCTTGACCTGGAAACGCCCGCCCATGTCCACCGAGTCGTACGAGCCCCACGGACGATAGACTTCGCAGTGGTTCTGGGTTTCGCTGCGGCCCTGGGCATTGAGGGTGTTGACCATCTGCTTGACGCCCTGGACCTTGTCCTTGTGGGCAATCATCATCGCGTCCTTGGTTTCGACCACGACGATGTTTTCCAGACCGATCACCGAAACCAGTTTGCCGTTGCCGTGGATCATGCAGTTCTTGCTGTCCTGGATGACCACGTCGCCTTTGCTGACGTTGCCGTTGGCGTCTTTCTCGTTGACTTCCCACAGCGACGACCAGCAGCCGACATCGCTCCAGCCGGCGGTCAGCGGCACCACGCAGGCGCGCTGGGTTTTTTCCATCACCGAGTAGTCGATGGAGTTGTCCGGGCAGCAGGCGAAGGTGGCTTCGTCGAAGGTGATGGTGTCAGCGTCCTGCTGGCTGCGCTCAAGGGTCAGCAGGCAGGTGTCGTAGATGTCCGGATCGTGCTTTTTCAGTTCTTCGAGGAAGCGGCTGGCGCGGAACAGGAACATGCCGCTGTTCCAGTAGTAACCGCCGGATTCGACGTACTCGGTGGCGCGCTTGACGTCCGGTTTTTCGACGAAGTGCGAGACGCGGCTGACGCCTTCGGGCAGCAGCGAATCAGCGGTGGATTTGATGTAGCCGTAGCCGGTTTCCGGTTTGGTCGCCGGTACGCCGAACAGGACCATCTCGCCGTTCTCGGCTGCGACAGTCGCCAGGGCCAGCGCACGTTGCAGGGCTTTCTGGTCTTCCAGCACGTGGTCGGCCGGCAGCACCAGCATCAGTTCGTCGCGGCCTTCATTGACCAGCATCATCGCGGTCAGGGCCACGGCCGGCGACGTGTTGCGGCCGAACGGTTCCATCAGGATGCGCTGGCATTCCAGATTGCGTGCGGCCAGTTGCTCGTTGACGATGAAACGGTGTTCCTTGTTGCAGACCACGATCGGCGTGTCCATGCCTTCGAACACCAGGCGCTCGAGGGTTTGCTGGAACAGTGTGTGTTCGCCGGTCAGAGCGAGGAATTGCTTGGGGAATTGCTTGCGCGAAAGAGGCCACAGACGCGAACCGCTACCACCTGACAAGATCACCGGAATCATAATGTTTACTCCATAAAATCAATTTGGTTAGAGCCCTGTGGGAGCGAGCCTGCTCGCGATGGCGATGGCTCAGTCGACATTGATGTTGCATGTCAGACCGTATTCGCGAGCAGGCTCGCTCCCACAAGGGGTACTGCGTCAGTTCACAAAAGGATTAGCGAGTCGACACCGGGCGTTTCACCCAGACTGGCGACAGGTTGCTGCCGTTGCCGGTGACGTACAGGACGGCTGCCTCACCACGCTCCAGGGCGACTGGTTTCACGTCGCCGACTTTCTTGTCGCCTTCGTACAGCGCCAGGCTGACTTTCACCGGGTTGATTTCACGTTCGCCACGGCCCTTGGCTGCCACGTTCGGCACCACTTCGGTCTTGCCGTCGGCGGTCTTCAGGGTCAGCGGTTTGTCACTGAGGTTCTGTACACGAACCAGGGATTTCTGCTTGTTCTTGAACGGCGGCTCTTCGATCAGTTGTGGCGCGCCGGAAGCGTTGTTGACCAGGGTGTAGTAGTGGTCACCGGCGAGTTTGACCGGCAGGGTCTGGCTACCAACCTTGGCGCTGTAATCGCCGCCCGGCATGAAGCTGAAGTCGCTGCTGGCCAGTGGCGCGATATCGCTCAGGTTGGTGCTGCCGACAGTCGCGCTGACTTCAGCGTTGCTGGCGTTGTAGACACGCACGAAGGTCGAGCCTTTCGGTGCAGTCGGGCCATAAAGTGCGGCGTCACCACCGGCGAAAGCTTGAACCGACAGCACGCTCAAACCTGCAACCAGTGCAATGCGTTTTGCGAGACGACGAGGAGTAGTAGTGAAAGTCATGGTGTACCTCTCTTTCAGTTTTGCGCCCGATCGGGCGTCTCGGATTTAGTGTTGATGGCTACGTTTTGTTGGCGGGCGCCGGCTTGTTTGAGCTCTGCGACCCACTGCGGGTCGGCGTCGCCGATTTCGTTGTTCACAGGCAGATATCGTTCAGGAAACTCCCAGATCAGCACTTGTGGCGGGCTGTTCTTGAAGTCATCGCTTTTCAGGTAGCTGAGCATCGGCAGAATCGGGCCATGGCCGTCTTCGGCGTAGTTGACGACGTCGCTGTGCAGCGCTTGTTTGAGCGCACCGACGAAGTTCCAGTTGGGGTTGGCGCTGTAGCTGGTGCCAATCAGCGCGACCGGTACTTCGCTGTTGGTGAACAGAGCGTCGTCACCGGCGGGTTGCTCGGCGGCCACGGTGTTGCGTTTCAGCAACGGCTCAGGCGCCGGCATCATGTTTTCGAACAGCGGATCGAGCGGCAGGAACAGACGCAGATCGCCCTTGTGCGTGACCTTCTCTGCTGGCGTGGTAACGAAGCGCTGCGGCTCGCCGCTCAGCGGGAATTTCTCGGCAATGGTTTTCGCCAGCGTGTTGGCGGCGATCTCGGCGCCTTCCGGCGTCCAGTGGGTGTCGGTGCGCAGGAACACTTGCTGACCGTTCTGCTTGGCCTGTTGCAGCGGGCCGAGCAGGTCAGGGGCGAGGATCTTGTCGGCCGCGACACGGGCGTGGAAATCCTGATACAGGTTCTGGTGAATGCTCGAAGGCTTCACTTCATCCAGATGCTCCGGATACAGACGCACCTTGGCCGGCACGATCGCCATCACCAGTTTCACGCCTTTCTCTTTCAGGGTCTGGCGCACGCCTTCGACCAGCGCGTAGTTGCCTTGCAGGTTCTGCTGTTCGTTGACGATCGGGTTGAATTCCTCATCGCTGTACAACCACTGGTCGCGGCCGAGCACGACGCCCGGACGACCTTCGTTGAACAGTTTGAAATCCAGCGCGGCCCAGAGGTTGGTGCCCAGACGCTTGATCGGGAATTCATCGTCGTAGTGGGTTTCCACCGCCTTGGTCCAGCGGCCATTGAGCACCGTCGCGTCGGCGTTGGTGCTGAAGCCGAAGAAGCTGCGAATCGACCACAGACCGAGGACCAACAGCGTCACCAGGAACAGGGCGATGTAGAAGATGCGTAATGAGCGGGTCATGTCAGATCCCTCAGAACTGGAAGTAAAGGAACGGCGAGAAGCTTTGCGCCGAGAGTTTGAGAATCGAGGCGATGAACAGCAGCAGGATCAGCCCGCGCATCACGTAGCGCGACCAGTCGGCGGTCCAGTAAGCCGGTTGCACCTGGGCTTCGACGCCGACGGTGTAGCCAGGTTCATGGATGCTCGCCGGATTTTCACCAGGTGCTGCCTTGATCATTCCCGGAGTCGCAGTGGCAGGGCCATCGGCCTCGACGTTGACTTCAGGTTTGGTCTTGGCTGGCGGCTGATTGGTGTACAGATCACGCAGGCCGAAGAACGCCAGGGTTACGTAAGCCACCACCAGAGTCGCTACTTGCAGACCGGTGAGGCTGGCCTGATTGAGTTCCGACAGCGACCAGTCGCCGAAGCTGAACATCGCGCCGTACATGCGCCCGGCAACGTGCAGATTCTCGGCACGGAAGATCACCCAGCCCATCACCACCAGCAGGAAGGTCAGTGCCCAGCGGATCGGGTTGAGGCTGCGCGGCGAAGTGTTCAGGCCGAGCATTTTTTCGATCGCCAGCCACATGCCGTGCCAGGCGCCCCAGATGATGTAAGTGATGTTCGCGCCGTGCCACAGACCACCGAGCAGCATGGTCAGGAACAGGTTGCGATAGGTCATCAGCGTGCCTTTACGGTTACCGCCGAGGGTGATGTACAGGTAGTCACGCAGCCAGGTGGACAGGCTGATGTGCCAGCGGCGCCAGAACTCGGTGATCGACTGGCTGATGTACGGCTGTTTGAAGTTTTCCATGAAGCGGAAACCCATCATCAAGCCCAGACCGATGGCCATGTCGCTGTAACCGGAGAAGTCGAAATACAGCTGCGCGGTGTACGCCAGCGCACCGAGCCAGGCATCACCCGTGGTCGGGTTCTGCAGGGCGAAGCAATGGTCGGCGACCACGGCGAGGGTGTCGGCGATGAAGACCTTCTTGATGAAACCCTGCATGAACCGCGTGCAGCCCTCGGAGAATTTGTCGAGGGTGTGCGTGCGGTTGTTGAACTGATCGGCGAGGTCGCGAAAACGCAGGACCGGGCCGGCAATCAGGTGCGGGAAGATCGCCACGAATGCTGCGAAGTCGATCAGGTTGCGCGTGGCCGGAGTGTCGCCACGGTACACGTCGATGATGTAGCTGATCGATTCGAAGATGTAGAACGAAATACCGATCGGCAGCAGCACGTGGGTGAGGATGAACGGCTCGAGACCGAACGAAGTCATGATCTCGTTGATGCTGTCGACACCGAAGTTGGCGTACTTGAAGTAGCCCAGAATGCACAGGTCGACGGCCACGCCGAGCAGCAGCCAGCGCTGCGCCGGTTTGGTTCGCACGCCGGCAGCACCGACCTTGAGGCCGATCCAGTAGTTCCACAGCGTGACCGCTGCGAACAGCGCGAGGAAGTCCACTCGCCACCAGGCGTAGAACACGTAGCTGGCGATCAGCAGCAGCAGGTTGCGATAGCGTTGCCCGCTCAGGTAGTACAAGCCGAGAAAGATCGGCAAGAACAGAAACAGGAACACGTTGGATGAAAATACCATCCCGATCTCTCCATGTTTAAACCAACAGTCAAGGGCCAAAGCCCCCCCAAACCCCCCGTGATAGTGGAGGGGTGACACAGTGTTCGCTTGAGGTCGGAGCTGGCCGTCAGACCGCGCCCCTCACCCCCCGCCCTCTCCCGGAGGGAGAGGGAGCCTGATCTCCATGGTTTTCAAAAATGGGGATCGACCCGGTATTGCCTTGCAGCCTGATCTCACTGCTTTTCAAAGCCCGAGATCGACTCGATATTTCTTTTGCCGCAGTCCGCACTACCACCTCGGTCAGTTCCCTCTCCCTCCGGGAGAGGGCTAGGGTGAGGGGCTTTTGCTCTTCGCCTTTCAGGAACCCTTGTTGCCCTTTTCATGCGACGGGTCGTAGACCTTGGTCAGGTCGCCGCCAAGACGGAAGGTCTTGAACGGTTGCATGTCGCGCTTCTTCTCGATCACATCCGGCGCACAGGTGTAGAGCGTGCAGAACGGTTCGAGCCAGGCGAATTTCATGTCCTCTTTCAGGTCGGTCATGTCCTGCTTTTTGCCGTTCTTTTCTTCGAACTCGTCAGGGTCCTTGACGCCGGCCAACACCCGATCACCCAGACGCTTCAGTGCGCCATTGTTTTCCTGACGCAGATCGACACCGTTGACCTGGGCGAAACTGGCGATCATCGCCAGCGGCGGCAGGGCGTAGTTGTGATAGGCGAGGGCGCGTTGCTGGCGCTTGAGCTCGTTGGGCAGGAAGCCATCGGCATCGACTTGATTGACGCCAACCTTGTATTCCTTCACCGCCCAGTCGAACAGGTCGCGGCGGTTGGTGGCGACGGCGGTGGCCATCACCGACCAGGCGGCCCAGTACGAGTGGTTGTTGGTTTTTTCCAGCGGCAGGTTGTCCCAGTCGCTGACCACCTGATCGGCCATTTTGCTGAACCAGGCTTCGATCAGCTGCGCTTCCTGCTGATGCTGGGCCAGCGGATGCGAGTCGGAAAACTTCAGGCGAATGTACGACGAGGCCATGCTGCCCAGCGCCCATTTGCGCATCGACTTGCCGGTGTGGTTGAAGTCTTTGGACATCAACGCGTCAGCCTTGGCCCACGCGGTCAGCCAGTCGAGCGTGCATTCGAGCTGTTCCGGGCGACCGTCGCGCATGAACTGCATGACGCGCTTGGCGGTGCCGCGTTCCAGCGTGGTGATGTCTTTGGTGGTGTCGCGAAAGGCTTTTTCCGACTGCACGTTCAGCGTCGCGCGGGCCTTGTCCGAACCTTCGTATTTGCTGCGAAATTGCAGCGGACCGGTGTACGGCGCCGGCATCGCGTCGCAGCCATCGCTCTTGTCGCCGGTCTTGAATTTATCCACCGGGGCGAAGTAGCCCTGCGGTGGACGCAATGGCGCGGCAGCCTGAGTTGCCCCGGCGAACATCGCCAGGCTCAGGAGTGTCGGTGCCAACAGGTTTTTCAGTTTCGGATTTCGCATAGCAGACCTCATTGCCCGAGCTGCGCGGTCTGTTGACCAGCGCCCGGGAATACGTTGCGTTTGCAGATTTTCGCTTCGACTTTTTGTGGCGCGGCGTCAGGTCCGGCTTCAGGACCCTGGACTTCGACCGCCAGCAGGTTTTGCGAGGCCCAGTCTTCGTCCGTGCGCAGCTCAAAGGCGAAACGACCGTCGGTGTCGGAGGTTTCCGGTTTCTCGATCTTGATGTCCTCGTGGCGACCGTTCATGTACCAGAGGGTGGCTTGCAGGGTTTTCACCGAGGTGTCGGCGAAGCGGATGTCGACCTGATGGTTGGCGTTCTGCAGGTTCAGGTTCTTGCTGTTGACCAGCAGTTCTTGCTTGCTGCCCGGCTTCAGCGTGGCACTGGCGGACATCTGCGCGTCTTTGCCTTCGCAACCGTTATCGAGCAGCGCCATCATCTGGCGATAGATGGTTTCCTGATCGAGGCGATACAGCGGCGAGAATTCCCAGATGAGAATCTTCGGCGGGGTCTTCTGGAATTCCTCGCTGCCCAGGTATTGCAGCATCGAACCTTCGAAACCGCCGCCGGGGAAGGCCACGTTAAGGATGTCGGCGCCGATGGCTTCTTCAAGGAAACCGGCGAAGTTGTAGTTCTTGCCGCTGTGCGACGTACCGACCAGGGTGATCTGCGGATTGCCGGAATCGCCGAACAGATCGCCGTCACCGGCCTCGCCTTTCGGCTCGGTGGTGAACTGGTCCATGTACTGGATCGCGTAGCTGGTGCCGCACAGTTGCCCGGCCATGTTGTGCAGAGTGCCGGTCTTGCCCATGCGTCCAGAGCGCTTGGTCTCGAATTCACGCTTGGGAATGTCGGCGAAGGCCGGGATCTGCTTGACCTTTTCGGCGACGATTTTTGCCGTGCGCTGGGCACCGTAAGGTGTCCAGTGCTGGTCGCCACGGAAGTAGAAATCGTGGGCGGGCAGGGTGTCCGGCAGCGATTCGTTGGTCAGTGGCGACAGGTCCGGCACCACATAGCCCATCTTGGCGAAACGGCCGAGCATGGTCTTGTAGTTGCCCAGCGCTTTCTCGTAATCGAACGCGGCTTTTTCCTGCGGGTTGAGCTTGTTGCGGTTCACCAGGCCACGGGTCGGCTGGTAGACGATCACCAGCTCAACGCCTTTGCTCTTGAATGCATCGTGCAACTGTTGCAGGCGCTTGTAGCCGGCCGGCGTGGTGTTGAACTCGGTGCGCAGGTCTTCCTGGGTTCGGAACAGCCAGTCGCCCTGGGCCTGTACCAGGGTGGTGAAGTTCTGCTGATAACGCGTGGTGTAGTTCTTCGCGTCATGGGCCGCCGGGCACAGGTTGCAGCACGGTTCGGCGGTGAACTTCGGTGGCGTGACGCTTGCGCCGTCAGCGTCGGCGCGGGCGTTGCCGGCAGCGAGAATGCCGAGGGTCAGGGCCGAGAGGCTGAGCAGTTTGATCATGTGTGGGTGCATAAAAATTATCCTCAGTCCTGCAATTCGGTCTGGCGTTCGACAGGGTCGATCAGCACGGCTTTCTGCTGGCGCACCAACAGATCGAGAATTTCATCCTGGCGCTCGCCGAGGATGCCGTTGAAGCTGATCCCGCTGGACTTGGTCGGCGCCAGCATCGACACGCGATACAGCTCGACACTCAGCGGCGAGTCGATCGACAGCGGGCCGCTGCCGTTGGCTGCCAGCTCGCCGCCGACGACGATCAGCGAGACCTGCGCGTCGAACGGGTCGAGCTTGATGTCACGGTCGGTGTCGGTCAGGTCCTTGATGTGGCCGTAGATACCGGTCAGGCCGTTGGTCATGGCAACGTTTTCGTAGAGGCGGATGTTCACGCTGTTACGGATACGAATGCCGTGACGGGTATTGCTGATGACCTTGTTGCCCCACAGCAGGTTGTCGGCAGACTCGTAGAGCGTGATGCCGTCGGTGTGGTTCTTGTAGATCTCGTTGTAGGCAATGATGTTGTTGACGCTGTTACGGTCGATCACCAGGCCCGACAACTTGTTGTCGAAACTCTTGTTGTTGAAGATGAAGCTGTCGTTGACCTCACGGGAAATAATGATCCCGTGCTTCTTCTTCGTGCCGTGAACGGTGTTCTCGGCAATGATCAGACGGTGCGAGCGGTCATGCGGGTCGATGCCGTAGACGATGTTGTCTTTGTAGGTGTTGCCCTTGACCACAAAGTCGCTGGTTTCGTAGCAGTAGAAGCCGTACCACATGTCCGAGAACTCGGAGCCGACGATCCAGCCGGTCGGTTCCGGGCGCTTGAGGACCTTGGCCATGTTCGGCGTGTACTGGGAAATACTCACCCCGTACGACTTACTGTTGGCGTAACCGAAACTGGCCATCTTGCTGTTGACGATGTAGGTCTCGGTGCCGCCCCAGGAGAGCAGGAACGGACGGAATTCCTTCGGCGAACGGAAGGTCGCCGGGCCGTTTTCCTTCTCGCGCCAGCCGGTGACTTTGGTGTCACGCACGAACAGTTTGCCGTCATTGACCAGGAACGAACCGGCCTCTTGGGACAGGCGCAGTTCCTGGGTCTGACCGTCGATTTCGAGGATGCCTTTCTCGCCGACCACGATCGGCAATTTGGCCAGGTACACGCCCGGAGCGGTCTCGCTGAAATACTGCTTGGGCAGTTTTTTCGCCAGATCCTTGAGGTTCATGTAGCCGTCGTCGATGAAGATCGCCTGCGGGATGCCGTGCTGACGCACCACCCATTCGGCCATCTTGTTATCGCCGCCGATGAAGTCCTTAAGAGCGTTTTCCTGCATCATCCGGCGCACGCTGATCTTGCCCGGCTTGCTGCGCACGATCTTCGCCGCAGCGGCTTCGGCGGTGAAGCCGGACAGGTCGGGCAGTGTCGGCTTGGCCAGTTTCAGTGCGTCGGTCGGCGCGCTGCTGACGGTGTAGGTCTTGGCCTGTTGCAGTTCTTTGGCCACGGTCGCAGGTTTCGCCGGTTCAACATTGGCGAAGGCGCCGGCGCTGGCCAGCAGCATCGCGCCGGCCAGCAGGCTGAGTGAGCCTGTTCTGGTGCTGATCATGTCGGGCACTCCCTTGGCGGTTTGCATCAGAAGCGCCAGATCACGTCAATGAATGCGCGGTGCATGTAGGAATCAACCTGGCTGCCATAGGCATCGCCCGGTTTGAACACACCGCCACGGAAACGCACCAGTGCCGAAGGCTCGTCGATCGACTGGCTCAACGCCGCCGGCAACAGGCCCTGCTTGAAGTACTTGGTGACGACCAGGTCCATTTCCTGACCCAGGTCCTTGTTGCCATCTTCAAGCGGCAAGGATGTGCTGGAGAGGATTGCGCCGGTGACGTCGTCGGTGTTGTTTTCCACCGCGTTGATGCCGTTGCTGCCGACCGGCTTGTTGCCGTCGACACGCCAGAACTTGTGGTAGATCAGGCTGGCGTCGTACTCGTCGTTGACCATCCACGAACCGAACAGGGTGGCGGTCTGCATGTTGTTCATTTCGCCACGGAACGCTTCGCCGAAACGGTGCACGCGCGAGCGGGTACCGGTGTAGTTGGAGCGGTTGCTCTCCAGACCGTTCTGTTCGTAATCGGCACTGGCGCGGGCGTAGGCACCGCCGACTTGCCACTGCGGATCGAGGCGCAGACGCACGCCGACGTCGGCTGCCCAGCCGCTGATGTCATCGCTGCGCTTGGCTTGTGTCGGGCGCGTGCCATCGGCGTTCAGCGCGTTGACCGTGTCGCGGTCGCCGCTCATGCCGGTGATGCTGCCCCAGTAGTTGACGGTGTTGGTGTTGCGCCAGTTGTAGGCGTCGCTGTCGGCAGTCAGGCCGATCCAGCTGATGTCGCCGTTCTCGGTCTTGTCCAGCGAGTCGCGCGGTACGCCCGGCTCGGCGTAATCGAGTTTGCCGTCATCGTGAGTGTGGTGGCCGCGAATGCCGACCCACTGCCCTGGCGTCCACTGGTAAGCGGCGTCGGCGTAGGCGTGCAGGCGATCCTTGTCTTTCGGTGCCAGCTCTTTCAAGTCGGTGCGGTATTCGCTGAAACGCTCGGCAACACCGGCATTGGCGCGCAGCAGTGTGGTATCGAAGGTCCAGTTCAGCGCTTCGATGTTGGTGTCGCGCCATTGGCCGTCGTCATTGCGCAGACGCTGACGACCGAACTTCAGAATCTCGCCAGGGTAGGGCGTGAAGCCGCTGTAGCCGACCCAGAATTCGCGCATCGCCAGGTAGTTTTTCTTGGTTTCGCGATCACCGCTGTCGGTGGCCTGTTCGCCGTCCGATTGTTGCAGGGTGTCGGTCTCGATGATGTCGGTCGAGGTCACCGCCTGACCCATCGCATAGGCGCTCCACGCGCCGCTTTCGCCGTAGATCCACGGACGCAGGTCGAGGCCCACGCCGTTGACATCGCCGCCGCCGGCAGTGCCGAGGTCACGGTCGTCTTCGGACTGGCCGGTGAGTTTCACTTCCAGACCGAAGTTCTTGGTTTCAGTCATCGCAGCCAGTGTCGGGCAAGACCAGAGCAGCGCGAAGGTGAGGCCAATACCGGCCTTCACGAATGGGTTCAGCTTCATAGTTTTTCCTCGCCGTCTTCTTCTTGCAGGGCGTGCAGTTGCAGCGTGTTCGAGTTCAGGGCGCCACGGCTGGCCTGTTCCTGTTGCAACAGGCGGCGGGCTTCGGGCAGGCGCTCGGGCGGCAGTTGCGCCTCGAGGGTCGCTGCCAGTTCATCGGCTTGCGGGGTGTTCTGGGCCTTGGCCAACTGGCTGAATACGTAGGCGTTCAGCGGGTCGGGCTTGGTGCCCTTGCCTTGCGAGAACAGCTGGGCGATGGCGAAGTCGGCACTGTTCTGGCCGTTGCGCGCAGCGGTCAGCAGGTGGTCGAGAGCCTTCTGCGGGTAGACCTTGCCCAGGTAGCCACGACGGTAGATCTGGCCGAGGTAGTAATCGGCAGCGACTTCGCGGCCGACGGCTTTCTGGAAATGTTCCTCGGCGACTTTCGCGTCAGCCGGGACCATTTTGCCTTCGTAGTAGACCTTGCCCAGCAGCAGTTCGGCGCGCGGCTGGTCGGCAGCGCGGCCGTTGTCCAGATACTTCATCATCTGGTCGACGTCGCCCAGTTCGGGGAAGTCGTAAAGCAATTGCGCGAGGGTGACCCACGACGCCGGGTAGCCGGGAGCGATCGGCTCGAGCAGCGCCTGCGCGGTTTTTTCGTCGGTCTTGCCCAGGGTCGAATCGGCCAGCACGCGGGCCACCGAATCGACACGCTGCGCGGTGACGGTGCCACGGCTGTAACCGGCCTGCATCTGCTTGATCAGCTCGGCCTGTTGCTCCGCCTGGCCACGTTTCTGGTAAACGGTGGCCAGTTCGACGTAGCAGATGTCGGTGGTGTTGAGCGCGGCCTTGCAGATTTTTTCCACGTCATCCAGATGCTGGTCGTAAGTGCCCTGGGTGCGATACAGCAGCACTTGCGCCAGACCCGCTTCCGGGTAACCGGATTTGCGCCACTGATCGATCTGCTGCTGGGCGTTGATGTTCGGGAAGCTGTGCGGGTATTGCAGATACAGCATCGCCAGCGGGATCAACGTGTTGCCTTCGCCATTGGCGGCGGCTTTTTTCAGCAGGGTTTCGGCTTCGTGGTGCTCGGCTTCGGTGGAGCCCGGCTTGGCCACCAGCAGACGACCCAGACGTGCCTGGGCACGCGGCGACACGCTGGCCGCTGCGCGGTAAGTCGCTTCGGCCTGTTTCATCTGCGCCGGGTCACGGCTGTCGACCTGGATATCGGCCAGGCCGACTTGCGCCTCGCTGTAACCCAGATCGGCCAGTTGCTGGTAATTCTGCGCAGCGGTGGCGGTGTCGCCACGCTTGAGCGCTTCGTTGGCCAGACGCTGATCGGGCAGCCCGGCGCAACCGGCTAGAGAAACTGCTAGTGCCAGCGAGCACACCATCAATCCCATGTGGGAGCGAGCCTGCTCGCGAAGCAGTCGACTCGGTACTTCAGACAAACCGCGCTGGCCCTTTCGCGAGCAGGCTCGCTCCCCCAGGGTCGGCGGTGTGTTCAAGTTATGCGTAGTCACAGGCATGTCCTCGACTTAAAGACCGGCAGCCATGGCTTTGTCGATCAGCCAGTTCAGGTTCGGGCCACGGTCGCTGTTCACTTCCACCGGGCGGCCGGCCAGGCTGCTGTCGAGCGGCTCGTCAGGCTGGATCTGTACGCGAATGTCGGAGGACAGGTCGGCGCTCTTCAGGCTGGTGCTGCTGACGATCTTGCCGGTGCGGGTCTTGTCTTCGCCGGCGATCTGGAAGCTCACCGGGGTGCCTGGACGCACGTCGCCGAACTGACGATAGGAGAAGCGTGCTTCAACGTTGGCCTGGGTGTTGCGCGGCACCAACTGGAAGATCACGTCGCCCTTGCTCGCGTACTGACCGTCAGCCACCAGTTGCTGGGCCACGGTGCAGTCGCACGGCGAGGTCAGGGTGCCGGTCATTTGCTTGCCGAACAGTTCTTCAACCTTGGCCGGGGCCAGTTGGTCTTCGGCCAGATGGCCCTTGAGCACGTCGAGCATGCTGGTGCTGAAGGTCGCCAGTGGGGCGCCTTTGGCGGCAACGCCGTCGGACTTGACCAGGCTCTGCACGGTGCCGTCACGCGGCATGGTGATGTTCATCCCCGGCACGCTGACCAGACCGGCCTGGGCGTGGCTGACGAAGTACATGCCGTACACCGACTTGAAGATGAAACCGGCAGCGACCAGACCAACAGCGAAAATACCGGCGCTGAAGGTCACGGCTTTCAGGCGGCCGAACGGGGTCATGCCGGTGTCGTTGGTCTTGTTCTTGCGCGCCTTGGTGAAGTTGTCGCGCTGCAGGGTCGCCAGCACTTCGCCGATGCTGACGATGTCGCCGGCCAGGTGCGAAGTGATCAGGTGGCGCAGGGTGGAAATGTCCTGCGGCTCGAGGTTCTGGAACTGGCAGCCGGCGCGGCCGGTGGCGCGATCGAAGGAACGCACTTGCAGTTCAACGTCCATGGCCAGGCCGAGGTTGTCGATGACAAATTGCAGACGCGCCTTGTACACCTCGCCGATGGTCAGCGGCATCTGCCCGGCGTTGAACGCCAGACCGCCAGCCGACAGATCGAGGACCCGCGCTTCGAGCGGCGTCCGGTCAGGGCCGAAGAAACGCAGCTTGGCCGGGATTTTCACGCGAGCGTGCTGGCGCTGGGCTTCGGATTCATGCACTACGTTGACGTTGACGGCGGTATTCATAGGGGCGATTTCCTTGTTAATTCAATAGGAGCGGGTCAGACCATCATCAGCAGCACGGCGACAAAAATGCTGCCGGCGGAGAAGGTCATGGTCCGAGACGACCAGGTGTTGAACCAACGTTGAAAGCTGGCGAGATCACGGGTCAGGGATGTGGGCTGGCGAGTCCAGGATTGTTGGTCGAGGCGGAAGAACACGTAGATCTTCACCAGGGCGCCAACGATCTGGTTGTAATACAGAATCGCCGGGTAAGCAGGGCCGATGCGGTGGCCGGAACACGACAGCAACAGCGTCAGGATCAGGCGGGTGATGCCGATCCACAGCAGGTACACGAGGATGAACGCGGTGCCGTACTTGAAGCTGGCGATCAGCGCAACGGTCAGGCCGAGCAGCGAAGTCCACATCGATACGCGCTGGTCGAACAGCACCACCGAGGTGAACGCGCCCAGGCGGCGGATACCCAGACCCAGTGCACGGGAGTTCTGGCGCAGATTGTTGCCGTACCAGCGGAACATCAGCTTGCGGCTGGCCTTGATGAAGCTCTTTTCCGGCGGATGTTCAACGGTGTTGATCGCGGCGTCCGGCACGTAGAAGGTGTCGTAACCCAGGCGCATCAGGCTGAACCAGCTCGACTTGTCGTCACCGGTCAGGAACTTGAAGCGGCCCAGACGCCAGTGTTGCAGCGAGTCGCTTTCAACGTCGGCGATGAACTCCGGATTGGTCACCACGGAGGCTTTGAACACCGACATCCGACCGGTCATGGTCAGTACGCGCTTGGACAGAGCCATCGAGCACATGTTGATGTGGCGCTGGGCGAAACGCAGCTTGTGCCATTCGCTCATGATGTAGCCGCCACGCACTTCGCAGAACTCGTTGGTGGTCAGGCCGCCGACATTGCCGAACAGCTGGAACCACGGCACGGTCTTGCGCACGACGCCTTCGCCGAGCACGGTGTCGCCGTCGATCACGGCCACCACGGCACGGTCGTCCGGCAGGTGACGGGAGATCGCGCGGAAACCGAAGGCCAGACCATCGCGCTTGCCGGTACCGGGAATACGCACGAAGTCGAGCTTGACCCGCTCAGGCGGATTCATCCGCGCCCACAGCGCCTTGACCAGCAGCTCGTCGGACATTTCCACGATCGAGCAGACAATGGTGGTCGGCAGTTCGCAGTCGATGGCTTCGCGGATCACCGAGCTGTAGACCTGCGCGGTGGTCAGCGCGTCAATACGAAAGCTGGTGACCATCAGAAACACATGCGACGGATCGGCCGCTTTACCCAGCTTGCGTACTTTGCGACGCAAGTGCGGGTAAACGATGTAGAGAAAAATCATGCCGCGCACAAAGTGCGTTGCACCCATCGAGTAGCGCCAGATACCCACGGCGCCAATCAGGAAAATGAAGTCCTTCGACTCGGAGTCGAATGTGGACGTGGGCAGCATCAAGGCCAGGCCCATCAGCAGACTGAGATAAAAAAGCCAGCCGGCTGATTGCAGAAAAAAATGTTTGAGCTTGGTCATAACCGTCATCCGAAGGTGATGGAGGCTTCAAGCCGCAAGCGTGTTGCCTTTGCTTGCGGCTTGAAGCTTGAGGCTTGCCTTACCAGCAAATGCCTTCGGTGCGGCTACCGGCGCTGGTGGGCTTGGACATGAAGCCCACCAGGTCGATGACTTGCTTGCCGTGCGGCGCTTCCTGGGCCAGCGAACGGAATTTCTCGTCGCGGTTGCCGAGGATGATCACGTCGGAGTTGTCGATCACCGAGTCGAAGTCGGAGTTGAGCAGGGACGATACGTGCGGAATCTTCGATTCGATGTAGTCCTTGTTCGCACCGTGGACACGGGCGTATTCGACGTTGCTGTCGTAGATGCTCAGGTCGTAACCCTTGCCGATCAGCATTTCCGCCAGTTCGACCAGCGGGCTTTCGCGCAGGTCGTCGGTGCCGGCCTTGAAGCTCAGACCGAGCAGGGCGACTTTGCGTTTTTCATGGCTTTCAACGATGTCGAAAGCGTTCTGCACTTGCGATTCGTTACTGCGCATCAGCGAGTTGAGCAGCGGCGCCTCGACGTCCAGGGAACCGGCGCGGTAGGTCAGCGCACGTACGTCTTTGGGTAGGCACGAACCGCCGAAGGCGAAGCCCGGGCGCATGTAGTACTGGGACAGGTTCAGGGTCTTGTCCTGGCAGACTACGTCCATCACTTCACGACCATCGACGCCGACCGCTTTGGCGATGTTGCCGATCTCGTTGGCGAAGGTCACTTTGGTCGCGTGCCAGACGTTGCAGGTGTACTTGATCATCTCGGCAACGGCGATGTCCTTGCGGATGATCGGTGCGTCGAGTTCTTCGTACAGCGATTGCAGAACGTCGCCCGAAGCGGTATCGAACTCGCCGATTACGGTCATCGGTGGGTGATCGTAGTCGGCAATGGCGGTGGATTCGCGGAGGAATTCCGGGTTGACCGCTACGCCAAAATCGACGCCAGCCTTCTTGCCCGAGCAGTCTTCCAGAATCGGGATGACCACGTTGGCCACGGTGCCTGGCAACACGGTGCTGCGCACGACGATGGTGTGACGGGTGGTTTTTTCACGCAGGACAAAACCGATCTCGCGGCACACGGCCTCGATGTAGTTCAGTTCCAGGTCGCCGTTCTTTTTGCTCGGCGTGCCGACGCAGATCATCGACAGGTCGGTATCACGAATCGCCTCGGCGAAGTTGGTCGTACCGCGCAGACGAGCGGTCTGGACTCCCTGTTGCAGCAGTTCGCCCAAGCCCGGTTCTACAATCGGCGATTTGCCGGCGTTAATCATGTCGATCTTGTCTTTGGCAACATCGACGCCAACTACGTCATGGCCCCGTGCAGACAGGCAACCGGCACATACTGCGCCAACGTAACCCAAACCAAATATGCTGATGCGCATCGCAATTACCTCTGTATATATCAGGCCTTAGAGGCCGGAGTTAATGGTGTTCAGCGGTCACTAGTGCACTCGGAAGTGCGGCTTACAGGCGCAACAATGCCGTGTGCAGGCATACAAAGTTCCGAGTGTCTAATAAGTGCACTCAAGATGTGCGCAACTAGGCCTTGTTGTTATGACTTGCCCTGTTATGCAGCCGATCTTCCGTGCGGGAAGACTCTAGTGCAGTCGTGTAGCCTGCTCGACGTCCGGTAGGGAGCCGGTAAATCAAGCAGTTAGGTGCTCAGGCGAGCACGTTTATAGGGGCGCGGCCTTGGCCTTTGTAGGGGATATTAATGGTGCGTATCTCCTGTCCTTCGATTGTTTTGAGACTAGTTAGTCACTCAGGCAAGTTGCTGTGACAACTTGGTTACATGGCTATCAGCTCTGCGTAAGTTATCTCGTACAAACTCGGCGAGAATCGTTACCGGTGGTATGAGCAACGCATTTGGACATAGTTCCAGCCCGCTCATCGTGCCAGCCGAAATTTTTTGAAATATTGATGAAGATGGCACTGGGTGCAAATTGATAGCACTAACGATTTCGCCCTTTAATTATCGGGGCGAAACCGGGGCCGATAGTTTTGTGCCACTACGGGTAAAAAATTTAGGTGCCACTACTGAAAAAAACTTCAGTGTCGAGTGAAACTAAAATTAGAAAATAGAGTGTGGTTTTATTGGCGCCATGAATTTGGCGATATGTCGCGGGGGGATTTTGACTTCGGGCGGACTGCACGACTCCTGACGAAAAGAGTCGTGCAAAGGGCATGCTTTATTCCGGGGCGTGGTCACGCAAAAACACCAGGTTGTCGGGTTTCGACTGCTCGGCGCTGTAGCGATAACCCTGTACATCGAATTGCTTGAGCTGAGCCGGGTCGTTGATGCGTTCCTGGATAACAAAACGGCTCATCAGACCGCGCGCTTTCTTCGCGTAGAAACTGATGATCTTGTACTGACCGTTCTTCTGATCCTTGAACTCGGTGTTGATGATCCGCGCCTTCAACGCGCTGCGCTTGACCGCGGAAAAGTATTCGTTGGATGCAAGGTTGAGCAGTACGTCATCGCCTTGCTCGGCCAGCGCTTCGTTCAGCCACTCGCTGATGCGCGTGCCCCAGAACGCATACAGATCCTTGCCACGGGCGTTGGCCAGTTTGGTGCCCATTTCCAGGCGATAGGGTTGCATCAGGTCCAGCGGCCGCAGCAGGCCATAAAGGCCAGAGAGCATGCGCAGGTGCTTTTGCGCGTAATCGAATTGCGCCTCGCTGAAGGATTGCGCGTCGAGGCCGGTGTACACATCACCCTTGAAGGCGAGCAGCGCCTGCTTGGCGTTCTCTGGGGTGAAGGCGGGTGTCCAGCTGCCGAAACGCGCGGCGTTGAGGCCACCGATCTTGTCGGACACGTGCATCAACTCGCTGATCTGCGCCGGACTCAGCTCGCGCAACTGCTGGATCAATTCCTGGGAATGGTCGAGGTACTGCGGCTGGGTGAAGCGCTGGGTCGCCGGCGGTGTTTCGTAGTCGAGGGTCTTGGCGGGGGAAATCACCATCAGCATGAAGTCGTCTCCTTTAATCGTGGGGGCGATTCTAGGGGGTTGTCCGGGTTGACTCCAGCTATCAAGCCCATAGGTGATCGACGGCTTAACTCAAACCCCTTGTGGGAGCGAGCCTGCTCGCGAAAGCGGATTTACATGATCATTCCCACGCTCCGCGTGGGAATGCAGCCCGTGACGCTCTGCGTCACAGTCGTCGGACGCGGAGCGTCCGGGGAGGCGTTACCACGCAGAGCGTGGGAACGATCATCCGTGGCTGAGGGGGAACAGGACAGGATCAGCTATAGTGCCGCGCGGGTTTTGTTATGGAGACATCCCTTTGCGCATTGTTCTTATATTCACCGCGTGGCTGCTGAGCTTCGGCGCCATGGCGGCGCCCGGCGACGCGGCGACGCTGGATCGCACGACCTGGCCGGAGCAGCTCAGCAATCCGACCCTGTTCGACGTCGCGTCGCGGGCGGAAATCCTCATGTTCGCTCGCGGCCTGCTCGGCACCGAGTCCATCGACGAGGCAGCACTGGCCCAGCGCCTGGGCCTGCGCACGGTCAATATCGATGCGGTCAATCAGCTGCGCCAGCGCCTCTGGCAGCGCTTGCTCGCCAACTACAACCACGCCCAGCAAAGCTGCGATCAGGACGCCTCGTTCTGCTTCCTCGTCGAAGACCTGCCGACCCTGCGCGAGCAGGCGGCCAAGTTCGTGGTCAGCGACGACAGCTATTACACCAAATGGGCCGAGCCGAGCCGGATCTTCCATCTGCAGTACCTCGACGAGCTGATGCGCAAGGCGGCGCTGTCGCCGCAAACCAGTAACGAATTCGATCGTTTCGGCGACTACGAGCGCAACGGCGACGACATGCACGACCGGCTGTTTCTGCTGACGTTCGACAGCGCCGCCAACGTGCAACCGGACAACACCGACTGGCTGGCCGAGTACCTGCGCAAATCGAACCTGAGCGGGACATTCTTTGTCCTGGGCAAGGATATTCAGGCACGACTCGCCGGCCGTTCGGTCAGCAGTCTGCAGGCGAGTTTCTCCCGGCAGTGCGTGGGCGTGCAGGGCTGGGAGTTCCGCTCCCACAGCCATTGGCAGGACTGGCAGGATTCGGTACGGCGCAGCGCCGATCTGGTGAAGAACAAACTGCCGGAAAACTACGTGCCGCTATTCCGTCCGCCGGATGGCCAGCGCCGCAGTGACGCGCAAGGTTTTTTCAATAGCCAGGGCCTGCAAGTGGCACTGTGGGACATCGATGCCCAGGACGGTGCCGGCAAGCTCAAGGGTCCGGCCAGCGCGCAGCGAGTGTTGACCCTGATGCTGCTGTGGCGGCACGGGGTGATCAATTTCAACATGAAACAGGATGCGGTGAAGACGTCGCTGCCGTGGCTGATCACCCAGACTGCGCAGAGCGGCATTGGCTGGGAAGACTGTCAGGACGCGTTTCGTTGAGAAACGACAAAAAGCCCGGAAACATTGGGCTTGGGGTAATTTTCAGGAGGAATTCGATGCAGGCGGACTTCCGACTTTAGCGGGGTACGGGGAGTCCGCCAAGGGCTTTTCGTCACTCTGCAAAATAAACTTAAAAAAACCGTCAAAGTGCTTTTTTATGTCATCGGTTTTGGAGTATTACGAAGACAGACCGCCGAAACCTGCAACACAGGTGGCGTCTTCCCAGACTCCTATTGTGTGCAGCTCATCCAGGCCCTCGTGGATGAATTCGGCAGTCACCTCGAGGCGCAGCACTGTCAAGGTATTGCGTCGAATGGCTCCCACAAAGGTGACCGAGTATGGATGATCACGGACGCAGCCCTTCCTCCAACCAGCCAATCCTGTATGTACTCGATACCAACGTATTGATTCACGATCCAAATGCCCTGCTGAATTTCGAAGAACACCACGTCGCCATCCCGATGACCGTGCTGGAAGAGCTGGACAAGCTCAAGAGCGGCCATCACAGCGTGGCCGCCGAATGCCGTCAGGCGATCCGCCTGATCGACAAGACCCTGGGCGATGCGTCCCCCGAGGACGTCGAACTGGGTGTGCCGATCCAGCGCGGCAAGGGCGGGCCGAAAGGCTTGCTGTCAATTCTGATGAGCAAACAGGCCGAGTCGAACCTGATTCTGCCCGAGCACCTGAACGACAACAAAATCATCAACCAACTGATTGATCTCCATACCCGCGATCCGCAAAAACCGGTGGTGCTGGTCACCAAAGACATCAACATGCGCCTCAAGGCGCGCGCCTGTGGCATCGACGCCGAGGACTACAGCACCGACCAGTTGGTCGATGACGTGTCCCTGCTGCCCAACGGCTACCACAACATGACCGGCTCCTTCTGGGACCGCGTGAGCAAGGTCGAAACCCGTCAGGACCACGGCCGCACCTGGCATCAGGTGCAACTGATCGACAACCTGCCGGTCGTGCACATCAACGAGTTCATCATCGACGAGCAGGGCTTTGTCGGCTGGATCAAGGAAATCCAGGAAGACCGCCTGCTGATCCTCGACCTGCATCAGGAACCGCTGCTGCATCAGGAGGCCTGGGGCCTGAAGCCGCGCGACATCTATCAGAGTCTGGCCCTGTATGCGTTGCTTGACCCGGACATTCATCTGGTCAACCTGTCTGGCGCCGCCGGTTCCGGTAAGACCATTCTGGCGCTGGCCGCTGCGATCGAGCAGACCATGGTCAGCAAGCGTTACCGCCGCATCATCGCCACCCGCAGCGTGCAGGGTCTGGACCAGGAAATCGGCTTCCTGCCCGGCACCGAAGCGGAGAAAATGGAGCCTTGGCTGGGCGCCATCACCGACAACCTCGAAGCCTTGCACATGGATGACGAAAACACCCATGGCAGCGTCGACTACATCCTCAGCAAAGTGCCGTTGCAGTTCAAATCGCTCAACTACATTCGCGGTCGCAGCTTCCAGCAGAGCCTGATCCTGATCGACGAATGCCAGAACCTCACGCCGCACCAGATGAAAACCATCATCACCCGTGCCGGCGCCGGTTCCAAAGTGGTGTGCCTGGGCAACCTGGCGCAGATCGACACCCCTTACCTGTCCGCGACCAGCTCCGGGCTGACCTACCTGACCGAACGCTTCAAGGACTTCCCCAACGGTGTGCACATCACCCTGCAAGGGGTGCCTCGCTCGATCCTGGCCGAATACGCCGAATCGCATCTGTAACCCTTCCCACAAGACCGGGCGGCCCTTAAAGCCGCCCGGTTTTTTTATGGATGAATGCATATCTCCTGTGGGAGCGAGCCTGCTCGCGAATGCGGTGTATCAGTCGACATCTATAGTGAATCTGAATCCGCTTTCGCGAGCAGGCTCGCTCCCACAGGGGGCAACGGTGATTTCATAATCAGTGATGCGGATATCTGACCCACAGGTTTACAATCCACGCCCCTGATCAGGAGTAATCCCGTGCTGACTCATCTCGATTCCCAAGGTCGCGCCAACATGGTAGACGTCACTGAAAAAGCCGTGACGTTCCGTGAAGCGACGGCTCAAGCGCTGGTGCGCATGCTCCCTGAAACCCTGCAGATGATCGTCAGCGGCGGCCACCCCAAGGGCGATGTGTTCGCCGTGGCGCGCATTGCCGGGATTCAGGCGGCGAAGAAAACCAGCGATCTCATTCCCCTGTGCCATCCGCTGATGCTGACTGGCGTCAAAGTCGAACTCAGCGCCGAGGGTGAGGACAGCGTGCGTATCGTCGCCCGCTGCAAGTTGTCCGGGCAGACCGGTGTCGAGATGGAAGCGCTGACCGCCGCCAGCGTCGCCGCCCTGACCATTTACGACATGTGCAAAGCTGTCGACCGTGGCATGACCATCGAAAGCGTGCGGCTGCTGGAGAAAGTCGGCGGCAAGAGCGGCCACTTCCAGGCGGAGCAGCCATGAAACTGACGGTGAAATTTTTTGCCCGCTACCGTGAAGCGCTGGGCGTGGATTCGGTTGCGGTTGAAGGCGATTTCGCCACCGTCGATGACGTTCGGGCACTGTTGGCAGAACGTGATGGCGCCGAAGTGCTGAGCGAGCAGAACCTGATGTGCGCACGCAACGAAGACCTCTGCCAGCTCGACGAGCCAGTTGTCGATGGTGATGAAGTGGCGTTTTTCCCCACCGTGACCGGAGGCTGAACATGGCGATTCGCGTGCAGGCCACGCCGTTCGATCCGGGCGCTGAAGTCAATGCGATGCACGCGGCCAATGTCGGTGTGGGCGCGGTGGTGAGCTTTGTCGGTTATATGCGCGACTTCAACGACGGGCTCGACGTGGCCGGGATGTTCCTCGAACACTATCCGGGCATGACCGAAAAGGCCCTCGGCAAGATCGCTGTCGAAGCCGAGCAGCGCTGGCCGCTGTTGAAACTGGAAGTGCTGCATCGCATTGGCGCGCTGGAACCGGGCGAACCGATCGTCTTCGTCGGCGCCGCCAGCGCCCATCGCCAGGCCGCGTTCGATGCCTGCGCCTTCGTCATGGACTACCTGAAAACCCGCGCGCCGTTCTGGAAGAAAGAAAATACCAGCGATGGACCACGTTGGGTCGAAGGGCGGGACAGTGATCATGCCGCCGCCGATCGCTGGAAGAAGTAATTCCTGTAGCGCCCTCCAGTCAGTCTTCGCGAGCAGGCTCGCTCCCACAATTGGAATGCGTTCCCCTGTGGGAGCGAGCCTGCTCGCGAAGTCATCATCTGCGACACCGAAAATCCTTCCTTCTCTACCCGATTGACGATTTGTACCTGAGAGTCCAGTATGGATTTCCAAGTATAAAAAAACTTCTGTCTTGCAGCTATCAGCTTGCCGCTTGTAGCTGCTCTTCTTCGCCAAACCAACAACAACCCGCGAGAGAACGAACATGAAGAAACTCCCCCTCATCACCGGTCTGGCCCTCAGCCTGTTGGCCACCGCCAGCGTCTTTGCCGCCGAGAAAACCCTGCGCATCGGTATCGAAGCGGCTTACCCGCCGTTCGCGTCGAAAACCGATAAAGGTGAAATCGTCGGTTTTGACTACGACATCGGCAATGCCCTGTGTGCGCAGATGAAGGTCAAGTGCGTGTGGGTTGAAGGTGAGTTCGACGGGCTGATTCCTTCGCTCAAAGTAAAGAAGATCGACATGGCGCTGTCGTCGATGACCATCAACGAAGATCGCAAGAAGTCGGTGGATTTCAGCCACAAGTATTACTTCACTTCTTCGCGTCTGGTCATGAAGGAAGGCGCTACGGTGGATGATCAGTACGCCAGCCTCAAAGGCAAGAACGTCGGCGTGCAGCGCGCGACCACCACTGATCGTTACGCCACCGAGGTGTTCGAACCCAAGGGCATCAACGTCAAGCGCTACGGCAACAACGAAGAGATCTACATGGACCTGGCGGCGGGGCGCCTTGATGCGATTTTTGCCGACACCATTCCGCTCAATGACTTCCTGTCGATGCCGCGTGGCAAGGGTTACGCGTTTGTCGGGCCGGAGCTGAAGGATCCGAAGTACGTCGGCGAGGGTGCCGGGATTGCCGTGCGCAAGGGCAACGGTGAACTGGTCAGCCAGTTGAACAACGCCATCGACGGGATTCGCGCGAATGGCGAGTACCAGAAGATTTCCGAGAAGTATTTCAAGACCGATATCTACGGCGATTGATCAAGCGCCTTCGCGAGCAGGCTCGCTCCCACAGGGGGTAACGCATTCCAAATGTGGGAGCGAGCCTGCTCGCGAAGAGGCCAGCGCTAGCGATGCAAATCTTCAGCCCTTCAATTCCTTCAAATGCTTGTACACCGTCGCCCGCCCCATGTTCAGCACATTCGCCACGTAGTTCGAGGCGCTCTTGCCCTTGAACGCGCCCTCGGCGTGCAGCGCCAGCACCAGTTCGCGTTTGTGGTCACGGGTCAGCAGATTCAGGCTCAACTGCCGCTCGCGCAACCAGGCGTGGAGGAAGGTGTTGATGCGCTCCTGCCAGTCATCACGGAACAGTGAGTCCGGCTGCGGAATCAGTTTGCTCGGCGAGAGAAACAGGTCCAGCGCCGCCTTGGCGTTCTCGAACAGGGAAATATTCAGATTGATGCACAGCACCGCCAGCGGACGACCTTCGCTGTCACGTAGCACGGTACTCAGGCTGCGAATCTTCTGACCGTCCCAGTTGAGCTTTTCGTACGGGCCGATGTTCCTGTCGCTGACATCCTCGCTGAGCATGTCTTCCAGCGACGAGTCGTCGCCGATCTCGCGCTTGGACAGGTTGTTGGCGATGTAGTCGACTTTCTGCGTGCGCAGGTCGTGCAGCACCACCTCGGCGTGGGGGAAGAACAGCGTGGCGATGGCGTCGGCGATGGCGCGGAAGTTATCCAGCGCCGGATCGAATTCGGGGGCAGTCATGACAGTGGAGCTCCAGGCAGCGTCAGTGCCCCTTGTGCCGGGGCGCTGCGAGTGTGCCGCAATCTTTTCGACGAGTCGATGCGATCAAGCCAGTCGGGCCGGGGAGAGCATGGCGCTGTCCAGACCGAATTCATGCAGGTGCTCGGGAAACGGCTCGCCGCGCACCAGCGCCGCACTGGCCTGGCCCATCGCCGGCGACGTCTGGATGCCGTAACCGCCCTGCGCGGCGACCCAGAACAGCCCCGGAACTTGCGGATCGAAGCCGCTGAGCAAATCACCGTCGGCAACGAAACTGCGCAGACCGGCCCAGGTGCGGGTCGGACGGCGGATGGTCAGCGTGGTGGCGTCTTCGATCTGATAGATGCCCATGGCGATGTCGAGTTCTTCCGGCTGCACGTCGTGCGGTTCGACCGGATCGGCGTTGGCCGGCGAGCCGAGAAACATGCCGGCGTCGGGCTTCATGTAGAAGGATTCGTCGAGGCTGACCAGCATTGGCCAGTGATGAGTGTCCACGCCTTCCGGGCCGGCAAAGATAAATGCGGCGCGGCGCTTCGGTTGCAGCCCCAGCGGCTGCGCTCCGGCCAGGGCAGCGATCTTGTCGGCCCAGGCACCGGCGGCGTTGATGAGCACTGGTGCGCTGAATGTCTCGCCGTTGGTCTGCACGATCCACAGGCCATCGGCATCGCGGCTCAAGCCAAGCACCTCGCAATCGGTGCGGACTTCGCCGTGATTGCGCCGAATGCCGCGCAGGTAGCCTTGATGCAGCGCGTCGGTGTCGATGTCGCAGGCCGATGGGTCGTAGATCGCGCCGTGGACTTTTTCCCGGCGCAGGATCGGCAGGCGCGCGCAGGCTTCGTCGGCGCTGAGCAGTTGCATCTGCGGCACGGTGGCTTTGGCGCTGAGGTATTGATTGTTCAGTTCGGCGGGATCACCGATGAAGTCGACGGTCATTTCGCCGCGCGGGGTCAGCAGTGGGTGCTCGCAGAAGCCGCTCGGAGGATTGTCGAAAAACGCGCGGCTGGCCTGAGTCAGTGCGCGGACCTGTGCGGTGCCGTAGGCGGCGGTGTACAGCGCGGCGGAGCGACCGGTGGAGTGATAGCCGGGATGGGTTTCACGCTCGAGCACGATCACTTTGCCGTGCGGCGCCAGCCAGAACCCGGTAGAAGCGCCGGCAATCCCGCCGCCGATGATGATGAAATCTGCGTGGCTCATGTGGGTCTCCAGTGGGTACGCAATATCAAGGCGTACGCTAGTCCCTTGTGGGAGCGAGCCTGCTCGCGAAGCGGTGTATCAGTCGACATCTTCGGTGAATGTCAGTCCGCATTCGCGAGCAGGCTCGCTCCCACAGGGGATTTTTGGCGTTAGTGGGTTAAGTGATAAACCGCATTGGCGAGGGCAATGTCTTCCAGGCCCAAGCCGATTGAACGGAAGAACACGTGACGGTCGTAACCCGGGCGCTGCACTTTTTCGCTGAGCAAGTCGGCGAGGTCGCCGACAATCGAATCCTTGCTCCAGCCATGCTGTTCGGCGGCAATCAGCATCTCACCTGCCGAACCCGGCGTGGTCTGACGATAGTCGCAGAACACCTGCATGTCGTTGAGGCTTTGCGGCGGTACTTCATGGGCGCGCGGGGCGTTGGTGCTGATCGAGGTGATCAGCGCCGGTTTGTGCAGTTGCGCCGGATCGATCACCGGCCCGGCAGACGAGGTGCAGAGCATGATCACGTCAGCATCGGAGATGGCGGTCTCGCGGCTGTCGGCAATCTTCAGTGACGGCGCGATGGACTTCAACACAGTCTGTGTTTCCGCATCTTCCAGCAGCGATGGCGAATACAGGCTGATGCTCTGCCAGTCGCGCAGCGCCTTGGCGTAATGCAGATGCGCCTGAGCGACCTTGCCGCTGCCGATGATTGCCAGTCGCTGGGCGTCCAACGGGGCGAGGGCGTCGACCGCCACTGCCGTGGTCGCGGCGGTGCGCGCGGTGGTCAGTTCGCCGGCATCACAGAGCAGCAGCGGCTGGCCGGTTTTCATCGACATCAACAATGTCCACGCCGTCACCAGCGCACCCTGCTCACGGACGATGTACGGCGAAGTCTTCACTCCGTACACGCCATCCTCGGCCAGCACGCCCAGATAATTGATGAAGTCGCCGGCGCCCTGCGGGAACTCGACCAATTGCTGCGCCGGCTGTGCGGCGTTACCGGCCGCCAGATCGCGGAACAGCTTGCGCAGGATCTGCGGCACATCGATACGCGCCAACAGCTGATGGGCCTGGGCTTGATCGATCACATAGGGCGTACTGGACATTTCGCGCTCCAAAACTAAACTTATTTTTCCATTATGGACTTTTAGTTCTGGCGAGCAACCATCGGGCATAAAAAAAGCGCAGTCCGTTTCCGGCTGCGCTTTCTCATATAGCGGGGCTTACTGCGGACGCTTGCGCTCAACCGCGCGCAGCAGATGCGTCGGTGGGGTTTCGCAGCTGATCTTGCGACCGAGTTTTTCTTCGATGGACGGCAACTGGTAGGAGTCGTCCTCGCCGGCAAAGCTGATCGACACACCGTCAGCGCCTGCGCGACCGGTACGGCCGATGCGGTGCACGTAGTCGTCCGGCACTTCCGGCAGGGTGAAGTTGATCACGTGGCTGATACCGTCGATGTGGATGCCGCGACCGGCGACATCGGTGGCGACCAGCACGCGAATCTTGCCTTCGCGGAAACCTTCCAGAGTCTTGATGCGCTTGTGCTGCGGTACGTCGCCGGACAGCTGCGCGGCGTTGATGCCGTCACGCACCAGACGCTCTTCGATGCGGCGTACTTCGTCCTTGCGGTTGGCAAACACGATGACCCGCTCCCAACCGTTGTCGTTGACCAGGTTGTAGAGCAGTTTGTATTTGTCGGCAGCGGCCACGGCGTAGATGTGCTGCTCGACGTTCTCGTTGGCGACGTTGGTGATTTCGATTTCGACGATGGCCGGGTCGGTGGTCCATTGCTTGGCCAGATTCATCACGTCTTCGGTGAAGGTTGCGGAGAACAGCAAAGTCTGGCGTTCGGACTTCGGCGGGGTCTGGCGAATGATCTGCCGTACCTGCGGGATGAAACCCATGTCGAGCATGCGGTCGGCTTCGTCCAGGACCATTACTTCAACCATGTCCAGATGCACGTCGCCGCGCTGGTTGAAGTCGAGCAAGCGGCCCGGCGTGGCGACGAGGATGTCGCAATGACGTGCTTCGAGGTGCTTGAGCTGTTTGTCGAAGTCCATGCCGCCGACGAAGGTCATGACGTTGAGGCCGGTGTACTTGGTCAGGTCAGCGGCGTCCTTGGCGATCTGCACCACCAGTTCGCGGGTCGGCGCGATGATCAGCGCGCGCGGCTCGCCCATGTAGCGCTCTTTCGGCGGCGGCGTCTGCAGCAACTGGGTGATGATCGAGATCAGGAACGCGGCGGTCTTGCCGGTGCCGGTCTGCGCGCGGCCAATGGCGTCTTTGCCGGCGAGGGTGAAACCCAGCACCTGCGCCTGGATCGGCGTGCAGTACGGAAAGCCCAGGTCCTGGATGGCGTGCATCAGTTCCGGAGCAAGCTTGAAATCGTGAAAGCGGGTTTTGCCTTCCTGCGGCTCGACGACGAAGTCTTCGAGTTTCCATGGAATGACCGGTGCCTTGGGCTTCGGTTCGCGACGTGGCCTGGCCGGTTTCGGCGCTTCGCTGGGTGCAGGCTCTACGGCAATTGGCGCTGGCGCAGCGGGTATTTCTTCTGGCTTCGGTGCGGCTGCGGGAGCGGGGCGGTCGGCCTGCGGGGCATCGGTGCGATGACCGGGGGCGTGCGACGGCGCACTGGGAACTGGCGCGAGCTGCTCAGCCTCGCTTTTACCGAACATCTTCTTGAGTGCTTTGAGCACGGTCATCTCATCAGTTGGTTAAGGAATGTACGCCGGCCAGTGTAATGCAAGAATCGGGCGCGGCGTAGTAGGAGGGATCAATGGGCGGACATTGCTCGCAAATCAGCGCAGGCGTTCGCTCAGCCAGACGCCGACGTCGCGAATCTCTTCAGGTAACACTTCGTGCTCCATTGGGTATTCCTGCCATGTCACGGTGACACCATGCTTCACCAAATGCTCATAGGCAGTGCGCCCCATCGAGTTCTGCACCACGCCATCGAACTGACCGTGCAGACACAGCACCGGAATACGCTGCTGACTGGCGGATAACTCCAGTTCGTCGCTGAATGTCGGTGCGTACGTCGACAACGCCAGCACCCCGCCCAACGGCCCCTGCCATTTCAGAAAAGCGGTGTGCAGCACCACTGCGCCGCCCTGGGAAAACCCGGCAAGGAAAATCCGCGAGGCGTCTATTCCGCTGGCGCGCTCGTTTTCGATCAGCTCGATGATGCGCTCTGCCGAAGCTTCCAGTTCGTCGCGATCGATCGCCCGGGCCGGGCTCATGGCCTTGATGTCGTACCAGCTGGGCATGGCATATCCGCCATTTATCGTCACTGGACGGGTCGGTGCCTGCGGCAGCACAAAGCGCGTGCTCAACAGACTTTCCTGCAACGCCTCGGCCACCGGCAGGAAGTCGTAGCGGTCGGCGCCGAGGCCGTGCAGCCAGATCACGCAGGCATCCGCGGGCTTAACAGGCTGAAGAATCAAGGGCTCGGTCATGTCTGCTCCAAAAATGTGCGGGCGCTCTCATTGAGTGCGTGATTGAAGTGCGCGCCCGGTTGATCCGTTAACAAGATGTCGCAAGGTTACAAGTTTAGCTATTGACGTGTCGCGCAATCACTTTCGCAAGCGGTGTGGTACGGCGTTTGCTATGGAGCTTTGCGTACGAAGCATCCGTTGCGCGGCGGTAACACTATCAGTGTCAGTCGCACGATGGGATAGCAACGAATCCGGTGATGGATGTTCGCCAATGGCCGCAACGGGCTTAGCGAACGTGAAAGGGCTACAGCCCGTTCGGCCGATTGGTGAGAAGTGAGTGATCCATGATGTGGATTTTCTCCTACTAGACTCATAGCGAAGGTCTTACGTCGGTTGACCCCAAAAAAAGCCAACACGGGTCAACAACGCCTCAAAAGGGTGCGACAGGACTCAAGCTCCGACACAACAAGAGCAAAACTGGAGGTTTGAATGAAGATGTTGAAATCCACTCTGGCGGTCGTGACTGCTGCAGCAGTACTCGGCGTCAGCGGGTTCGCTCAGGCGGGTGCAACCCTGGATGCGGTACAGAAAAAAGGTTTCGTGCAGTGTGGCGTGAGCGACGGTCTGCCGGGCTTCTCGGTACCGGATGCGACCGGCAAGATCCTCGGCATCGATGCCGACGTCTGCCGCGCTGTGGCCGCAGCCGTTTTCGGCGACGCCAACAAGGTCAAGTTCAGCCAGTTGAACGCCAAGGAGCGCTTCACCGCGCTGCAATCCGGCGAGATCGACATCCTGTCGCGCAACACCACCATGACCAGTTCCCGTGACGCGGGCATGGGCCTGAAATTCCCGGGCTTCATCACCTACTACGACGGCATCGGCTTCCTGGTGAACAACAAGCTGGGCGTGAAAAGTGCCAAAGAGCTCGACGGCGCGACCATCTGCATCCAGGCCGGTACCACCACCGAACTGAACGTTTCCGACTACTTCCGTGGCAACGGTCTGAAATACACCCCGATCACCTTCGACACCTCCGATGAAAGCGCCAAGTCGCTGGAATCCGGTCGTTGCGACGTGCTGACCTCCGACAAGTCCCAGCTGTTCGCCCAGCGCAGCAAGCTGGCCTCGCCGAAGGACTACGTGGTGCTGCCGGAAACCATTTCCAAGGAACCACTGGGCCCGGTTGTACGTAACGGCGACGACGAGTGGCTGGCGATCGTGCGTTGGGTCGGCTACGCGCTGCTCAATGCCGAAGAAGCCGGCATCACTTCGAAGAACGTCGAAGCTGAAGCCAAGTCCACCAAGAACCCGGACGTGGCCCGTATGCTCGGCGCTGACGGCGAGTACGGCAAAGACCTGAAACTGCCGAAAGACTGGGTGGTGCAGATCGTCAAGCAAGTCGGCAACTACGGCGAAATCTTCGAGAAAAACCTCGGCAAGAGCACTCCGCTGGAAATCGACCGTGGCCTGAACGCCCTGTGGAACAACGGCGGCATTCAGTACGCACCACCAGTGCGCTAATGGTTCTATCGCCCGGCGGGCCAACCGCCGGGTGATGTTCTTGTTCCATTTCTTCCGGGGCACTTCATGCAAAATTCTATCGGCGCACCAAAGCAGAGGCTCAGCCTCAGCGATCCACGAGTGCGTGCGTGGCTATTCCAGATCATCACGGTTGTGGCGGTGGTCTCGCTTGGCTGGTACCTGTTCGACAATACGCAAACCAACCTTCAGCACCGGGGCATCACCTCCGGCTTCAGCTTTCTGGAGCGCAGTGCCGGATTCGGCATCGCTCAAACCCTGATCGACTACACCGAAGCGGACAGTTACGCGCGGGTGTTTGTCATCGGCCTGCTCAACACCTTGTTGGTGACCTTTATCGGCGTGATCCTGGCGACGATTTTAGGTTTCATCGTCGGTGTAGCGCGGCTGTCGCAGAACTGGATCATTGCCAAACTGGCGACGGTGTATGTGGAAGTATTCCGCAACATTCCGCCGCTGCTGCAGATCCTGTTCTGGTACTTCGCGGTGTTCCTGACCATGCCGGGGCCGCGCAACAGCCACAACTTCGGCGACACCTTCTTCGTCAGCAGCCGTGGCCTGAACATGCCGGCCGCACTCGCTGCCGACGGCTTCTGGGCGTTCGTGATCAGCATCGTCCTGGCCATTGTCGGCATCGTGCTGATGTGCCGCTGGGCCAACAAGCGCTTCGAAGAAACCGGCGTACCGTTCCACAAGTTCTGGACCGGCCTGGCAATTGCGCTGGTGATCCCGACCCTGTGCGCGCTGATCTTCGGCGCTCCGCTGCACTGGGAAATGCCTGAGCTCAAGGGCTTCAACTTCGTCGGCGGCTGGGTGTTGATCCCGGAACTGCTGGCGTTGACCCTGGCGCTCACCGTGTACACCGCAGCGTTCATCGCCGAGATCGTGCGTTCCGGGATCAAGTCGGTCAGCCACGGCCAGACCGAAGCGGCGCGTTCGCTTGGCCTGCGCAACGGCCCGACCCTGCGCAAAGTGATCATCCCGCAAGCCCTGCGCGTGATCATTCCGCCGCTGACCAGCCAATACCTGAACCTTGCGAAGAACTCCTCGCTGGCCGCCGGTATCGGTTACCCGGAAATGGTTTCGCTGTTCGCCGGCACCGTGCTCAACCAGACCGGGCAGGCCATCGAAGTGATTGCCATCACCATGAGCGTGTACCTGGCGATCAGTATCAGCATTTCCCTGCTGATGAACTGGTACAACAAGCGCATTGCGCTGATCGAGCGGTAAGGAAAAGCGCATGAGTACTCATACTTTCAAACCCGACATGCCTCCACCGAACAGCAGCATCGGCGTGGTGGCGTGGATGCGCGCTAACATGTTCTCCAGCTGGCTCAACACCCTGCTGACGCTGTTTGCGTTCTACCTGATCTACCTGGTTGTGCCACCGATTCTCAGTTGGGCGATCGTCGATGCCAACTGGGTCGGCACCACCCGCGCCGACTGCACCAAGGAAGGCGCCTGCTGGGTGTTCATTCAGCAGCGTTTCGGCCAATTCATGTACGGCTACTACCCGACCGAACTGCGCTGGCGCGTCGACCTGACCGTGTGGCTGGCGGTCATTGGCGCAGCACCGCTGTTCATCTCGCGCGTGCCGCGTAAAGCGGTGTACGGCCTGAGCTTCCTGGTGCTGTACCCGATCATCGCCTTCATCTTGTTGCACGGCGGTTTCGGTCTGACCACCGTGCCGACCAGCCAGTGGGGTGGCCTGATGCTGACCCTGGTGATCGCCACCGTCGGCATCGCCGGAGCATTGCCGCTGGGCATCGTGCTGGCGCTGGGACGACGTTCGAACATGCCGGCGATTCGTGTGGTCTGCGTGACTTTCATCGAGTTCTGGCGCGGCGTGCCGTTGATCACGGTGCTGTTCATGTCCTCGGTAATGCTGCCGCTGTTCCTGCCCGAAGGCATGAACTTCGACAAGCTGCTGCGGGCGCTGATCGGCGTGATCCTGTTCCAGTCGGCGTACGTCGCCGAAGTGGTGCGTGGCGGTCTGCAAGCGATTCCCAAAGGGCAGTACGAAGCGGCAGCAGCGATGGGCCTCGGTTACTGGCGTTCGATGGGCCTGGTGATTCTGCCGCAAGCGCTGAAGCTGGTGATTCCGGGCATCGTCAACACGTTCATTGCGCTGTTCAAGGACACCAGCCTGGTGATCATCATCGGCCTGTTCGATCTGCTCAACAGCGTCAAGCAAGCCGCGGCCGACCCGAAATGGCTGGGCATGGCCACCGAAGGCTACGTGTTCGCCGCCTTGGTGTTCTGGATTTTCTGTTTTGGTATGTCGCGCTATTCCATGCATCTGGAACGCAAGCTCGACACTGGCCACAAGCGTTAGGAGTTCTCTGTAAATGAGCGAAGCAATCAAAAAGCCTGTGGGTCCGGAAGGCATCATCCAGATGCAGGGCGTGAACAAGTGGTACGGCCAGTTTCACGTACTCAAGGACATCAACCTCAACGTCAAACAGGGCGAGCGCATCGTTCTGTGTGGCCCGTCGGGTTCCGGTAAATCGACCACGATTCGTTGCCTCAATCGTCTGGAAGAACACCAGCAGGGGCGCATCGTCGTCGATGGCGTGGAACTGACCAACGACCTCAAGCAGATCGAAGCGATCCGCCGCGAAGTCGGCATGGTGTTCCAGCACTTCAACCTGTTCCCGCACCTGACCATTCTGCAGAACTGCACGCTGGCGCCGATGTGGGTGCGCAAGATGCCCAAGCGCAAGGCCGAAGAAATCGCCATGCATTACCTGGAGCGCGTACGCATTCCGGAGCAGGCGCACAAGTATCCGGGGCAGCTGTCCGGCGGTCAGCAACAGCGTGTGGCGATCGCCCGCGCCCTGTGCATGAAGCCGAAAATCATGCTGTTTGACGAGCCGACTTCAGCGCTCGATCCGGAAATGGTGAAAGAGGTTCTCGACACCATGATCGGTCTGGCCGAAGACGGTATGACCATGCTTTGCGTGACCCACGAAATGGGCTTTGCCCGCACCGTGGCCAACCGCGTGATCTTCATGGACAAGGGCGAAATCGTTGAACAGGCCGCGCCGAACGATTTCTTCGACAATCCGCAGAATGATCGGACCAAGTTGTTCTTGAGTCAGATTTTGCATTGATGGTTGATGAGTGAAACCAACCCGGCCATGTGCCGGGTTGTTTTTTCGGGGTCAGGAAACCGAAAGGGATTCATGTTCTTTGTGGACGATGTGCTCGAAACCTCTCAAATCTGCACCTTCGCCGAGAGTCTTTGCATCGGTTAGCAAATATGGGTAACGATCCAATAAACGCATCAGCAGTATGAGTGCCTTGGGCGGCAAGATTTCGCCGCGCTCGTAGCGAGAGAATGCGTTATGCCCACCCCCAGATAGCAGTTGCACCGTCTCTTTTTGCGTCAGATGCAATTTGCGGCGAATCCGCTTCATCTCGTCGCCAATCATTTTCCTGGCAGCGATGACCAACTCATCACCTGCGTCGCAATAACGTTCCGCGCTATCGGTCTCGGCGTCCCATTCAATCTCACCGCACTTCTGGCATTCCCAGCCAGAAAGATTATCGACACGACGCTCCATGCCTTTGACTTTGAGGGTTTCGCCACGCCCCTGAAAATGCGTCATTCCCTCACGTGCACCGCAGCTGACACATTGCTGGGTTTTCATGGGTTGTTCTCCTTGAGGGAGATCACCGGTGGGCTGCCGCCGGGGCGGTATGTCACCTTGATGTAAATCTCCTGATCTCGTGAATTGATGTGATACACGTCTTGCCAGATTCGATGATCCTCATAAGTAGTCATCGATTTGTACAACATCTTGGTTTGTAGCTCGAAAACAATCTCCTGCATTTCGCTGACATTGAAGCCGAGCTTCTCAGCTGACCTTACTGAAGTTTTGGTGAAAGCGTTTTGACCCAGTCGCCTCACTTCAGACTTGATCACCGCCAAGTCGTAATGGGGTGTGTTCTTTTCCATAAGAAGCTAAAACCCTGTCCCTGAAATTACCCTTAAAGGGTAATTTTGACCAATCGAAAATGCCGCTTCATGTGTCTCCGATTGACCCTAGGTGGTTGCCGTCCTACATGGGTCTGACTAACATGTCGGAAAATTCATCCTATGATTGGATGAAAAGGTGAGGTTCATGTCCGACATTTCCCCTTTGATCAAGCGATCCCTGGTCGATCAGGCTTTGGATCAACTGCGTCAGCGCATCAACAGCGGTGCGTGGCAGGTCGGCGAGCGTCTGCCGACCGAGCCTGAGCTGTGCGCCGAGCTGGGCATCAGCCGCAACACGGTGCGTGAGGCGATGCGTGTTCTGGCGTTCTCGGGATTGATCGAAATTCGCCAGGGCGACGGCAGTTATCTTCGTGCGCTGGTCGACCCGCTCGACACACTTAAAGCGCTATCGCGTTGTTCGCTGGAGCAGGCCCGGGAGACCCGGCACATCCTTGAAGTCGAGGCCATCGGCCTGGCGGCGTTGCGTCGTACCGATGAGGATCTGGCGGCGCTGCGTGAAGCGCTCGGCACCAGCGGCAGCCATTACCACGGCGATCTCGACACCTATATCGCCTGCGATCTGGTGTTCCATCGCCGACTGGTCGACGCCGCGCACAACCCGACCCTCAGCGAGTTGTATCGCTACTTCTCCAGCATCGTCGGCGCGCAATTGCGCCAGACCCTGAATATCTCCCCGCGCCGTCAGGAAGTGTTCGATCTGCACATCGACTTGCTCGATGCGGTCGAGCAACGCGACCCGGAACGGGCCAAAGCCTTGTCGAGGCAGTTGATCAATGAACCTTGAAACCGAGAAAACCATGTCCCGCAGTGAGTTATCCACAGCGTCGAAACGCACCCCCGAACTTGAAGAGCTGCTGATCGATGCCGAGGCTGATGACGAGCAGGTGCAGCAAAGCCATCCGTTGGTGAAACGTCCATGGTTGCTGCTGCTCGGGCTGATTCTGGTGGCGCTGAACCTGCGCCCGGCGTTGTCGAGCATGGCGCCATTGCTCAGCGAGGTCTCCAGAAGCCTCGGGCTGTCTGCGGCGCAGGCGGGATTGCTGACCACGTTGCCGGTGCTGTGCCTGGGCTTGTTCGCACCGCTGGCGCCGATCCTTGCGCGGCGGTTTGGTGCTGAGCGCGTGGTGTTGGGGATTCTGCTGACACTGGCCGGCGGCATCATCCTGCGCAGCAATTTCGGCGAGATCGGGCTGTTCGCCGGCAGCGTCCTTGGCGGCGCCAGCATCGGCATCGTCGGCGTGCTGCTGCCGGGCATCGTCAAGCGCGACTTCGCCAAACACGCCGGGACCATGACCGGCGTCTACACCATGGCGCTGTGCCTGGGCGCAGCGATGGCGGCGGGTTCGACCGTGCCGCTGAGTGAACACTTCGGCAACAGCTGGGCGATGGGCCTGGGCTTCTGGGTGATTCCGGCATTGGTGGCGGCGGTTTTCTGGCTGCCACAAGTCGGCTCCAAACATGGCGCACACAACGTCGCCTACCGCGTGCGCGGGTTGCTGCGTGATCCGCTGGCCTGGCAGGTGACCTTGTACATGGGCCTGCAATCGTCGCTGGCCTACATCGTGTTTGGCTGGTTGCCGTCGATCCTCATCGGGCGCGGGCTGACACCGACTCAGGCCGGATTGGTGCTGTCCG
Source organism: Pseudomonas sp. Sample_14 (assembly GCF_004307515.1). Lineage (NCBI taxonomy): Bacteria > Pseudomonadati > Pseudomonadota > Gammaproteobacteria > Pseudomonadales > Pseudomonadaceae > Pseudomonas > Pseudomonas sp. Sample_14. The sequence continues at coordinate 26,532 of NZ_RCOC01000051.1, read as the reverse complement.
GTTCGGTGATCATTCAGCTGGCCAGTTCGCTGGCCGCGCCGTGGCTGGCGACCCGTGGCAAGGATCAGCGTCTGGCGATCGTCGTGGTCATGGCGCTGACCCTGGCCGGCCTGTTCGGCTGCCTGTACGCACCTATCGAAGGTCTGTGGGGCTGGGCGATTCTGCTCGGGCTGGGGCAGGGCGGTACGTTCAGTCTGGCCCTGACCCTGATCGTGCTGCGCTCGCGCGATTCCCATGTCGCGGCGAACCTGTCGAGCATGTCGCAGGGTTTTGGCTACACCCTGGCGTCCATGGGGCCGTTTGCCGTGGGCGTGGTGCATGACTGGACCGGCGGCTGGAATGCGCTGGGCTGGATTTTCGGCATTATCGGCGCCGGTGCAATCCTCGCCGGGCTGGGTGCCGGCCGGGCGCTGTATGTGCAGGTGCAAAGCGAAAAGATCTGAATGCACTGGCTGCAAATGTGGGAGCGAGCCTGCTCGCGAAAGCGGTGTTTCAGTCAACATGGATGTCGAATGTTGAATTGCCTTCGCGAGCAGGCTCGCTCCCACAAGGGTTTTGCGTATTGCCGATAGTGTTTCTGCGCGCGGCAGATTATGGTGCTGGCAATCTGTACCTATTTCTTTGGAGATTGCCTTGAGCGAAGCCCATAGCGCCCTGATCACCCGCTTCTACCAAGCCTTTCAGCGCCTTGACGCCGAAGCCATGGCCGCCTGCTACACCGATGATGTGGTCTTCAGCGATCCGGCGTTCGGTGAGTTGCGCGGGCGCGATGCCGGCGACATGTGGCGCATGCTGACTACCCGCGCCAAGGATTTCTCCCTGACCTTCGACAACGTCCGCGCCGACGAACGCAGCGGCGGCGCACACTGGGTCGCGACCTACCTGTTCAGCCAGACCGGCAACATCGTCATCAACGATATCCAGGCGCGTTTCGTGTTCCGTGACGGCAAGATCTGTGAGCACCACGACCACTTCGATCTGTGGCGCTGGTCGCGCCAGGCGTTGGGTTTCAAAGGCCTGCTGCTGGGCTGGACGCCGCTGGTGCGCAACGCCGTCCGCGCCCAGGCGCGCAAGGGACTGAAGGCATTTCAGGCCGGGCGCTGATAAGATCGCCGCCTGTTTTCCTACACGTTCAGATCACCCAAGTGACCAGTCTTAGCGAACAATCCGTCGATGCTGCCGAGCCAGTGAGCAAATCCTGGTTCGTCTACCTCGTGCGTGCCGCCAATGGCTCGTTGTACTGCGGAATCAGCGACGACCCGGTGCGGCGTTTCGCCAAGCATCAGAGCGGCAAGGGCGCGCGGTTCTTTCTCTCCAGCCCGGCGATGGCGCTGGTCTACACCGAACTGTGCCGCGACAAAAGCGATGCTTTGCGCCAGGAACGGCTGATCAAAAAGCTGCGCAAAAGCGCCAAGGAATGCCTCGTCGCGTCTTATCAATCTGACTGATTGGCTCCCATCAGGCAGATCTGTAGGCTGCTAATCAAATGCACGCTAAGCTGCGGGCTCACTATCTGAGCGGCGGAGCCGAGCATGTCCGAGTTGATTCTGCACCATTACCCGACCTCTCCATTCGCCGAGAAGGCCCGCCTGCTGCTGGGCTTCAAAGGCCTGTCCTGGCGTTCGGTGCATATTTCCCCGGTGATGCCAAAGCCGGATCTGACCGCGTTGACCGGTGGCTACCGCAAGACCCCTGTGTTGCAGATCGGTGCTGACATCTATTGCGACACCGCACTGATCGCTCGACGCCTGGAACAGGAAAAAGCCCTGCCGGCGTTCTTCCCCGAGGGTCAGGAAATGACCTGCGCCAGTTTTGCGGCGTGGGCCGATTCGGTGGTGTTCCAGCACGCCGTGAGCCTGGTGTTCCAGCCGGAATCGGTGGCGGTGCGTTTCGGCAAATTGCCCCCGGAAGCGATCAAGGCATTCCTGGCCGACCGCGCCGGTCTGTTCAGCGGTGGCAGCGCCACGCGTCTGTCCGCCGAGCAGGCCAAACATCAGTGGCCGACGATCATGGCGCGTCTGGAGCAGCAGTTGCAGCGCGAGCAGGGCGACTTCCTCTTCGGCGAGCCATCGATTGCCGACTTCGCCCTGGCGCATCCGCTGTGGTTCCTCAAGGCGACGCACGTGACGGCGCCGCTGGTGGATGAATATCCGGCAGTCGCGGCGTGGCTGGGTCGGGTGCTGGGGTTCGGCCATGGCGCGGCGAGCGAGATGTCTTCCGCCGAGGCACTGGAGGTCGCGCATAACGCGACGCCAGCGGCATTGCCGGATGAGCGGTTCGTTGATCCGAACGGCTTCAAGGCGGGCCAGCAAGTGGCAATTGCCGCTATCGATTACGGCGTTGATCCGGTGGTGGGCGAGCTGCTGTTTGCTGGCAGTGAAGAGCTGATCATTCGCCGTGAAGACGAACGTGGCGGCGTGGTGCATGTGCACTTTCCGCGCTTTGGGTTCCGTATCGAAGCGCGCTGATTTATCGAGTCAGCTGCAAACCTGTGGGAGCGAGCCTGCTCGCGAAGACGAAGGATCATTCAACATGGTTGTTGGCTGATGCAGCGCTTTCGCGAGCAGGCTCGCTCCCACCGTTGATTATTTCAGGGCAGCGAGGATTTCTTCCGGATCGAACCCGCGAATCAAGGTGCCGTTCACATCAATCAGCGGAATCCCGCGTCCACCCAATGCCTCATACCCCTTGCGCGCATCGGCATCCTTCTCGATGTCGTACTCCTTGAACGGTATGCCCTTGCTGTCGAGAAAGCGTTTGGTCTGTTTGCAGTAGCCGCACCAGTCGGTGGCATAGAGCACGACATTGGCGTGCGCCCGCGTCTGCTCAGAAACCATTTGCGCGGGATTGAACACCCGCTCGATTTTGCCCCAGTTCTGATAGACCACGACCACCAGCAGTACCAGGGCGACTTTTTTCAGCACGTTGCCGAGCATCAGTTACGCCGCTTCAGCTGGTCGGTCAGCGAAGTCGGCAGGCCTTTGATGATCAGGGTGCCGTTCTCTTCGTCGTACTCGATCTTCGACCCCAGCAGATGCGCTTCGAAGCTGATCGACAGGCCTTCGGCGCGGCCGGTGAAGCGGCGGAATTGGTTGAGGGTACGTTTGTCCGCCGGGATCTCCGGCGACAGGCCGTAGTCCTTGTTGCGAATGTGATCGTAGAAGGCCTTCGGGCGTTCTTCGTCGATCAGTTCCGACAGCTCCTCAAGTCCCATCGGTTCGCCGAGCTTGGCCTGGCTGCTGGCATAGTCGACCAGAGTCTTGGTTTTCTCGCGGGCCGAGTCTTCCGGCAGGTCTTCGCTCTCGACAAAGTCACTGAAGGCTTTGAGCAGGGTGCGGGTCTCGCCGGGGCCGTCGACGCCTTCCTGGCAGCCGATGAAGTCGCGGAAATATTCCGAGACCTTCTTGCCATTCTTGCCCTTGATGAACGAAATGTACTGTTTGGACTGCTTGTTGTTCTGCCACTCGGAAACGTTGATCCGCGCTGCCAGATGCAACTGGCCAAGGTCGAGATGGCGCGAAGGCGTCACGTCGAGCTCATCGGTCACCGCCACGCCTTCGCTGTGGTGCAGCAGGGCGATTGCCAGATAGTCGGTCATCCCTTGCTGATAGTGGGCGAACAGCACGTGGCCGCCCACCGACAGGTTGGATTCTTCCATCAGCTTCTGCAGATGCTCGACCGCCACTTTACTGAACGCGGTGAAGTCACGGCCGCCGTCCATGTACTCCTTCAGCCAGCCGCTGAACGGGAACGCGCCGGATTCCGGATGGAACAGGCCCCAGGCTTTGCCCTGTTTGGCGTTGTAGCTTTCGTTGAGGTCGGCGAGCATGTTTTCGATGGCGGCGGACTCGGCCAGTTCAGAGTCACGGGCGTGCAGAACTGCGGGCGTGCCGTCGGGTTTTTTGTCGATCAGGTGGACGATGCAATGACGGATCGGCATGGGCTTCTCGGCTGTTGGAAGGGAGGAGGGCAGGCTCCCCCGAAAAAGCGCTCAGTGTACCGCAACCACTGGTTTTGGCGCGGGTTGCAGGGCAAAACCGGGGCGCGCGCCCGGCCTTAAGCGGTTTTTTACCGATTTAGCGCAATAAAGCTGACCAAATGGGTAGCTAGAGGCGGATATTTCCTTGTCGCTGTGCTAGTTTTGCCCGGTCTTACGCGAAGTCACTGCGTTAAGCGTGCATTCAGCATTTGTCAGGTCGAACCAAACCCTGATTTCGGCATCTATAACCCGACTCGTCGTGGTTATCGCCGAGGGTGCCAGATCCAGAAGATCGGGCTCGATGGCTGACACTGCACTCTGCAATCCATATGAATTTGATAGGGAAGGAACACTACATGGCTCTTACTAAAGACCAACTGATCGCCGACATCGCTGAAGCTATCGACGCGCCGAAAACCACCGCGCGTAACGCTCTGGACCAACTGGGCCAAATCGTTGCCGATCAGCTGGAAAACGGCGGCGAAATCACCTTGCCAGGTATCGGCAAGCTGAAAGTGACCGAGCGTCCTGCCCGCACCGGCCGTAACCCTTCGACTGGCGCTGCCATCGAAATCCCTGCAAAGAAAGTGATCAAGCTGGTTGTGGCCAAAGGCCTGACCGACGCTGTGAACAAGTAAGACGCAGCGATAAAAAAAACCGTGCTTCGGAGTGATCCGGGGCACGGTTTTTTTGTGTCTGTGATTTGGCGATTGACTCATGAATGCCATAAACCATTGTGGGAGCGAGCTTGCTCGCGAAAGCAGTGTGTCAGTCAACTTCAATGTCACTGATATACCGCATTCGCGAGCAAGCTCGCTCCCACAGCGATCTGCTGTGTCTTAGCGCACCCAGCGCTCGCGCCGCCAGATCTGCTGCTCGGACTTGGTCTGAAAGGTCCAGGCGACAAAGCGGCTCTGCTTCTGCCCCTGCGACATCTCCACGACCTGGCTCTCCAGCACGCCAGCCTTCTTCAGTGCCGTCTCGATGGCCGGCAGGTTCGAGGCCTTCGACACCAGCGTGCTGAACCACAACACCTTGTGCTGGAAGTTCGCGCTCTCGGCAATCAACTGCGTCACGAAGCGCGCTTCACCGCCTTCACACCACAGCTCCGCCGATTGCCCGCCGAAGTTCAGCACCGGCAGCTTGCGTTTCGGGTCGGCCTTGCCCAAGGCGCGCCACTTGCGCTCGCTGCCCTTGGTCGCTTCTTCCATCGAAGCGTGGAACGGCGGGTTGCACATGGTCAGGTCGAAACGCTCGCCCGGCTCCAGCAAGCCGATGAGGATGTGCTTGCGGTTTTCCTGCTGGCGCAGCTGGATCACTTTGCTCAGATCATTGGACTGCACGATGGCTCGAGCCGCCGCCACGGCTGTCGGGTCGATCTCCGAGCCGAGGAAGTGCCAGCGGTATTCGCTGTTGCCAATCAGCGGATACACGCAGTTGGCGCCCATGCCGATGTCCAGCACGTTGACGATCGCGCCGCGCGGCACTTTACCGTCGTTCATGCTCGCGAGCAGGTCGGCGAGAAAGTGCACGTAATCGGCACGCCCCGGAACCGGAGGGCAGAGGTAGTCCGCCGGGATGTCCCAATGTTGAATGCCGTAGAACGCCTTGAGCAGCGCCCGATTGAACACACGTACCGCGTCGGGGCTGGCGAAGTCGATGCTTTCCTTGCCGTACGGGTTGGTGATCACATACTTGGCCAGTTCCGGCGTGGTCTTGATCAGTGCCGGAAAGTCGTAACGACCCTGATGGCGATTGCGCGGATGCAGGCTGGCCTTCTCGCGCGGCTCGACGGCTTTGCTCGGGGACGCGGCGTCAGGCTTCTTGCGCGCAGGTTTGGGTGTGCGGGGGGCGGTCATGGGCGAGGTCGATTCGGGTATGGCTGAAAGTGGCGGGTATTGTCCCACATCTGAAGGCAACACCGTTCAAACTGTGGGAGCGAGCCCGCTCGCGAAGGCGGTTTCACATCCGGCAGATTTGTCGGCTGATACAGCGCTTTCGCGAGCAGGCTCGCTCCCACAGGGGACTCGAGGTTTTGCAGGAATAAAAAAGGGAGGCCACCTGGGCCTCCCTTTTTCAGTGCGGTTTGCCGTTACAGACTGGCAATCCGCGCGTGCTGCTCGGCCAGTTTGCCCAGGGCTTGTTCGGCCTCGGCCAGTTTGGCGCGTTCCTTCTCGATGACTTCGGCCGGGGCCTTGTCGACGAATCCTGCGTTGGAGAGCTTGCCGCCAACGCGTTGGACTTCGCCCTGCAGACGCAGGATTTCCTTGTCCAGACGTGCCAGTTCCGCGCCCTTGTCGATCAGACCGGCCATTGGTACCAGCACTTCCATCTCGCCCACCAGTGCGGTAGCGGACAGCGGTGCTTCTTCGCCAGCGGCGAGTACGGTGATCGATTCCAGGCGCGCCAGCTTCTTCAGCAGCGCTTCGTTCTCGGTCAGGCGGCGCTGGTCTTCAGCGCTGACGTTCTTCAGGAAGATCGGCAGTGGCTTGCCCGGGCCGATGTTCATCTCGCCACGAATGTTGCGCGTGCCGAGCATCAGTTCCTTGAGCCATTCGATGTCGTTTTCCGCCGCCGGATCGATGCGCTCCTCGTTGGCCACCGGCCAAGGCTGCAGCATGATCGTTTTGCCCTGAATGCCGGCCAGCGGCGCGATGCGCTGCCAGATTTCTTCAGTGATAAACGGCATGAACGGATGCGCCAGACGCAGCGCCACTTCCAGCACGCGCACCAAGGTCCGGCGAGTGCCGCGCTGACGTTCGACCGGCGCGTTCTCGTCCCACAGCACAGGCTTGGACAGTTCCAGATACCAGTCGCAGTACTGGTTCCAGATGAACTCGTACAGCGCTTGTGCGGCGAGGTCGAAACGGAACTGATCCAGTTGGCGGGTCACTTCGGCTTCGGTGCGTTGCAGCTGCGAGATGATCCAGCGATCAGCCAACGACAGCTCGTAGGCTTCGCCGTTCTGGCCGCAGTCTTCGCCTTTGTCCAGAACGTAACGCGCGGCGTTCCAGATCTTGTTGCAGAAGTTGCGATAGCCTTCGACGCGACCCATGTCGAACTTGATGTCGCGACCGGTCGAGGCCAGCGAGCAGAACGTGAAGCGCAGGGCGTCGGTGCCGTAGCTTTCGATGCCGTTGGCGAACTCTTCGCGGGTGGCTTTCTCGATCTTCTTCGCCAGTTTCGGTTGCATCAGGCCCGAGGTGCGCTTCTGCACCAGGGTTTCCAGGTCGATGCCGTCGATGATGTCCAGCGGGTCAAGGACGTTGCCCTTGGACTTGGACATCTTCTGGCCCTGGCCGTCGCGTACCAGACCGTGTACGTACACAGTCTTGAACGGAACCTGCGGCGTGCCGTCTTCGTTCTTCATCAGGTGCATGGTCATCATGATCATCCGGGCAACCCAGAAGAAAATGATGTCGAAACCGGTGACCAGCACGTCGGTGGAGTGGAATTTCTTCAGGAACTCGGTCTGCTCAGGCCAGCCCAGGGTCGAGAAGGTCCACAGGCCGGAGCTGAACCAGGTGTCGAGTACGTCGTTGTCCTGTTGCAGCGCAACGTCCGGGCCGAGGTTGTGCTTGGCACGCACTTCGGCTTCGTCGCGACCGACGTAGACCTTGCCCGACTCGTCGTACCAGGCCGGAATCCGGTGGCCCCACCACAGCTGACGGCTGATGCACCAGTCCTGGATGTCGCGCATCCACGAGAAGTACATGTTTTCGTACTGCTTGGGCACGAACTGGATGCGACCGTCTTCAACGGCAGCAATCGCCGGCTCGGCCAGAGGCTTGGTCGATACGTACCACTGGTCGGTCAGCCACGGCTCGATGACCGTGCCGGAGCGATCGCCTTTCGGCGTTTTCAGGTTGTGATCGTTGACGCTCACCAGCAGGCCGGCAGCGTCGAACGCGGCAACGATCTGCTTGCGCGCCTCGAAACGCTCCAGCCCGGCGAACTCGGCCGGAATCTTGCCGTCGATGCTCTCGTTCAGCGTGCCGTCAAGGTTGAACACCTGCGCGGCAGGCAGCACGTTGGCGTTCTTGTCGAAGATGTTCAGCAGCGGCAGGTTGTGGCGCTTGCCGACTTCGTAGTCGTTGAAATCGTGGGCCGGGGTGATTTTCACGCAGCCGGTGCCGAATTCAGGGTCGCAATAATCGTCGGCGATGATCGGGATGCGCCGGCCAACCAGTGGCAGCTCGACGAATTTGCCGATCAGCGCTTTGTAGCGTTCGTCGTTCGGGTTAACCGCGACGGCGGAGTCGCCGAGCATGGTTTCCGGACGGGTGGTGGCGACGATCAGGAAGTCATTGCCCTCGGCGGTTTTAACGCCATCGGCCAATGGGTATTTCAGGTTCCACAGAAAGCCTTTCTCTTCGTGGTTTTCCACTTCGAGGTCGGAAATCGCCGTGTGCAGTTTGGTGTCCCAGTTGACCAGACGCTTGCCGCGGTAGATCAGGCCGTCTTCATGCAGACGTACGAAGGCTTCCTTGACCGCTTCCGAGAGGCCGTCGTCCATGGTGAAGCGCTCGCGGCTCCAGTCGACGGACGAGCCGAGGCGACGGATCTGCCGGCTGATGTTGCCACCGGACTGATCTTTCCACTCCCAGACTTTCTCAAGAAATTTTTCCCGGCCCAGATCGTGACGATTCTGGCCTTGGGCTTCGAGTTGGCGCTCCACCAGCATCTGCGTGGCGATACCGGCGTGGTCGGTGCCCGGCTGCCACAGGGTGTCGCGACCCTGCATGCGGCGGAAACGGATCAACGCGTCCATGATCGCGTTGTTGAAGCCGTGACCCATGTGCAGGCTGCCGGTGACGTTCGGCGGCGGGATCATGATGGTGTAGGACTCGCCCGCGCCTTGCGGGGCGAAGTAGTTCTCGGACTCCCAGGTCTTGTACCAGGAAGTTTCAATGGCGTGCGGCTGGTAGGTCTTATCCATGCGCGGCGGGACCCTATTGGCATTTATTCAGGAAAAGCCGGGAAGTATAGCCGTGGGGACAGCCACAAGCCACAAGCTGCAAGCTGCAAGCTTCAAGAGGAGCACGGCGGATTTGCTTTGGCTTTGGCTTGCAGCTTAAAGCTTGCCGCTTGCAGCTGCGGCGAGCAGCCGCTCCAGCCGCGCATCGAGGCGGCGTTTGATTTCGGTCTCGATGTGAGGGGCGAAGTCGTCGATCACGTCTTGCATGATCAATTGCGCGGCGGCGCGCAGTTCGCTGTCCAGGTGCAGCAAAGCGTCCGGGCCTTTATCGACCGGTGCGGCAGCCGGGGCAGCCGGGGCAGCCGGCGGCGCTGGTGGCGGCTCGACAGCCGCCGGCTGATTGCCGACGGAATCGAACAGCATCGGAATCTGTTCCTGTTCGCCGTCATCGACCGTATCGGTCAAGAGCGGCGGTTGCAGGTTGTCATCGCCGAGCAACTGGCGGATCGATTCGAGATCGTCCAGCAGGTGAGCGGATTTCTGTTGCGGTTTCGGAGTGTCCATTGGAGTGCTCAGAGTCGCTGTAAACGGTGGTCTTGCAGAGAATAGCCCTGTTCGCGGTAGAAACGGAAACTCTCCCGCGCCGCCGCTCGGATGGTCGGATCTTCCACCACCACTTCCGCCACGCGGGCAAATTTGCTGGCGAAGGCCGGGACTTTCAGGTCGAGATTGACCAGCAGATCCTGATGTTCACCGCAGTTTTCGCCCAGTCCCAGCACGATCAAACCGTCCGGTTCGCTGTCGGCAGGGCCGTGAGGCACGAAACTTTCGCCCTTGAATGCCCACAGCCGCGCATCGAGATCGTCACGTTGGGCCGCATCGCTGCAATGCAGGTAGATGCGATGGCCCATGCGCCAGGCTTTCTCGGTGAGCTTGCAGGCGAAATCCAGACGCGCTGAAGGATCGGCGCTGGGCAGGATATAGAAGTCGACTTTGGTCATTGCGGTTCCAGAGCGGCAAGCGGCGTCACCCGAGAGTGACGCCACCTTTCAGCGGTTTCAGGCCTTGGCGCGATCCAGCAGGTACTGGGTCAGCAGCGGAACCGGACGGCCAGTGGCGCCCTTGTCCTTGCCGCCGCTGGTCCATGCCGTGCCGGCGATGTCCAGGTGCGCCCAGTTGAGGTTCTTGGTGAAGCGCGACAGGAAGCAGGCGGCAGTGATGGTGCCGGCCTTCGGCCCGCCAATGTTGGCGATGTCGGCGAACGGGCTGTCCAGTTGCTCTTGATACTCATCGAACAGCGGCAGTTGCCAGGCGCGGTCGTCGGCAGCCTTGCCGGCGCTGAGCAATTGCTCGATCAGTTCGTCGTTGTTGCCCAGCAGGCCGGACGTGTGTGCGCCCAGGGCCACCACGCAAGCGCCGGTCAGGGTGGCGATGTCGATCACCGCTTGTGGCTTGAAGCGCTCGGCGTAGGTCAGCGCATCGCACAGCACCAGACGGCCTTCGGCGTCGGTGTTGAGGATTTCCACGGTCTGGCCGCTCATGGTGGTGACGATATCGCCCGGGCGCGACGCGTTGCCGCTCGGCATGTTTTCGGCGCAGGCGAGGATGCACACCAGATTGATCGGCAGTTTCAGCTCAAGCACTGCACGCAAGGTCCCGAACACGGAGGCAGCGCCGCCCATGTCGTATTTCATCTCGTCCATGCCGGCGCCCGGCTTCAGGCTGATGCCGCCAGTGTCGAAGGTGATGCCCTTGCCGACCAGCGCGTATGGCTTCTCGGATTTCTTGCCGCCGTTGTATTGCATGACGATCAGGCGCGGCGGCTGGGCGCTGCCCTGGCCCACAGCGTAGAACGAGCCCATGCCGAGGGATTTGATCTTCTTCTCGTCGAGCACTTCGACTTTCAGATCCTTGAACTCTTTGCCCAGATTCTTGGCTTGTTCGCCCATGAAGGTCGGGTGGCAGATGTTCGGTGGCAGGTTGCCCAGATCGCGGGTGAAGGCCATGCCGTTGGCAATCGCGGTGGCGTGATTCACGGCACGCTGCACTTCGGCTTGCGCAGCCTTGATGGTCAGCAGGGTGATTTTCTTCAGGGCGCGCGGTTCGGCTTTCTGGCTCTTGAACTGGTCGAAGGTGTAGCCGCCGTCGACCAGGGTTTCTGCCAGCAGGCGAGTCTTGCCGTAGCTGTCGCGACCTTTGACGATGACTTCATCCAGCGCCAGCACGGCGTCACCGCCGCCCAGGCCTTTGAGGGTGTTGAGGATGCCGGCAACGATTTTGCGGAATGGCCGGTCGCCCAGTTCTTCGTCCTTGCCCACGCCGACCAGCAACACGCGCTCGGCTTTCAGGTTCGGCAGGCTGTGCAGCAGCAGGCTCTGACCGACCTTGCCAGCCAGGTCGCCACGCTTGAGCACGGCGCTGATCGCACCGCCGCTCGACTCGTCGACCAGTCTGGCGGCGACACCGAGTTTGCGGCCTTCGCCGACGGAAACCACCAGGGTGGCGGTTTTCAACGTTTCTGGGCTAACGCTTTTTACAACCAGTTCCATGTCCGGATCCCTGAATGAATGGTCAACACGCAGGCGTTCGACGTTGTCCGCAGTCGCCTGCTTATAGATAGAAGAGGCGCAGGCCAAAGCCTGCGACAAGGGCCGCAGTTTGAACCTCGCTCCCCGCGCCTGACAACCCTCAGCAAAGGATTACAGCGATGGATGAGTGTGCGCAGTGACAGGCGCACCCAATCACAGGATAATGCCGCATCTTTTTTCGACCGCTCTGCATGGCGGGCCGGTCGATGTGTTTGCTTGTTTGGCCGCCTTAGCCTGACAACCCTGGAGTGTCTGGTTTGATCGTCTTCCGTTATCTGTCCCGCGAAGTCCTGTTGACCCTCAGCGCCGTAAGTGCCGTGCTGCTGGTCATCATCATGAGCGGTCGCTTCATCAAATACCTGGCGCAGGCTGCGGCCGGTCAGCTCGATCCGGGCTCGCTGTTCCTGATCATGGGCTTTCGTCTGCCGGGTTTCCTGCAACTGATTCTGCCGCTGGGCCTGTTCCTCGGGATCCTGCTGGCCTACGGTCGGCTGTACCTCGAAAGCGAAATGACCGTGCTCTCGGCCACCGGCATGAGCCAGCAGAAGCTGTTTCGCATGACCCTGTTTCCGGCAACGCTGGTGGCACTGGTGGTGGCGTGGCTGAGCCTCGGCCTTGCGCCGCAGGGCGCCAACCAGTTTCAGCTGCTGCTGAACAAGCAGGACGCGCTGACCGAGTTCGATACCCTCGAACCGGGCCGCTTCCAGGCCTTGCGTGACGGTACTCGAGTGACTTACACCGAAACCCTGAGCGACGACCGCGTCAATCTCGGTAGCGTGTTCATTTCGCAGAAGAACCTCGGCGCCGATAAGAAGGATCGCGGGATTTCCGTACTGGTGGCCGAGTCGGGCCGTCAGGAAATCCGCCCCGACGGCAATCGTTACCTGATTCTCGACAACGGTTACCGCTATGACGGCAGCCCCGGGCAGGCCGATTACCGCGCCATTCATTACGAAACCTACGGCGTGCTACTGCCCAAGCCGGACGTCAGCGAAGAAGTCACCGATCGCGATGCGATGCCGACCTCGTCCCTGTGGGGCAGTGATGACATCCGTTCGAAAACCGAGCTGCAATGGCGCATGTCGCTGCCATTGCTGGTGTTCATCGTGACCCTGATGGCGGTGCCGCTGTCGCGGGTGAATCCGCGTCAGGGGCGTTTTCTCAAGCTGCTGCCGGCGATTCTTCTTTATATGGCTTACCTGACCATCCTGATTGCCGCTCGCGGCGCCCTTGAAAAAGGCAAGATTCCGCCAGCCCTCGGCCTGTGGTGGGTACACGCGATCTTCCTGGTGATCGGCCTCGGCCTGCTTTATTGGGAGCCGCTGCGCCTGAAGCTGGCCAGCCGTCGCAGTGCTGCGCTGGAGGTGGCCCGTGGTTAAACTCGACCGCTACATCGGCAGCAGCGTATTCATGGCGATCATCGCCGTGCTGGCGATCATCCTCGGCCTGGCGACGCTGTTTGCCTTCATCGATGAAATGGGCGACGTCAGCGACACCTACACCCTGGTCGACGTGCTCGGTTTTGTATTGCTGACCGCACCGCGCCGGCTGTATGAAATGTTGCCGATGGCCGCATTGATCGGCTGCCTGATCGGTCTCGGCAGTCTGGCCAGCAGCAGTGAGCTGACGGTCATGCGCGCTGCTGGCGTGTCGATCGGCCGTATCGTCTGGGCCGTCATGAAGCCGATGCTGGTGCTGATGCTCGCCGGCGTGCTGATTGGCGAATACGTCGCCCCGGCCACCGAAAGCATGGCACAGGCCAATCGCTCGCTGGCCCAGGGCAGCGGCGATGCGCAAAGCGCCAAACACGGTATGTGGCACCGTCAGGGTGAGGAATTCATCCACATCAACGCCGTTCAACCGAACGGTCTGTTGTACGGCGTGACGCGCTATCACTTCGACAAGGAACGCCATCTGCTCAGCTCCAGCTTCGCCAAAAAGGCCGAGTTTGACGGCAGCAAGTGGCAGCTCACCGACGTTGCCACCACGCTGTTCCACGAGCGCAGCACCGAGGTCGTCAATGCCCCGAGCGAGGAGTGGGACGTGGCGTTGAGCCCGCAACTGCTCAGCACCGTGGTCATGGCGCCGGAATCGCTGTCGATCAGCGGTCTGTGGGGCTACATCCACTATCTGGCTGAGCAGGGCCTGAGCAATGGCCGCTACTGGCTGGCATTTTGGGTCAAGGTGTTGCAGCCGCTGGTGACCGCCGCGCTGGTGCTGATGGCGATCTCGTTCATCTTCGGCCCGCTGCGTTCGGTGACCCTCGGTCAGCGTGTTTTCACCGGCGTGCTGGTGGGCTTCACCTTCCGCATCGTCCAGGATCTGCTGGGGCCGTCGAGTCTGGTGTTCGGTTTCCCGCCGCTGTTTGCGGTGCTGGTGCCGGCCGGCGTGTGTGCGCTGGCGGGCGTCTGGCTGCTCAGACGCGCGGGCTGATGAACAAGCTTTCATTCAGCGCTTGAACCCTGAAAACGCCTCGGTCGCCAGACCGGGGCGTTTTTGCATGCGATCCGGGTGACAGGCGAACGTGACGCTTGCGCCGTGTATCAGGTACAATTCCCGGCTATTTTTCGGCGGGCCAAGCCTGCAGCCTTTTTGAGTGTTGATCCGTGAGTGATTTGAGTCATATCCGCAATTTCTCCATCATCGCCCACATTGACCATGGCAAGTCGACGCTGGCTGACCGTTTCATCCAGATGTGCGGCGGCCTGGCCGAGCGTGAAATGGAAGCCCAGGTACTGGATTCCATGGATCTTGAGCGTGAACGCGGGATCACCATCAAGGCCCACAGCGTTACCCTCTATTACAAAGCCAAAGACGGCATCACCTACCAGCTGAACTTCATTGACACCCCGGGCCACGTCGACTTCACCTATGAAGTCAGCCGTTCCCTGGCCGCGTGCGAAGGTGCCTTGCTGGTGGTCGATGCGGGGCAGGGCGTCGAAGCCCAGTCCGTGGCCAACTGCTACACCGCCATCGAGCAGGGCCTGGAGGTCATGCCGGTCCTGAACAAGATCGACCTGCCCCAGGCCGAGCCGGATCGCGTCAAGGACGAGATCGAGAAGATCATCGGCATCGACGCCACCGACGCCGTTACTTGCAGCGCCAAGACCGGCCTGGGTGTCGACGAAGTGCTCGAGCGTCTGGTGCACACCATCCCTGCGCCGACCGGCAATATCGAAGATCCGCTGCAAGCGTTGATCATCGACTCCTGGTTCGACAACTACCTGGGCGTTGTTTCCCTGGTACGCGTGCGCCACGGCCGTGTGAAGAAGGGCGACAAGATTCTGGTCAAGTCCACCGGCAAGGTGCACCTGGTCGACAGCGTCGGCGTGTTCAACCCGAAACACACCGCCACCGTTGATCTGAAGGCCGGCGAAGTGGGCTTCATCATCGCCAGCATCAAGGACATTCACGGTGCGCCGGTCGGTGACACCCTGACCCTGAGCTCCACGCCGGACGTGCCGGTGCTGCCGGGCTTCAAACGCATTCAGCCACAGGTTTACGCCGGTCTGTTCCCGGTCAGCTCCGATGACTTCGAGGATTTCCGCGAAGCGCTGCAGAAGCTGACCCTGAACGACTCCTCGTTGCAGTACACCCCGGAAAGCTCCGACGCCCTGGGCTTCGGCTTCCGTTGCGGCTTCCTCGGCATGCTGCACATGGAAATCATCCAGGAGCGCCTCGAGCGCGAATACGACCTGGACCTGATCACCACCGCGCCGACGGTAATTTTCGAGCTGGTGCTGAAAACCGGTGAAACGATTTACGTCGACAACCCGTCGAAGCTTCCGGACGTGTCGGCGATCGAGGACATGCGCGAGCCAATCGTGCGCGCCAATATCCTCGTACCGCAGGAACACCTGGGCAACGTCATCACCCTGTGCATCGAGAAACGCGGTGTTCAGGTCGACATGCTGTTCCTCGGCAATCAGGTGCAAGTGACCTACGACCTGCCGATGAACGAAGTGGTCCTGGACTTCTTCGACCGTCTCAAATCCACCAGCCGCGGCTATGCTTCGCTGGACTACCATTTCGATCGTTACCAATCGGCTAATCTGGTGAAACTGGACGTGCTGATCAACGGCGACAAGGTCGATGCCCTGGCATTGATCGTGCACCGTGACAATTCGCACTTCAAAGGTCGCCAGTTGACCGAGAAGATGAAAGAACTGATTCCTCGTCAGATGTTCGACGTGGCGATTCAGGCTGCCATTGGTGGTCAGATCGTGGCGCGGACAACCGTCAAGGCGCTCAGAAAGAACGTATTGGCCAAATGCTACGGCGGTGACGTCAGTCGTAAGAAGAAGCTGCTCGAGAAGCAGAAGGCCGGTAAGAAACGCATGAAACAGGTCGGCAACGTGGAAATTCCACAGGAAGCCTTCCTCGCCGTGCTCAGGTTGGAATAATCAGGTCCTATGTCGCTAAATTTCCCGCTGTTGCTGGTCATCGCCGTGTTCGTCTGCGGCCTGTTGGCGTTGCTTGATCTGCTGTTCCTGGCACCGCGTCGGCGTGCTGCCATTGCCTCTTATCAAGGCAGTGTCAGCCAGCCCGAGCCTGTGGTGGTCGAGAAGCTGAACAAAGAGCCGCTGCTGGTTGAATACGGCAAGTCGTTCTTTCCGGTGCTGTTCATCGTGCTGGTGCTGCGTTCGTTCCTGGTGGAGCCGTTCCAGATCCCGTCCGGCTCGATGAAACCGACCCTGGATGTCGGCGACTTCATTCTGGTGAACAAGTTTTCCTACGGCATCCGTCTGCCGGTGATCGACAAGAAGATCATCGAAGTCGGTGACCCGCAGCGCGGCGATGTGATGGTGTTCCGCTACCCGAGCGACCCGAACGTCAACTACATCAAGCGTGTGGTCGGCCTGCCGGGTGACACGGTGCGTTACACCGCCGACAAGCGCCTGTTCGTCAACGGCGAATCGATTGCCGAGAAGATGGTCGGCGCCGAAGCGGGTTCGCTGGGCAGCGCGGAGCTCTATCAGGAAAAACTCGGCGCAGCCGAACACCTGATCCGTAAGGAAATGAGCCGTTACCGCGCCACCCCGGACCGTTCGTGGACAGTGCCTGCCGGGCACTACTTCATGATGGGCGACAACCGCGACAATTCGAATGACAGCCGCTACTGGGATGATCCGAACATTCCCAAGGATCTGCTGGGCATGGTTCCCGACAAGAATATTGTCGGCAAAGCCTTCGCGGTCTGGATGAGCTGGCCGGAGCCGAAACTCAGCCACCTGCCGAATTTCTCGCGGGTTGGCCTGATCAAGTAATCAAACACGGCGCTGTTGACCACAGCGCCGAATGCATTTCTGGAGCCGGCACAATCGGCTTCGCAATCGCCAGGATTTATTTTTTGAACACAGCGTTAATTGTCCCAGGCCTGCGCCGTACCCCGGCGATGGCAGTGGAAACCAGCCACGAACTCAGCGTGGGTAAACCGTGAGCGTTTCTCTAAGCCGTCTCGAGCGCCAGCTCGGTTACACCTTCAAGGATCAGGAGCTGATGCTGCTGGCCCTCACGCACCGCAGTTTTGCCGGGCGCAACAACGAGCGTCTGGAGTTCCTCGGTGATGCCATCCTCAACTTCGTCGCTGGCGAGGCGCTGTTCGATCGCTTCCCGCTGGCCCGCGAAGGCCAGTTGTCGCGTTTGCGCGCACGGCTGGTAAAAGGTGAGACCCTGGCCGTACTGGCTCGCGGTTTCGACCTCGGCGATTATCTGCGCCTGGGTTCGGGCGAACTGAAGAGCGGTGGTTTCCGCCGTGAATCGATTCTGGCCGATGCCCTCGAAGCGTTGATTGGCGCGATCTACCTCGATGCCGGCATGGACGTCGCCCGCGAGCGCGTGCTGGCCTGGCTGGCCGGCGAATTCGAAGGGCTGACGCTGGTCGACACCAACAAGGATCCGAAAACCCGCTTGCAGGAACACCTGCAATCGCGCGGTTGCGAACTGCCACGCTACGAAGTGGTGGATATCCAGGGCGAACCGCACTGCCGAACCTTCTTCGTCGAATGCGAAGTGGTCTTACTGAATGAAAAAAGCCGAGGTCAGGGTGTGAGCCGTCGTATTGCCGAACAGGTAGCGGCCGCCGCAGCACTGATTGCCCTGGGCGTGGAGAATGGCAATGACTGATACAAACGCAACTCGCTGTGGCTACGTTGCCATCGTCGGCCGTCCCAACGTCGGCAAGTCGACGCTGCTCAACCACATCCTCGGGCAGAAGCTCGCGATCACTTCGCGCAAGCCGCAGACCACCCGCCACAACATGCTCGGCATCAAGACAGAGGGCGACGTGCAGGCGATCTACGTCGACACCCCGGGCATGCACAAGGGTGGCGAAAAGGCCCTGAACCGTTATATGAACAAAACCGCTTCGGCGGCGTTGAAAGACGTCGATGTGGTGATCTTCGTCGTCGACCGCACCAAGTGGACCGACGAAGACCAGATGGTGCTCGAGCGTGTGCAGTATGTGACCGGCCCGCTGATCGTCGCGCTGAACAAAACTGATCGCATCGAAGACAAAGCCGAGCTGATGCCGCACCTGAGCTGGTTGCAGGAACAGCTGCCGAACGCGCAGATCATCCCGATTTCCGCGCAGCACGGACACAACCTCGAAGCGCTGGAAAAGGTCATCGCCGATCACTTGCCGGAGAATGATCACTTCTTCCCGGAAGACCAGATCACCGACCGCAGCAGCCGTTTCCTTGCCGCCGAACTGGTGCGCGAGAAAATCATGCGCCAGATGGGCGCCGAGCTGCCGTACCAGATCACGGTTGAAATCGAAGAATTCAAGCAGCAGGGCAAGACCTTGCACATCCACGCGCTGATTCTCGTCGAGCGTGACGGCCAGAAGAAAATCATCATTGGCGACAAGGGCGAGCGCATCAAGCGCATCGGCACCGAAGCGCGCAAGGACATGGAGCTGCTGTTCGACTCCAAGATCATGCTCAACCTGTGGGTCAAGGTGAAGGGCGGCTGGTCCGATGACGAGCGCGCGCTGCGTTCGCTGGGTTATGGCGATCTGTAAGTAGCGATCTCGAAAACACCGCTACTCACTGTGGGAGCGAGCCTGCTCGCGAAGAGGATGTAACATTCAGCATTGATGTTGACTGTCACTCCGCTTTCGCGAGCAGGCTCGCTCCCACAGTGGTTTTGGGTTGTAAGTAAAACCGCGTTTCTTCATCGAGAACTCAATGTCGCAAAACCCGCCTCCCGCCCAACCCGCCTACGTCCTGCATTCGCGCGCCTATCGCGAAACCAGCGCATTGGTCGATTTCCTTACGCCGCAAGGTCGGCTGCGGGCGGTGTTGCGCAGTGCGCGAGGCAAGGCCGGGACGCTGGCGCGGCCGTTCGTGGCGCTGGAGGTCGAGTTCCGTGGCAAGGGTGAGTTGAAGAATGTCGGGCGCATGGAGAGCTCCGGCACCTCGGCATGGCTCAACGGCGAGGCGCTGTTCAGCGGTCTTTATCTCAACGAACTGTTGATTCGCCTGCTGCCCGCCGAAGACCCGCATCCTGCAGTATTTGATCATTACGCCGCGACCTTGCTGGCGCTGGCCGAAGGTCGGCCGCTGGAGCCTTTGTTGCGCTCCTTCGAATGGCGATTGCTGGATGATCTCGGCTACGGCTTCTCCATGAACACCGATATGCACGGTGAGCCTGTGGCACCTGACGGTCTCTATCGCCTGCAAGTCGATGCCGGTCTCGAAAGGGTGTATCTGCTGCAACCCGGCTTGTTCAACGGCACTGAACTGCTGGCCATGGCCGAAGCCGACTGGTCGGCGCCCGGTGCGCTGTCGGCGGCCAAGCGTCTGATGCGCCAGGCCCTGGCGGTGCATTTGGGCGGGCGTCCGCTTGTCAGTCGCGAGCTGTTTCGCAAGCCCTGATATGCTGTGCGCCGAACCTCTCAATTCAGGAGCGCATCCGTGACCAGCAGCAATCGCATTCTTCTCGGCGTGAACATCGACCACGTCGCCACCCTGCGTCAGGCCCGTGGCACGCGCTACCCGGATCCGGTCAAGGCGGCGCTGGATGCAGAAGAGGCGGGCGCCGATGGCATCACCGTGCACCTGCGCGAAGACCGCCGTCACATCCAGGAGCGCGACGTGTTGCTGCTCAAGGATGTGCTGCAAACCCGCATGAACTTCGAAATGGGCGTCACCGAAGAAATGATGGCGTTCGCCGAGCGCATTCGCCCGGCGCACATCTGCCTGGTCCCGGAAACCCGTCAGGAGCTGACCACCGAAGGCGGTCTGGATGTAGCGGGGCAGGAGGAGCGCATCAGGGCTGCGGTCGAGCGCTTGTCGAAAATCGGCAGCGAAGTGTCGCTGTTCATCGATGCTGACGAGCGGCAGATTGCGGCTTCCAAGCGCGTCGGTGCGCCTGCTATCGAGCTGCACACCGGTCGTTACGCCGATGCCGAAACCCCGACTGAAGTGGCCGAGGAATTGAAGCGTGTGGCGGATGGCGTTGCGTTTGGTCTGGCTCAAGGCTTGATCGTTAACGCCGGGCATGGCCTGCATTACCACAACGTTGAAGCCGTGGCTGCGATCAAAGGCATCAATGAGCTGAACATCGGCCACGCGCTGGTGGCGCATGCGTTGTTCGTTGGCTTCAAGTCTGCCGTATCGGAAATGAAAGCGCTGATTCTGGCTGCTGCCAAATCCTGAGCAGCTACACAAAACCCCTGTGGGAGCGAGCCTGCTCGCGAAAACGATGTATCAGTCAAAGATTATGTCGACTGACACGACGCTTTCGCGAGCAGGCTCGCTCCCACAGTTGGATTTGAGGTGTGGGTTAAAGCGGGGCAGGTTCTTGCGCGGGTTTCGACTTGTCGATCGCCGGCACATGCAGGTTGCCTTCAGCCACCTGATCGCCTTCAAGCTGCGGCTGGGTCACCCAGGTCAGGATGTCGTAGTAGCGACGGATGTTCGCTACGAAGTGCACTGGCTCGCCGCCACGGGCGTAACCGTAACGGGTCTTGCTGTACCACTGTTTCTGCGACAGACGCGGCAGGATCTTTTTCACGTCCAGCCACTTGTCCGGATTCAAGCCTTCCTTCGCCGCCAGTTTGCGCGCGTCATCCAGATGGCCGCTGCCGACGTTGTACGCCGCCAGGGCGAACCAGGTGCGATCCGGTTCCTGGATCGAATCGTCCAGCTGATCCTTCATATAAGCCAGGTACTTGGCGCCGCCCATGATGCTCTGCTTGGGGTCGAGGCGGTTGGACACGCCCATCGCTTGCGCGGTGTTCTGGGTCAGCATCATCAAGCCGCGTACGCCGGTTTTCGAGGTCACCGTCGGCTGCCACAGGGATTCCTGATAACCGATGGCGGCCAGCAGGCGCCAGTCGACTTTCTCTTTCTTCGCGTAATTCTTGAAGTGCTGTTCGTATTTCGGCAGGCGCTGCTGCAAGTGCTGGGCGAAGGTGGTGGCGCCCATGTAGCCAAGCACATCGACATGGCCGTAGTAGCGGTCCTTCAGGCGTTGCAGGGTGCCGTTCTTCTGCACCTTGTCCAGATAGGCGTTGATTTCATTGAGCAGGCTGTTGTCTTCGCCCGGGCCCACCGCCCAGCTCTGACTGCGCGCGTCGCCGAGGTCGAAGGCCACGCGGATGTTGGTGAAGTACACCTGATTCATCGCCACTTCGTTGGAGTCGACCAGGGTCAGGTCGATCTGGCCTTCATCAACCATGCGCAGCAGATCGACCACTTCAACCGCGTCGGATTCTTCGTATTCGATGCCGGGATATTTCTGTTTCAGCGCGGCCAGTTGCTCGGCGTGGGTGCTGCCCTTGAGCACGGTGATCTTCTTGCCGACCAGATCCGCCGGATCGGTGGGGCGCGACTGGCCGTTGCGGTAGATGATCTGCGGGGTGACTTCGAGGTAGGAGTGGGAGAACCGCACCTGCTTCTTGCGCTCGTCGCTGCTCACCAGACCGGCGGCCGCGAGTACCGGGCCGTTCGGCTTGCCGACCTGGTTGAACAGGTCATCGAGATTGTCGGCCGTCTCGATCTTCAACTCGACGCCCAAATCGTCGGCGAAGCGCTTCACCAGCTCGTATTCGAAGCCGGTTTCACCGCTGCGATCCTGAAAGTAGGTGGCGGGGCTGTTGCGGGTAACCACGCGCAGCACACCGTCCTCCTTTACGCGCTCGAGTGTGTTGGGTTTATCAACACAGCCACCGAGCACCAGGAAGAGTCCGGTTGCGATCAGCCATTTGGCGTATCGCGGACGCAAAGCCGTTGGGAAAAACATCTGCGCAGTATACGCAAACGGCCACGGGCGCCATATCTCGACAGCGTAGGACTAGTCTGCTAGCGATCACAAAATCGAACGAAATCCCTTGAATACGGGCCTTCAGGGCATTTTGTTACAGTAAAAATAAGCCATGCTGAAACGCTCGATTTACCTGACCCCGAAGGCAGAAACACAGATTGCTACCCGAGTGCAACCGTGCGTAGCGTTTCGGGTGATGTTGAGGTCGGTTTAGGCTAGAATGCACGGCCTCAAAGCACACCCCTTCCCGAGGCTGTCCCGAAGATGTTGATCCTGCGCGGCGCTCCTGCCCTTTCTGCCTTTCGCCACAGCAAACTCCTTGAGCAACTGAGCCAGAAGGTTCCAGCTGTCAGTGGCCTGTATGCTGAATTCGCTCACTTCGCCGAAGTCACCGGCGTCCTGACCGGCGACGAACAGCAGGTGCTAGCGCGCCTTCTGAAGTACGGCCCAAGTGTTCCGGTTCAAGAGCCTACCGGCCGTCTGTTTCTGGTGTTGCCGCGTTTCGGCACCATCTCGCCGTGGTCGAGCAAGGCCAGCGACATCGCCCGCAACTGCGGCCTGAGCAAGATCCAGCGCCTGGAACGCGGTATCGCCTTCTATGTTGCAGGGCAGTTCAGCGAAGCCGAAGCCCAACTGATCTCGGACGCGCTGCATGACCGCATGACCCAGATCGTGCTGGCCAACCTCGAGCAGGCCGCCGGTCTGTTCAGCCACGCCGAGCCGAAGCCGCTGACCGCCATCGACATCCTCGGTGGCGGCCGCGCCGCGCTGGAAAAGGCCAACACCGAGCTGGGCCTGGCCCTGGCCGAAGACGAGATCGACTATCTGGTCAACGCCTTCAACGGTCTCAAGCGCAACCCGCACGACATCGAATTGATGATGTTCGCCCAGGCCAACTCCGAGCACTGCCGCCACAAGATCTTCAACGCCAGTTGGGACATTGACGGCCAGAGCCAGGAAAAAAGCCTGTTCGGCATGATCAAGAACACCTATCAGATGCACAGCGAAGGCGTGCTGTCCGCTTACAAGGACAACGCTTCGGTGATCGTCGGCAACGTCGCCGGCCGCTTCTTCCCGAACCCTGAAACCCGCCAGTACGGCGCGGTGCAGGAGCCGGTGCACATTCTGATGAAGGTTGAAACCCACAACCACCCGACCGCGATTGCGCCGTTCCCGGGCGCATCCACCGGTTCCGGTGGCGAGATCCGTGACGAAGGTGCAACCGGTCGCGGCGCCAAGCCAAAGGCCGGCCTGACCGGTTTCACCGTCTCCAACCTGCAAATCCCTGGCTTCGAACAGCCGTGGGAAGTGCCGTACGGCAAGCCTGAGCGCATCGTCACCGCGCTGGACATCATGATCGAAGGCCCGCTCGGCGGCGCTGCGTTCAACAACGAATTCGGTCGTCCGGCGCTGACCGGCTATTTCCGTACCTTCGAACAATCGATCACTACCCCGCACGGCGACGAAGTGCGCGGTTACCACAAACCGATCATGCTCGCTGGCGGCATGGGCAACATCCGCGAAGAACACGTCAAGAAGGGCGAGATCGTCGTCGGCTCCAAGCTGATCGTGCTCGGCGGCCCGGCGATGTTGATCGGTCTCGGTGGCGGCGCGGCTTCGTCGATGGCCACCGGCACCAGCTCGGCGGATCTGGATTTTGCTTCCGTGCAGCGTGAAAACCCTGAAATGGAGCGCCGCTGCCAGGAAGTCATCGACCGTTGCTGGCAACTGGGCGACAAGAACCCGATCAGCTTCATCCACGACGTCGGCGCGGGCGGTCTGTCCAACGCCTTCCCGGAACTGGTCAACGACGGCGACCGCGGTGGCCGTTTCGAACTGCGCAACATTCCAAACGACGAGCCGGGCATGGCCCCGCACGAAATCTGGTCGAACGAGTCCCAGGAACGTTACGTGCTGGCAGTCGGCCCGGAAGACTTCGAGCGCTTCCAGGCGATCTGCGAACGCGAGCGTTGCCCGTTTGCCGTCGTTGGTGAAGCCACTGCCGAACCGCAACTGACCGTGACCGACAGCCACTTCGGCAACAACCCGGTGGACATGCCGCTGGAAGTGTTGCTGGGCAAGGCGCCGCGCATGCACCGTTCGGTGGTTCGCGAAGCCGAGCTGGGCGATGACTTCGATCCGTCGAACCTCGACATCAGCGAGTCCATCGAACGCGTTCTGCATCACCCGGCCGTAGCCAGCAAAAGCTTCCTGATCACCATCGGCGACCGCACCATCACCGGCCTCGTCGCCCGTGACCAGATGGTCGGCCCATGGCAAGTGCCGGTGGCCGACGTTGCCGTCACCGCCACCAGTTTCGACGTCTACACCGGTGAAGCCATGGCGATGGGCGAGCGTACTCCGCTGGCGCTGCTGGACGCGCCGGCCTCGGGCCGCATGGCCATCGGCGAAACCATCACCAACATTGCCGCCTCGCGCATCAACAAGCTCTCCGACATCAAACTGTCGGCCAACTGGATGTCGGCGGCCGGCCACCCGGGCGAAGACGCGCGTCTGTACGACACCGTGAAAGCGGTCGGCATGGAGCTGTGCCCTGAGCTGGGCATCACCATTCCGGTGGGCAAGGACTCGATGTCCATGGCCACGCGCTGGAACGACAACGGCGAAGACAAGACCGTCACTTCGCCGATGTCGCTGATCGTCACCGGTTTCGCGCCAGTGGCTGACATCCGTCAGACCCTGACCCCGGAACTGCGCATGGACAAGGGCACCACCGACCTGATCCTGATCGACCTCGGTCGCGGTCAGAACCGCATGGGTGCATCGATCCTCGCGCAAGTCCACGGCAAACTCGGCAAGCATGCGCCGGACGTCGATGACGCCGAAGATCTGAAAGCCTTCTTCGCGGTGATCCAGGGCCTCAACGCCGACGGTCACCTGCTGGCTTACCACGACCGTTCCGACGGTGGTCTGCTGACCTCCGTGGTGGAAATGGCCTTCGCCGGCCACTGCGGTCTGAGCCTGAACCTGGACAGCGTTGCCGAATCCGCTTCGGAAATCGCCGCGATCCTGTTCAACGAAGAACTCGGCGCGGTGATCCAGGTTCGTCAGGACGCCACCCCGGACATCCTCGCGCAATTCAGCGCGGCTGGCCTGGGCGACTGCGTGTCGGTGATCGGTCAGCCGATCAACAATGGCCAGATCAACATCACCTTCAACGGTGACACCGTGTTCGAAGGCCAGCGTCGTCTGCTGCAACGTCAGTGGGCCGAGACCAGCTACCAGATACAGCGTCTGCGCGACAACGCCGACTGCGCCGAGCAGGAATTCGACGCGCTGCTGGAAGAAGACAACCCGGGCCTGAGCGTCAAGCTCAGCTACGACGTCAATCAGGACATCGCCGCGCCTTACATCAAGAAAGGCATCCGTCCACAGGTTGCCGTGCTGCGTGAGCAGGGCGTCAACGGTCAGGTGGAAATGGCCGCCGCATTCGACCGCGCCGGTTTCAGCGCGATCGACGTGCACATGAGCGACATCCTCGCCGGTCGTGTCGACCTCAACGAGTTCAAAGGCCTGGTGGCCTGCGGCGGTTTCTCCTACGGCGACGTGCTCGGCGCCGGTGAAGGCTGGGCCAAATCGGCGCTGTTCAACAGCCGCGCCCGCGATGCGTTCCAGGGCTTCTTCGAACGTAACGACAGCTTCACGCTGGGCGTGTGCAACGGTTGCCAGATGATGTCCAACCTGCACGAGCTGATTCCTGGCAGCGAGTTCTGGCCGCACTTCGTGCGCAACCGCTCCGAGCAGTTCGAAGCGCGGGTGGCGATGGTGCAGATCCAGGAATCGAACTCGATCTTCCTGCAGGGCATGGCCGGTTCGCGCATGCCGATCGCCATCGCCCACGGTGAAGGGCATGCCGAGTTCGCCAGCGAAGAAGCACTGCTGGAAGCCGATCTGTCCGGTTGCGTGGCGATGCGTTTTGTCGACAACCACGGCAAGGTCACCGAAGCCTATCCGGCCAACCCGAACGGCTCGCCGCGCGGGATCACCGGCCTCACCAGCCGTGACGGCCGTGTGACGATCATGATGCCGCACCCGGAGCGTGTGTTCCGTGCGGTGCAGAACTCGTGGCGTTCGGAAGACTGGAACGAAGACGCTCCGTGGATGCGCATGTTCCGTAATGCGCGCGTCTGGGTGAACTAAGGCCTGTGTACAAGCTGGCGTTTTTTGTTCCTGACAGTCATGTCGAGGTGGTCAAAGGGGCTGTGTTCGCTGCCGGTGGTGGGCGGATCGGTGACTATGACCACTGTGCGTGGCAGGTGCTTGGCCTGGGCCAGTTTCGACCGTTGGACGGCAGTCAGCCGTTTATCGGTCAGGCGGGGCAGGTCGAGCGGGTTGAGGAATGGAAGGTTGAGCTTGTCGTTGCGGATGAGTTGATTGTGGCTGTTGTGGCGGCGTTGAAGCTCAGTCATCCGTATGAGACGCCGGCTTATGAGGTGTGGCGGCTGGAGGATTTCTGATCTTCTTGGCTGCTTGAACGGGAAACCCGCAGATGAGTGATTGTCTGCGGGTTTTTTGTTGCCGCTGATTTTTGGGCGGGCGCATTTTCACTGTGGGAGCGAGCCTGCTCGCGAAGGCGCCCCTACAGGCGAGCATGCTGGCTGATTGGGTGAATATCCGTTGCTTCGGGTGTGGCGGCTGGCGGTTTCGCCCTTACGGCGACTCACTTTTTTTACAAACGCCTAAAAAAAGTAAGCAAAAAAACGCTTGCTCCTACGTTCGGCCCTCGCAGGCTCGGGTTCCTTCGCTCCGGGACTGAT